>NZ_DATCRF010000783.1:0-6011 GCF_036569125.1 Chitinophaga sp. | reverse complement strand
GTCTATCACCAGCTCATAGGCCGGGAAGTAGAACAGGCGGTCAAATTTATTTACCAGGTGATGCACGGCCTGCAGCAGGATGGCCTTGCTGAGGTTATTTTCCACCACCCCATCCCGCACATAACGTACAGGGCTGATCGTAAACAGGATATTAATATGCCGGTTGCGGAAGAACAGCCGGTGCATCATGTTATCCAGGGCGCTGATGATCTCATCTACCGTAAGCAGCTTTTTATAAAAAGATGCCATAGGTACTTTATGGCAATTGCCGGCCAGCTGCCCGGTTTCCTTTAATACATAAGCATGTGCAGATCCCAGGGTGATCACCAGCCAGCGGGCTTCTTCCAGGCATTGTGCAGCCTGCGTTTGAGCGGCATTGATATTTTGCAGCGCAGCAGCGGGCGTTAGTGCGGAAAAGCGGCTGTGATGATCCCAGCTATGCCACAGATCATTGTGCTGAAAAAGGTCGGCTTCCGTATACTGTTTACCATCCAGGTAACTGTGTATGGCCTGGGTAATGCTCACCGGGTTGTATAAGATACCATGCGGGTTCACCAAAGTCCGGAACAAATGCTGTTGCAGCTGCGCACCCATTTCTTCCGCAAAACAGGAACCCATCAGCAACAGCCGGTCGCGGTAGTCGATGGGCGGCTCTATGGGCTGAATGGGAAAAGTAAGGCGGAAGTGCATGCGTATAATTAATAATGAAGAATTAATAATGAAGGTTAGAGCGAGGTTGTAAAGATCTTTTCCGCTAAACGCTGCGCATCCGCTAATGCGGGCTGGTTCAGTGTTAGCGGCTCATGATGCTCATTACAGAACTGCAGCAGGTTTTCTGTGGCCAGGTTGCCTACCAGGTCGTCCTTAGCCATGGGGCAACCACCAATACCTTTAATGGTGCTATCGAACCGGCGGCAGCCCTGCGCATAAGCGGCAGCAACTTTTTCCTCCCAGTTATGCGGGGCGGAGTGAAAATGCGCGCCAAACTCCACCTGCGGGTAAGCGGGTATAAGCGTGGAAAACAGTCGGGTGATGTTATCCGGTTCTGCTACGCCTACGGTATCTGCCAGGGAAATAATGCCAATATCCATCTTCGTCAGCTCATCTACCCATTGCATGGCGATGCCCGCGTCGTACGGATCGCCATAGGGATTACCAAAACCCATAGAGATGTATACCACCAGCTGTTTGCGGTTCTTGATACACAGCTCCTGCATGGTTTGCACCAGCTCCAGCGATTCTGCAATGGTTTTATTGGTATTGCGCAGCTGGAATGTTTCTGATATGGAAAACGGATAACCCAGGTAAGTAATTGGTTCGCACATCACGGCTTCTTCTGCCCCGCGCTGGTTGGCTACAATGGCCAGCAGCTTGCTGCCGTTTGCCGGAACATCCAGGTACGACAGCACTTCTGCCGTATCCGCCATTTGCGGAATAGCCTTAGGCGATACAAAGCTGCCAAAGTCGATGGTATCAAAACCTACCTGCAACAGGGTATTGAGGTATTGGATCTTACCGGCCGTTGGAATGGGGTGATGCCATCCCTGCATAGCGTCCCGCGGACATTCGATTAGTTTCATGATCGATGATTTGAAACCGGATGCCAGATGTATGATGCCTGCATTTTACTTCCTGCATCACACATTGAACGTCCGTTGCTTCATGGCTTCATATAAAATGATACCCGCTGCTACTGATACATTGAAGGATTCAAAGTTACCGGCCATGGGTATATGAAAAAGCGTATCTGCTGCTTTTAGCAATGCGGGATACACTCCCTTATCTTCCGACCCCATGATCACAGCCACCGGCTCTTTCAGATCACAGTCATACAGCTTGGGCGTGGCTTCCATTTCACTGGCCATTACTTTAATACCATTCAGGTGCAGGGTATCAATGGCTTTCAGCAGGCTGTTGACCCGGCAAACAGATATTTTTTCCAGCGCGCCGGCAGAGGATTTAATAGCTTCCTCATTCAGCGCTGCAATCCCTTTATCCGGGATTATGATGGCCTGCGCGCCACAGCAAACGGCGCTGCGGGCAATGGCGCCAATGTTACGTACATCGGTAATACCGTCCAGGATCAGGAACAGCGGTGTAAGGCCCTGATCTGTAGTATGGGAGATCACATCCTGCAGGTCCAGGTAGCTGATCTGGCCTGTAATGGCAATAATACCCTGGTGATTAGCCTGGGTAAGACTGTTCAGTTTCTCAACCGGTACTCCATTAATGGGAATATTGTATTGTGCGGCGAGCTGCTTTATTTGCGGAATAATGTCGCCGGTAGCATTGCGCAGCATGAAAATGCGCTCAATGGCCTTACCGGATTGTATTGCTTCTACCACCGGCTGCCGCCCTATAACCATGGAAGAGGCTTTGGGCTTGGGTGCAAAGGTGCGGCGGGTAGCGTTTTTACGAAAATCCATGCTGCAAGTTACAAATTATGTGCGGATGTGCAGATATGCAAATGTGCAGATGATGGGCAGCAATCCATCAAGCTAATCAGCCCGGGTCTTTGTGTAGAGGCTTCATTTGCACATCTGCACATTTGCATATCTGCACATTTTCAGATCTCCTTTTCCAGCATCATCAGCTTTATTTTCTGAATGGCGGCAATGGACAGGGAATCGGTGATCTGGTGGTTTTTCACCATCTGGTAGGCCTGCTCAAAAGGAATGCGCTGCGTAGTGAGCTGTTCGGTTTCTTCCGGTTCCGGCGCACGCTGCTCCAGGCCGCGGGCCAGGTATACCATACCCTTTTCGTCAGATACGGAGTTAGAGAGGTGCATGTGTACAATAAGGGACCAGTCTTTGGCTACCAGCCCGGTCTCTTCCAGCAGCTCACGCTGCGCAGAAGCCAGGGGCGCCTCATCCAGGGGGCCGCCGCCTTCCGGTATTTCCCAGGAGAACTGCTCCAGCGGAAAACGGTATTGCCCCACCAGGTAAATATATCCTTCCTCATCCAGCGCTACCACGCCTATCGCCAGGTTCTTGAAATGTACCACGCCATAAATACCGGCGCCGCCATTGGGGTTAATGACCTGGTGTTCTGTAAGCCGGATCCATTTATTATCATACTGTACCTGGCTGGATAATATTTTCCAGGGGTTGTTGTGCACTGTTTCCATGCTATAAAAATATCAAACGCTCAGGTAATAGTAGTAGTAAATATCATCTTTCTCAAAACCTGTTTTTTCATACAGGGCCTGCGCGTTCACATTGTCGTTATGCGTTTGCAGCATGATCCATTTGGCATTGGTGGACTGGGCCAGCGCTTTGGCGGCATCGATCAGCGCGCGGCCTACACCGGTGTTGCGGTACTGCTCCCATACATACAGGTCGTTCAGCACCCAGGCGCGCTGCATACCTACGGATGTGAATAACGGGTATAGCTGTACGAAACCCAGCAGCTCCTCCCCTTCCTGCGCCAGGTAGATCACGCTTTCCCGGTTGCGGATGCGGTCCGCTATAAAGGCTTCTGCCCCCGGCAGGTCCGGCGCCTGCTCATAATGAATACGGTAGGCATCAAACAAAACTGCTACGGCAGCGGCATCCTGTAAGGTGGCTTCTCTGATTGTCATACTTAAATGTAAGATTTCCCGGTAAAAAAAGATGCCCGGTCTGGTAAATACCAGCGGGCATCGTGTCATACTTCTATCTAAATCGTTCAGGTTGAGTAAGTCACCTGCGCCTGCCGCAGGTGATGGTGTAAGTGCACCAGGTAATCCTCCACTATATATTCCAGCGTTACCGGTGCGTGGGCGCCTATTTTACAGGTTTGCTGTAAAGCGGCTGCAGGGATGCGTTGCATTACCCGTACCAGGTGGCGGTTCACTACGGCCCATAGCAGGATGAGCGTTTCCCAGTCTGTTTCCTGGTAGCCCTGTGCGGCTACCCAGAAATCCTGCGCATATCCCGGCAGCTCCAGCGGCCCTTGCTGGGCGCGTATAAAACGTTGATGGTTGTTGAGCGCAGAATCTATCAGGTGGCCCAATATTTCCTTTTTGCTCCACTTGTCAGGGGCCGGCTTAAAGGCTGCTTCTGCTTCGGTATACTTCCGCAGATCCGGTACAGCTACCGTTAATGTTTGTTCCAGCCCGCGGGCGGTTGCCTGTGCAGTGGTTGCTTCAACTGAGCTCATAGCGTTGTTCTTTACTTTTATTTACAGCTGTATTCACCATATACACCCCGGTTAATGTTACCAGGCATGATAAAGCAGTGATCCAGTTTAATTGTTCATTTAAGATCATCCATCCCAGCAGCACCGCTACAATCGGGTTAATGTAAGCATATACGGATGCCAGGGATGGCGGCAGGTTATTGAGCGTGTATACGTAAGCGGAGTATCCTAATATAGACCCGAAGAAGATCAGGTAGAGCAGGCTGCCCCATAATTCGCCGGTAAACTCCGCATGGCGGAACTCCCCGGTAACCAAGGTTATTACCAGCATTACAATGCCGCTGAATAACATCTCAAACCCTGCGCCATACAGGTAATTGACCTCTATTGCCCATTTGGCGGTGAGCACAGACCCCATGGACCACGACAAACAGCTGATCAACACCAGTATAATACCAAAGCGGAAATCGGGGTTCATCAGATCACCCAGGTAATCGGAAAAAATGCCTGCCACGCCAATAAAGCCAATGATCATACCGGCAATTAACAGCGGCGATACCCGGTTCTTTTGCTGCACCAGGAAAAAGCTGAAGATGGTCATCCAGATAGGTACGGTGGCGGCAATAATGGCGCCCAGCCCACTGGGTATGTATTTCAGGGCCCAGGTAAGCAGGCCGTTGGCGCCTACCAGCATCATCATACCAATAATAAACAGGCGCGATAGTACCGCCTTACCCGGCAGCTTATACCCTTTGAGTAAAAAGAAGCTTACTAACAGCACACCTGCTGCGCTTTGCCGCAGGCCGGACAGCATAAGCCCGTGCATATGCCGCACCCCTATCCTGGAAGCCAGGTAAGTAGTGCCCCAGAAAATGCTTACTATGACCAGCGCCAGGTAAGCTTTTGTATGTTTGGATTGTGTCATTTTCGTAAAGGTTAAAGCTGAAAGCTTAAAGCAAAAAGCCCAGTAGCTTGTCTAGCAGCGGTTTTTCCCTGATCTCTTCTTTGGGCTTTAAGCTTTGTGCTATTTCTTCCATTTCTTTCCATACCCTGCGTACATCCTGCTCCGTAGTACGCCAGCTCACCAGCGCTGCGCGGATGGCCGGTGTATGCAGGTATACCGTAGGCGTCATAAAAGCTACGCCCCGCTCAGCCAGTATTTCCAGGAAACGGGTAGTGGCTTCATCCAGCTCATTTAAAGGTTTGCTGAGCGTAAAACAAACCACGCTCAGCTTCACCGGCGCCAGCAAGCGGAAGTACGGACTGTCTGAGATCAGCGATCCCAATAAATGTGCCTGCTGTATATTGGCCTCCACTATATCCTGGTAGCCTTTTGCACCATAAGCCTGCAGCGAGTACCAGGCCGGCAAGGCCCGCAGGCGGCGCGAGTTTTCCGGCACATGATGAATGAAGTTAAAATCCTTTGCAGGATCGCCCAGGTAAGCAGCGCCTACATTCTTGAATACGGCGGCCTGTAATGAAGGATGCCTGCAGAAGATCATGGCTGCATCATAAGGTACGTTCATCCATTTATGTGCGTCAATGGTAATGCTGTCGGCCGCTTCCCAGCCTTTTATCAAATGCCGGTGCTGCGGGCTGCAGGCGGCAAACCCGCCAAAAGCAGCATCCACATGTAACCAGAAATTATATTGCTGTTTTAAACGTGCCAGGGCAGCAAGATCATCAAAGTCAGTTGTATTTACGGTGCCTGCGCTGGCAACAAAGATCACCGGCCGGCCTTTGTGCTGCTGCAGCCAGGCCTCCAGCGCCTCTACGTCTACTGCTTCCCGTTGGGGCAGGGCCGGTATCTTTACCAGCGCATCCCTGCCCAAACCCAGCATAGAAAGGCTTTTAGCCACACTGGAATGCGGCGTACAGGCAAGCACTTGGGG
>NZ_DATCRF010000782.1:0-2265 GCF_036569125.1 Chitinophaga sp. | reverse complement strand
GCTGCATCCCTTCATTAACCCGCACCTTACACCTGGCGATCAATACGTAGTGTTTGAGCTCTTTGGCTGGAAGTGCGGGATCCTGATCTGCTACGATAATAATATCATTGAAAATGTACGCGCCACTACCTTGCTGGGCGCGGATATTATTTTTATGCCGCATGTTACTATGTGCACACCCTCAACCCGGCCAGGAGCGGGCTTTGTGGATCCGAAGCTGTGGGATAACCGCGTAGCGGATCCTACCTCTTTGCGGCTGGAATTTGATGGCATGAAGGGGCGCAGCTGGCTCATGAAATGGCTGCCTGCCCGCGCTTATGATAACGGCATTTATGTAGTGTTCTCTAATCCTATCGGGATGGATGATGATCAGCTGAAGAACGGCTGCTCCATGATCTTGGATCCGTTTGGAGATGTAATTGCAGAATGCCGTGCGCTGGATAATGATATAAGCATTGCTACCTGCACAGTGGAAAAATTACAGCAATCCGGCGGATACCGCTACCGGCAGGCCCGCAGGCCGGAGCTCTACGCAGCCATTATAGGGCAGGCGCATACTGCCGAACAGAAAGTGGTATGGATGTAATTCAGGGCCGTAATAATTTATAAACGCCGGCTATTAAAAAAACAGAGCCCAGCATCAGGATGCCTAATGGCAGGTATAATGCAATCCCCTCGGGTTTGATGATAAAACTTTTTGGATCCCGTGGGCTATACACCACCTTTACTGTTTGTCCTTTTTTTAAGGAAACAGGAAAGGTGCTGGTGTAATAAGGTTCCGTGATCCATACGTTGTTGATGGTCAGGAAGCGGATAACAGGATGTTGTGTTATGGCCTGATCGGTGCTGCCGCTAACAATATCAAAAACAACACCCTGCACCTGGATCCCTTTATTCATCACCTTTCTGGCCTTTTTTGTAAGCACCAGGAAGAGGATCACCAAAACGGCTCCAATTAATAGAAATACGTTCCTCTTCAGTTCAGGCATCTTTTACTTTTTAATGGTTGAGCTTTCGCCTTTATGCACGGCCATACGCTGCGCTTTATAAATACCACTATGCCCGCTGAAATAATACGCGGTAAAACAGGCCACTGCAAAGTATAATACATGTGAGGTGCCAAACAGCTCCACGCCCATTAAGGTGCAGGCAATAGGTGTGTTGGTGGCACCCGCAAATACGGCAATGAAGCCCATGCCGGCAAACAGATCCACCGGCGCGCCTAACAGTATGGCCAGGGTATTACCTAATGCAGCGCCTATAAAGAACAGCGGAGTTACCTCTCCCCCTTTAAAGCCCATGCCTAAGGTAATAGCGGTGAACAGCAGCTTCCATAACCAGCTCCAGGGAGTGGCGCCGCCGGCATGAAATGCATTCAGGATACTTACGCCGGATGGATACTGGCTGCTAACGCCCAGCCCCAGGTAATCGCGGGTGCCCAGCACCCAGCTGAATGCAATGATGATCACACCGCCAACGGCCGGTATCAGCCAGGCCGGCTGTATGTAACGCTGCGCATATTGTTTGATCAGGTGCATGCTGTTGGCAAACAGGTAGCTGGCCATACCAAAGGCCACACCAGCCAATACCACTTTAGCTAACAGCAGCAGGTCCATATGCAGGAAGGGTAAAAAAGGTGTGCTGTTATGCGGTGCAAAATCAATATGGTAATGGGTATGATGAATACCCCAGGCGGAACAAACAATATCTGCAAATACGGCGGCTATCAGGCAGGGCACCAGCGCATCGTACCGGATAGTTCCTATGGCCAGCACTTCCAGTGCAAACACAGCGCCGGTAAGCGGGGTGCCAAATACGGCGCCGAAACCGGCGGCAATACCTGCCATGAGTAAAATACGTATATCCTTTTCCGTGAGGCGCATACGGCGGCCCAGCAGGTGGGCCATGCTGCCGCCTATTTGTACGGCAGTACCTTCCCGCCCGGCAGAGCCGCCAAACAGGTGCGTTACAACGGTGGTGAGCAGCACCAGGGGCGCCATGCGGGCTGGTATACCGCCGCCGGGCTGGTGTATTTCATCCATAATGAGGTTGTTACCCGCTTCTGAATTTTTACCCAGCTTTTTATACAGGAAGTAAATGCCGATACCGGCTAAAGGCAGCAGGTATAATAACCAGGGTTGCTGCCAGCGCAGCCGGGTAGCTTCCTCCAGCAACCATAGGAATAACGCTACCAGCGAGCCTACGACCAGGGCCAGGGGAATTGCCAGTAAAGTCCAGCGGATCAGATGTTTAGCGATAGAGAAT
>NZ_DATCRF010000781.1:0-6094 GCF_036569125.1 Chitinophaga sp. | reverse complement strand
ATGCTTTCTCCTTTTAGCTTTCCGCTTTAAATTGTATCTTGCCCCCCGTATTAACATCTGTTCATCCCCGTGCAATATCTGAAACTACTCAGGCCTCATCATTGGGTCAAAAATCTGTTCCTGTTTATTCCCCTCTTTTTTGCGGGAGAACTATTTTATCTGTCTACCATCGGTCATCTTTTAGCCGCCTTTTTTGCGTTCAGCCTTACGGCCAGCAGTATCTATATCATAAATGATTATAAGGATATTGAAGCCGACCGTGCGCACCCGGTTAAAAGCAAACGTCCCCTGGCCTCCGGCGCAGTATCGCCCACAGCCGGCCTGGTGCTGTTTGTAGTGTGCATGGTCATAGGCCTGGGACTGGCCTGGTATGTTAAACCAAAATTCCTGTTCGTAGTAGGTATCTATTTTATTTTAAACCTGTTATACTCTCTTGGGTTAAAGAATATTTCCATCCTGGACATCATCATCCTTTCCACTGGTTTTGTGCTGCGTATTAAAGCAGGCGGTATTGCCTCCGGCACCGCAGTATCTTCCTGGCTCATAGTAATGGTGTTCCTGCTGGCGCTGTTCATGGCAGTAGCCAAGCGCCGGGATGATGTGATCATTAAACAGGTGTCCGGCCAGGAAATGCGCAAAGCCGCCAAAGGGTATAACATGGATTTCATGAACGTAACACTGGCCTTATTGTCTGCCGTGATCATTGTGTGCTACCTCATGTACACCCTGGATCCGGTGACCATGGTGCGCTTTAGCACCCACCGCCTTTTTTACACCACCCTTTTTGTTATTGCGGGATTATTACGATATTTGCAAATAACCTACGTAGAGAACAATACCGGTTCTCCCACTAAGATCCTGTACAAAGACCGCTTCATACAGTTAACCATAGCCCTGTGGATCCTAAGTTTTTATGTGATCATTTATTTACCGGCAAACAAAAGTTTTTTTGACTAATGCAAAAACGGTTAGCAAATTGGGGCAATTATCCTGTAGTAGCAAGCGAAGAAAGCTCTTTCTCCAGGGAAGATCAGTTACAGGACCTGCTTCACACAGAAACACCCCTCATTGCACGGGGCAACGGACGCTGTTATGGAGATGCATCCCTGGGCACACACAGCATCTCTACTCTTAAATACGATAAAGTTCTAAGCTTTGATATTGAAAAGGGCCTGTTTGAATGCCAGGCCGGCGTTACGCTGGACCAGATCCTGGATATAATAGTGCCCAAAGGCTGGTTCCTGCCGGTTACCCCCGGCACCAAGTTCATTACCGTTGGCGGCGCAGTAGCCTCCGATGTGCATGGCAAGAACCACCATGTGGATGGCGCCTTTTCCAACCAGGTGGTATCTATGGATGTGATCACCTCCCAGGGGCTTATCACCTGCTCTCCTGACCAGGAGCCCGACCTGTACTGGGCTACCTGCGGCGGCATGGGCCTTACCGGCATTATTACCCGGGTGCTGTTCCGCCTGAAGAAAGTAGAAACCTCCTATATAAAACAGAAGCAGATCAAAGCCCGCAACCTGGACGAAGTGATCCGCCTGTTCGAGGAAAACAAGCACTATACCTACTCCGTAGCCTGGATCGATTGCCTGCAGAAAGGTGACTCCTTTGGCCGGAGCATTTTAATACTGGGCGAGCATGCCACCAAAGCAGAGCTATCGCCTCAGCAAGCGCAGGCCCCTCTGCAGCTACCCTCCAAAAAGAAGCTCACCATCCCTTTCAACCTGCCGTCATTTGTGCTGAACACCTTTACCGTAAAGGCGTTCAACTGGCTGTATTATGCCAAGAACACCAAACGGGAGATCAATAATGTGGTGTCTTACGAACCCTTCTTTTACCCGCTGGATGCTTTCCTGCACTGGAACCGGGGTTATGGCAAAGCTGGTTTTGTACAATACCAGTTTGTGCTGCCTATGGATCAGAAACAGGGCCTGGTAGAGATCCTGCAGCGTATCAGCAGCAAAGGCCTGGGATCTTTCCTGGCTGTGCTGAAGGTATTTGGCCATCAGGACGATCTTATCTCCTTCCCTATGGAAGGCTATACCCTGGCGCTGGACTTTCCCGTGCGCAAAGGTTTATTTGAGTTCCTGGACGAGCTGGATGCCCTGGTGCTGCAATACGGCGGCCGCCTGTACCTTTCCAAGGATGCCCGCATGAAGCAGGAAGTGTTTTGGCAAAGCTATCCTCACGTACAGCGTTTTGCAGGGATCGTAAAACAATACAACAGCGATAACCGCTTCCGTTCCTTACAATCCGACCGCCTCTTGCTGACGGCTGCGCCGCAGCAGCCGGAATTAATAATGAATAGTGAAGAATTAATAATCAGGGAAGCAGTAGTTAAATAATTAGCTATTACTTCATTATAGATCTTTCATCTGTTCACATTTATAAAAAATATAACCGGCAAAAACACCTGTGCATTGAAGCAATTAGCAATACCGCGGGGCAATGGTGCCCATGATTATTAATTTTAAATTCTTCATTATCAATTATAAAAAAACCGATCAGAAGCACCTTTGCATCAGTGTTTTAGTCATACTGCGTGGTAGTTGTGCTCTCGATTATTAATTCTTAATTCTTCATTATTAATTATAAAGATGACTGTTTTAATTCTGGGTGCAGGATCCGATATGGCTGTAGCCCTGGCCCGTCAGTTTGCCGCCGAAAAGTACGATGTGCAGCTGGCTGCCCGCAACACCTCTTTTTTACAGGCGCAGGAGAACGACCTGCGCATACGCTATGGCATCAATGCCAGCTCCCATGCTTTTGATGCGGTTGATTTTGCCAGCCACCCTGCTTTTTACGAAAGCCTGCCGGTGAAGCCCGATATTACTATCTGCGTGTTCGGCTACCTGGGCGATCAGGAGCTGGGACAAAGCAACTGGCAGGAAGCCAGCCGTATTATTCACACCAACTACACCGGCGCCGTTTCTATCCTGAACGTAGTAGCTGCAGATTATGCTGCCCGCCGCCAGGGTACCATTATAGGCATTAGCTCTGTTGCCGGCGAGCGTGGCCGCCAGAGCAATTATTTATATGGCAGCGCCAAAGCCGGTTTTACCGCTTACCTGAGCGGCCTTCGCAACCGCCTGTTTCACAATGGTGTGCATGTAATGACCGTACAACCTGGATTTGTATATACCCGCATGACGGAAGGTTTAACCCTGCCTCCGCTTTTAACCGCCCAGCCAACAGACGTAGCCAGCGCTATTGTAAAGGCTGCCAAAGCAAAGAAAAATGTGTTGTACGTAAAATGGTTTTGGCGCTATATCATGTTGATTATTAAGTCGATACCTGAGTTTATCTTCAAAAAATTAAAATTATAAAATAGCTGCCTGCAAGTAATTAGCTGATAATAGTTAATGCTTAATTTCAGTTGATTATCAACTCTTAATGGCCTGCCAATCTTACAATTAAATATGAAGCAAACGATCGCTTTCTTTGATTTTGATGGTACTATCACTACCAAGGATACCATGTTTGAGGTGATCCGCTACCAGAAAGGCAGCGGGGCTTTATACCTGGGATTCCTGCTGTTATCCCCCCTGTTGGTGCTGTTTAAATTAAAGCTGGTCTCCAGTCATACCATGAAAGAGATCTTTTTGCGCCACTTTTTCAAAGGCACAGCAGTGGCTCCTTTTCGGGAAAAATGCGCTGCCTTTTGCCAGGAACGCCTGCCTGCGCTTATACGCCCCGGCGCGCTGGCGGCGATCAAAGAACACCAGGAAAAGGGGCACCAGGTGGTAATAGTAACGGCCTCCGCACAGGATTGGGTAGGCCCCTGGTGTGAGAAAATGAACATCACCTGCATTGCCACCCAGCTGGAAGTAAAAAATGAGCAGCTGACCGGTAACATATTGGGCCTTAATTGTAATGGGGATGAGAAGGTATGCCGTATTAAGAACGAATATGACCTGGAGCTTTTTGAAAATATTTTTGCCTATGGCGATAGCAGCGGCGACAAAGCCATGCTGGCCATAGCAGGAACCAGCCGGTTTAAGCCGTTCCGGGATTAAGGAATTAAAAATTATTGGGGCCAGGAATGACATACGTTCCTACTATCCAACACACGCCCGTGCTCAATAACACCATGGCAAATGCCGCTAAATAACTTTTAGCTTTTGCAGGATTATCGTACTTATAATGCCTTTTCATTTTGTAGTAAATAACCGGGTAAAGCGTGATGGCTGGCAAAAACCAGTAGATCTGCTCTATCCAATAGCCCCAGTTAACCGGTAACGGCGAGTTAAATATCAATGCTATCTCAATTAGCACTATCACGTACAATACAAGAAAAGTCATCACAAATGCAACCGCATTGATGATCATTAAATGACTCCAGTTGATCCCGGATCTGTAGATAGCTTTCAGCATCGTTATAATTCCTTGCAATATATTAATATGTTACGACATATAACGTCGATAACTTTGTAGCCCACTTCTTACTCCACTCAACGGCTCTTAACAATTTGATCCTCAATCATATTTATCCAGGTTGATCGCCCTTCATCATAATAATCAGCAATTATTTACCCTGAATCCCTAACTTAATGAAAACCTACCTGTAGCATGACAACGACTGCGATCCCTGCCTCTCCACGCAATGTATCTATTGACCTTCTGCGGGGCCTGGTAATGTTCATTATGGCGCTGGATCATGTGCGCGACCTGTTACATGCCGATGTTCTGATCTATAACCCGCTGGATGAAACCAAAACCACCGCCCTGCTCTATGCCACCCGCTGGATCACACATTTTTGCGCGCCTACCTTTGTAATGCTGGCCGGTGCATCCGCTTACCTGATGGGTACCCGGCGTACCAAAGCGGCGCTGTCTTACTTTCTGCTTACCCGCGGTTTGTGGCTGGTGTTCGTAGATATGGTGATCATGAGCTTTGGCTGGTCTTTTACCTTGCACGCGTTGTTGTTTGGCGTACTCTCAACCATGGGTGTAGGTATGATGATACTAGCGCTGCTTATTTACCTGCCCCAACGCCTGCTGCCGGTGCTGGGCCTGATCATTGTTTTTGGCCATAACCTGCTGGATGGGATCCGGTTTGCGCCTGGCTCTGTGGCGCAGGCGCTTTGGAGCTTTGTAAACGTTCCTAACATGCTGCCCGCTAACGGCTTTATTATTTTCATTGGTTATCCCGTGCTGGCCTGGCTGGGCGTGTTACTTTGCGGATATGGGCTGGGCATGTTATTCCGCCCGGGTTACGATCCTGATAAACGCAAACGCCTGCTGCGCTATATAGGGCTGGCGGCTGTTTTACTGTTTGTAATACTGCGGTACAGCAATGTTTACGGCAATCCCACTCCCTGGAAGCAGGGCGCTAATGCCCTGCAAACGCTCATGATCTTCTTTAACGTGCAGAAGTATCCGCCCTCCTTATTGTTTACCCTTATTACTTTGGGGCCGGTGCTGATCTTATTGTCGTTTATTGCAGATAAGCCCCTGCGGCCCAACAACCCGCTTGTATATTTCGGGCGCGTGCCGTTCTTTTATTATGTGCTGCATTTTCACATTATTCATATTATTGGTATTATCATTGGTGTGGCTATGGGGCACCCGCTTAGCTTTATGCTTACCTATAATTTTATCACGGACACTGCGCAGCTGAAAGGCCATTACGGCGTTTCCCTGGCAGCCGTGTATGCGATCTGGCTGCTGCTGGTAGCAGCCCTGTACCCGCTGTGCAAATGGTATGCAGGGTATAAGCAACGGCACCAGGACTGGCGCTGGCTAAGCTACCTGTGATCGTGTGCAAATGTGCAGATCTGCAGATGTGCAAATGAAGGAATCCAAAGATTTAAGTATCCCTAAAAACAAAATGTCCGGATGATATTATCACCCGGACATTTATATTATTGGCCTTTCGGCATCTATATCTCTTTAACTACCGGTGCCATCCATCTGCACACTTGCATATCTGCACACCGGCACATCATTACGCCGCTGCCTTAAACGTAGCCCTTTTCACTTAGGCGCTCTTCAGCTTAATAATGCCTACCCAGTTCATAACTTTCATTACGGGGTAAGTAGGATCCAGCTCAAACCATTTCTTGGCAAAGTTGGGACTGTCTTTGAA
>NZ_DATCRF010000780.1:0-5359 GCF_036569125.1 Chitinophaga sp. | reverse complement strand
TCCATTAACTGCATGGCGGTACCGCCAAACATAGTATCATAGTGGTTTACCGTATTCGGGAAAACAGCTTTGTAAATACGGGTAACGGAACGGGCAATCTGAGCTTCGTATGACATTCGTTTATCGCTTTCCAAATAAGTTGAAGATATTATGTAACCGCTGTTTGAATTTTTCCTGTTTGTAGCCGGATTTCATGGCCTGCAAACAGGAAGCGCACAGGCATCCGGAAAAACGTTCTGCAACGTACTGGCGCTCATCTTCCGTAAGCGGCACATCCTGGCACTGGCAGCGCAGAATAGTACCTACACGGCATTCAAAAGTAGTTTTGCAGCTGGGACAGGTAACGGTTTCGTGACAGGCCATAGTCTTAATGTGCGAATGTGCAAATATGCAGATGTGCAAATGTGTTGAACACGAAAATTGGTAGAATAAATGTAATGAATTTATTACAATCCTTACATTACCATTCACTCATCTATCGCATTCATGATCATTCGCTTCAATCCATCTGCACATTTGCACATCTGCATATTTGCACATTATGCAGGTACCGCTGCCCGCATATGCTGTGCAGCCGCTACCATGTTACGCAGCGCCTGCTCTGTCTCCGGCCACTTGCGGGTTTTCAGGCCACAGTCGGGGTTTACCCAGATGTTGCGCGCCGGCAATAGCTGCACGGCTTTTTCCAGCAGCTCAGCCATTTCATGAATGGTTGGTACGCGTGGTGAGTGAATATCATATACGCCAGGCCCTATCTCATTCGGATACCGGAAGGCTGCAAATGCTTCCAGCAGCTCCATTTGTGAGCGGGAGGTTTCTATGGTGATCACATCTGCATCCATTGCAGCAATATGATCAATAATATCGTTAAACTCTGAATAGCACATGTGGGTATGGATCTGTGTTTCATCCTTCGCGCAGGACACGGATACACGAAATGCCCGCACCGCCCATTCCAGGTAAGTTTCCCAATCTGCTTTGCGTAAGGGTAATCCTTCACGGATGGCAGGTTCATCTACCTGTATCACTTTAATACCGGCGGTTTCCAGGTCCTTTACTTCATCGCGGATAGCCAGCGCAATCTGCAGGGTGGTTTCAGAACGGGGCTGATCATCCCGCACAAAAGACCACTGCAAAATAGTTACAGGCCCGGTGAGCATACCTTTCATAGGCTTGCGGGTAAGGGATTGCGCATAGCTGCTCCATGCCACGGTCATGGGCTGGCTGCGCTGCACATCCCCGTAAATAACCGGCGGTTTTACGCAGCGGGAGCCATAGCTCTGCACCCAGCCGTTCTGCGTAAATACAAAACCTTCCAGCTGCTCGCCAAAATATTCCACCATGTCATTCCGCTCAAACTCTCCATGCACCAGCACATCCAGGCGCAGGCCTTCCTGCCACTGTACAGCGTCTGCAATGGCTTTTCGTATAGCCGTATCATATTGTGCAGTGGTAATGTTGCCTTTCTTCAGATCGGCGCGCAGCTTGCGGATCTCTTCCGTTTGCGGGAAAGAGCCGATGGTAGTGGTAGGGAACAGGGGCAGCTGTAATATTTTTTCCTGCAGCTTTTGCCTTAGGGGAAAAGGCTGTAAGCGGCTAGCATCGGCATCTGTAAGCGCGGCTACCCTGGCTTTTACAGCGGGTTTATGCACAATGGAGGCAATACTTTTTTCGTGCAGGCTTTTACGGTTGGCTTCCAGCAGGGCTTCGTTGCCATCCAGTATGGCCTTTAATTCTGTTAGCTCCTGCACTTTCTGGCGGGCAAAGGCCATCCAGCCTTTGATCTGCGGGGTTAATACCTGCTCGTTTTTTTCCAGCTCCAGGTCATACGGGGTATGCAGCAGGGAGCAGGAAGTGGCCAGCAGCACCCGTTGTGCGCCGATGGCGCCGGCAGCTTTGCTTACCAGCTGCAGGGATTGTGTGTAATCATTCTTCCAGATGTTACGGCCGTTCACCACGCCCAGGGAAAGCTGTTTATTTGCCGGGAAATTTTTCAGTACTGCATCCAGCTGCTCCGGTGCGCGCACCAGGTCAATGTGCAGGGCCTGTACCGGCAGCTCCAGCGCCAGCGCAGTATTCTCCTGCAGGCTGCCAAAGTAGGTGGCCAGCAGTATTTGTAAAGAAGGTGCTGCTGCCTTTATTTTCGTATAGGCATATTGGTAAAAGCTCCTTTGTTCTGCGCTAAGGTCCAGCACCAGGCAGGGTTCATCTATCTGCACCCAGGTAGCGCCGGCCTGCTGCAGCTGCTGTAATAGCTGGGTGTACACCGGCAGCAGCTGGTCCAGCAGGGCTGCCGCCTGCAGCTGCTCATCTTTAATCTTACCTAACAGCAAAAAGCTCACAGGCCCTAACAGCACTGGTTTGGTATGAATGCCCAGTGATCTGGCTTCTTTAAATTCATCTACACATTTGGTAGAGAGCACACGGAACTGCTGACTGGCATCAAACTCCGGCACCAGGTAATGATAGTTGGTATCAAACCACTTGGTCATTTCCATAGCGGTAATATCCAGGCCGTTCTTCTGGTAACCCCTTGCCATGGCAAAATACAGCTCCGGGCTGCCGGCGCTGGCCAGGCTTGACATCAGCAGCTGAAAGCGCGCCGGTATTACGCCGGTCATCAGGCACATATCCAGCACCTGGTCATACAGGGAAAAATCGTTGGAGGGGATCAGGTCAATGCCTGCCTGCTGCAGGGTTTCCCAATTCTGCCGGCGAAGCTGCCGTGCAGTAAGCTGTAATTTCTCTAAAGACATTTTGCCCGCCCAATAGGCTTCGCATGCCTTTTTCAATTCCCGCTGGCTACCAATACGCGGATAGCCAAGTACATTGGTCTGCATACTTGCAATAATTTAAATGGTAAAAGAATAGGGTACTTACAGCGGTATGTTTTACGGGGAAGGCAGGGGGCATTTACGATTTACGATCTTAGATTTTAGATTTGGATGAAAGCGAAGCCGGGCATACGCATTAGTCAAATCTAAAATCGTAAATCTAAAATCTAAAATTGTACTGCTTATTCCGCGAAAGCATACATCAAATTGTTTACGGCAAGTATCCTGGCTTGTAACAATGATGACCGTCCTTCTCACACCGGCATAGTGCAGGCGCAATGGACCGCTATGGGTCATCACCTTAAAGGTTACTTACAGTTGCGCGTCAGCCCGTGAATTGCACACGGTTCCTTTTTAATCTCCCGACTTGTCGGGAGAACCGCAAACAGTATTGAGTGTTGTAAAGAACCAACGCAAATATAAACACCTTTCATTAATACATGCCAATTTTCTACACAAACCTAGATATATAGTACATGTAAATAGTAAAGTATTTAAAATTTGGTTATTTGTATTAGTGGAATGATATTTTAAGGATTATTATTCTATTTTATAACCGGTAAGCGTTGCTAAAAAGAAAATCTTACGTTTGTAAGATGTTTACGAATTACAAGTACACCGTTACAGAACGTTTTTTGCGTTATGTGCAGATAGATACGCAATCCGATCCCTTAAGCACTACCTTTCCCTCCACCGCCAAACAAAAAGACCTGGGCCGCCTGCTGCTGCAGGAGCTGCTGGCTATGGGCATCAGGGATGCGGAGCTGGATGAACATGGTTACATCTACGCTACCATTCCCGCTAATACGGATAAAAAGGTGCCGGTGATCTGCTTTTGCTCACACATGGATACTTCCAGCGATTGCAGTGGTACAAACGTTAAACCTATCATCCACCAAAAGTATGATGGTGGTGATATTATACTGCCGGATGATCCGCTGCAGGTAATACGCCCCGCTGATCACCCCTACCTGCAATTAAAAAAGGGAGAGGACATTATCACCGCCAGCGGCGCCACTTTATTAGGCGCGGATGATAAAGCCGGTGTAGCAGCCATTATGGATGCGGCCTACTTCTTATTACAGCACCCGGAAATAAAACATGGCGCCATCCGCATCCTGTTCACGCCCGATGAGGAAACCGGCCGTGGCGTGGAAAAGCTGGATATGCAAAAGCTGAATGCACAATACGGCTATACGCTGGATGGGGGTGAGCGGGGTTCCCTGGAAGATGAAACTTTTTCTGCCGATGCCGTGAAGATCACCATACATGGCGTAGGCATACATCCCGGTACGGCTAAGGATAAGCTGGTGAGCGCCATTAAGGCAGCCAGTGAAATAGTGGCCGCCTTACCCTCCAACGGCCTGTCGCCGGAAACCACGGAGAACCGGCAGGGCTTCATTCATCCCGTACGCATACAGGGGGTGGTGGAAAAAGCAGAGATAGACTTCATTATCCGCGATTTTGTAACCGCGGAACTGGCCAGCCATGAAGCTTTCCTGCGCAGTATTATGGATAGTGTGTTAATACGCTACCCGCAGGCTACCGCCACCTTCCAGGTAACAGAACAATACCGTAACATGAAGGAGGTGCTGGACCAGCATCCACAGGTATGCGAATATGCCGCCGATGCTATGCGCCGCGCAGGTGTAGAGCCTTTAAAGATGATCATACGCGGTGGCACCGATGGTTCCCGCCTTTCTTTTATGGGATTGCCCTGCCCTAACATTTTTACCGGTGAAATGGCCCTGCACAGCAAGCATGAATATGTAAGCATACAGGATATGCAAAAGGCCGTGGAAACCATTGTGTACCTGGCGCAGGTGTGGGAGGAGAGAAGCTAGCAATTAGCTGTTAGCTATTGGCTGTTAGCTGTTTGCAGTGCGTAATGATTGTCTGCTACCATTCGCGGACAGCTAAAAGCTAACCGCTAACAGCTAATTGCTAACTAACAGCTGCTTATATACTATTTTTCCTCCGTTTCCGTTAACTTATTGTATCTTAATTTAATACTTTTGCAAGGTTTAAAAATTAGTACATGCTATTAGGACTTGTTACATTATTACAGGATTCTTTACTGACCCCCAAGGCCGATACGGTAGCCACAGCCGCCAATGCCGCAGCCACGGCCGATCAGCAGATACGTTTGCTGGACCTGTTGATGAAAGGAGGTGTGTTAATGATCCCGCTGGGCATCTTATCCCTTATAGCGGTATTTGTGTTTGTAGAAAGGTATATCACCATCTCCAAGGCAGGTAAGCTGGAAAATAATTTTATGCCCATGATCCGCGACCACATTACCAGCGGTAACATGCAGGCAGCCCGCTCCCTCTCAAAAAATACGGCCAGTCCTATTGCCCGTATGATCGATAAAGGCATACAACGTATAGGCAAGCCTATTGAGAACATTGAAAAATCAATGGAGAATGTAGGTAAGCTGGAGATCTATAAAATGGAAAAGAACCTGGTGATACTGGCCATTATATCCGGTATAGCGCCCATGTTCGGGTTCCTGGGTACCATTG
>NZ_DATCRF010000779.1:0-6843 GCF_036569125.1 Chitinophaga sp. | reverse complement strand
GGTTTGCCACAGCGGCTGTTTTATAGTTACCGGGGCTCCAGGTATAGTCATAAGGCGCCTGCCCGCCGCTGATCTTAATGGAAGCAGTGCCGGTATTGCTGTTACTGCAGGAGGGTGTGCTGCGTGTTTCTGTAATGACCGTTTGCTGAATTTCCTTTGACAGGCCATCGATCAATACACCCACCCCCACCTTGCTTTTGTTGCAGGGCAGCGTAGGGTATGCCCACAGGGAAATGTATTTATAATCTTTATGCGGGGTAAAAACCGCCGTATAGGCTTTCCAGTTCTGGTGGGTAAATGGGCCGGACGACCATAACATTTCTGCCGTATCCTTTGGGCTGCTGCCCCCGAAAATAGCCAGGTTGCCATAGCAGGTGTAAAAAGAATAAACCGTTACAAAGGCCAGGTTCAGGGATAGGGTATAACGTAAACCTGCTTTCAGGGGGCTTTTCAGCACCTGTGCAATACCTTCCACCTTATCAGGGCCGCTATGCATGCCTACAAAATGCTGCCCGTCAACCGGGGTCAGTGTAACTGAAAACATGCCGGGCTGCACATCCGGCGTGCCGCTTATTTTATACCAGCCATGTGGTACTACATCTTTCCCGGAAGGCGTTCCCTCAAAGGATGCATTTTGCAGCGGTATGTTTTGCGCGCATAGTGGCAGCGTAATGCCAATAAGCAACAGGAACAGCAGTGTGATGGTGCATAGGTTACGATCTTTCATAAAGATTGGTATGCGCCCTTATGGAGGGTGCGGTAATTATTCACTGTATGTAATCAGCAAATAGCTTAGGTAATATGGTTATGGTGGCGGCTAAACCGCTTCTCTCGAATGTTGTGCTCCCATTGAATGGGAATAATGAATCCGATAAAAGTACAAATAAACGGATAGGGAAGTATTTACTACTTCCAGTAAAAACGGGCGCAGTATGTTAAGGTTTTCTTAAAAAGCCCTGCTGGCGGGCTTTGCAGAGGAGCGTCAGGATGTTATTTATTGATGTCTGCAATATTTACTTTGCGGGGCTCGCCGGTTATGATCTCTGTGGTAGTGGTATACACGCGGTCGCCATTGCCATAGTCCAGGTACATTTCAAGCGGTAATACCACCGGTGCGTAAGACCCTTCAATGCGCATTTTCTCAATCTGGATCTTGTACTTGTCCGGTATTAAGCCATAGGCATGGAACAGGGTATGCGGCTCCATCGGGATCCATACATGTGCGGTAATAAGGGAATGATTGGTGCCCTTTGCATTTACACGGGGATCGTCTTTTGTGTTCTGCGCTACATATTCCTCACAGGCCACGCCGGCTACCACCTTTTTGGCGCCGGTTCTTATAAGCTGGCTCAGGTAGCCGGTTTCACCGGGAAATACGGGTTCCATATTTTCCAGGTCCAGCTTTTCCTTATCACCGCTGGCTACTTTATTAATAGCGGTAATGCTCAGCTGTGATTCCCGCTGAAAATCTGCATAGAAGTGGTAACGTGCAGAGGTGCTTTTGCTTAACATTTGTATGCTGAACTGCGGGGCCTTGCTGCTGTAGTAGATCACAATATCCTGCCCGCCGTCGGCTATTACCTGGTTACCCTGCAGGGCAGTGCTTTCCTGGTACACGGCTACATCAAATTCGTAAGTAGAATCAATGGTTACTGCATCATCGCCGCCAATGATCAGGGATGGGTTGGGTTTATGCGCAGCTGCCGCTTTCAGCGGGTCGCCCTCCCCTGCTTCTTCTCCATCAGCTTTTGCATGGGCGGTTTCGTTCTCCGCAGGTACTTCAGTAGTGCTTTTAGTGCCTTTTATTTTATCTGTCATTTTCTTTAACCACTGGGCCTGCACGGGAAGGCAGCATATGGTTAACCATATCAACAAGAGTAGCGGCTTTTTCATAGGAATATTTCAGCCGGCAAGATACAAATTATAAAAATATCAAATGTTAAATGTAAAATCTTAAATGTAAAGTGGAATGTCGCGGTATTATTCGCAGCATTCCACTTTTACATTTTACATTTAATATTTTGCATTTTACATTCCTTCAGCTCACCATCAGGCTGCAGCCGCGCAGTGCAGAATTATCCAGGCGGCCCAGCACCTCAAAGCTGCCATCTGCATGCAGCCTGCCAATATCTTCCGTGGCAATGAACGCGCACGAATACACGTTGGCCAGGTCTATTACATTTATTACACCGGCAGCCTGCGTGGTGAACAGCTGAAAGGGATCATTTTCATCGCGCAGCAGTATCTTCATCCAGGGCGGGGTATTAAAAATGCCTTTGCCGTAAGAGTAGGCCTGCGACAACAGCTCCGTCATACCATATTCCGCATGCACAGCGCTTACGCCCAGCCTTTCCTGTAAAAAGGCATGCACCTGTTCGCGGGTCCACTCCTCCCGCCGGCCTTTCATGCCGCCGGTTTCCATTACAATGGTATGCTGCAGGGAAAGCCGGTACTTTTCCGCAAAGTCAAGCAGGCCAAAGGTTACGCCTATCAGCAGCACCTTTTGCCCGCGGGCTTCCAGCTCCTGCAGCTGGGCATACAGCTTTTCATGCTCATACAGGTAAAAACCGCTGCCGGCATGGCCGCTGCGGCGTATCATTTCCTGCACCATTACTACCAGTGAGGAATGTTTACGTTCCAGGTAAGAGGGCAGCAAACCTACCACCACATAATCCGTTACCGGGCCATAGAACTGCTCAAAGGCCGTTATAAAACTGCGTTCATACAAGCCGGCATCTTTTACCAGGTGGCGGCTGTTAATGGTTTGCGTGGTGCCGCTGCTTTCAAACACTAATTCCGGCTCAAACTGTCCGCATACCACGGCATGCGTTTTAAAGAACTGTATGGGTAAAAAAGGAATATCCGTAAGGGTTTGTACATGCCGCGGCTGTATATGCAGCGCATCCGTGTACGCCTGGTACAGGGCATTGTGCCGGTATTGGTAACGGAACAGCTCCAGCGCGGCGGGGGTAAGGTCTGCCGCCTGCATATTAAAATCGGGTACCGGTATATTACCGTTCATGTATCACTTTTAAAAACCGCACAAAGTTACGGCGGCTCAGGTAACAAAAGGCAGGCAAAACGCGTTATTAATATAAATAAATTAACGTACGTTTGTTATATGAAGAAAATACTTTTATTATCCACGGTAGTTTGCCTGATTTTCATGGCCTGTTCAAAGGATGGCGGATCAGGTACCAAGCCTACGATAACCTTCAAGTCTTATTCTATCCCTTTTATTGTTGACAGCCTGGTAGATCAGTTTGACGCTACTTTCCAGGTTGCAGACGGCGACGGGGACATTCAGAACAAATTCAATTTCCGCATCATTTTAGACAGTGATCCCTCCACGCTGGAAGATTCTGTTTTTGAGCCCCGGCAAATGCCCAATATAGGCGCCCACAAAGGCAGTAAGGTAGATGCGGAAGTGATTTATACCCTGCTGGCATCCGATTTCAAGTTCTACGATCCCAATACCAAACCGGATAGCCTGCGCATGCAGGTGTTTATAGTGGATGATGCAGGACATAGCAGCGATACCATTACCACTCCCAAGCTGGCAATACTGAAAAATTAGTTCCAGAATATTTCACGTAGTTTGTGAAAGGATTCCTTTTTTACGGGAATCCTTTTATTTTTTAGCTTTACCCACTTTTTAAAGGCACCATCGCAAACAACTCACGTATGGATAAAACTGCACAACTACACAATAAGATAGCAGAAGCAGCCCTGGGCGGCGGCGAAACCCGTATTGCATCCCAGCATAAAAAAGGCAAGCTTACTGCCCGCGAAAGACTGCAGCTGCTGCTGGATGAAGGCTCTTTTGAGGAGCTGGATATGCTGGTAGCTAACCGCAACCGCGGCCTTACCGCTGAACAGGAACAGTTCCTGGGCGATGGGGTGGTAACCGGCTACGGCACCATTCACGGCCGGCTGGTATACGTGTTTTCCCAGGATTTTACCGTGTACGGCGGCAGCTTATCAGAACCGCATGCCCGCAAGATCTGCAAGGTAATGGACCTGGCTATGCAGAACGGCGCACCCATGATAGGGTTAAATGACAGCGGCGGCGCGCGCATACAGGAAGGGGTGGTAAGCCTGGGTGGCTATGCAGATATCTTTTACCGCAACACCCGCGCATCCGGCGTAATACCGCAAATATCCGCCGTAATGGGCCCCTGTGCCGGCGGTGCCGTATACTCCCCTGCCATTACAGATTTTATACTGATGGTGGAGCAAACCTCCTACATGTTTGTAACAGGGCCTAACGTAGTAAAAACCGTTACGCATGAAGAGGTAACGGCCGAAGAGCTGGGCGGCGCGCAAACCCATGCCACCAAAAGCGGCGTTACGCATTTTGCCTGTAATAATGAAGTAGAGTGTATCCAATATATAAAGCGCCTGTTAAGCTATGTGCCGCAGAACTGTGAGGAAGATGCGCCGGTATACCCCTACGAGCCGGCAGATGAGAGCCGGGAAGCGCTGAACAGCATTATTCCCGAACATCCCAACCAGCCTTATGATATGAAAGAGGTGATTGAGCATATCACCGACAGCGGCAGTTTTTTTGAAGTGCACAAGGATTTTGCAGAGAACATTATTGTAGGCTTTGCATTGATCGGCGGCCGCAGCATAGGCATTGTAGCCAACCAGCCCGCCCACCTGGCCGGTGTGCTGGACATACACGCCTCTGTAAAAGGCGCCCGCTTTACCCGCTTCTGCGATGCATTTAATATTCCGCTGTTAGTGCTGGTAGATGTGCCGGGCTTTTTACCGGGTACCGACCAGGAATGGAATGCCATTATCACCAATGGCGCTAAACTGTTATATGCATTAAGTGAAGCAACCGTGCCCAAAATAACTGTTACCACCCGCAAAGCCTATGGCGGCGCGTATTGCGTAATGAACTCCAAACATATTGGCGCTGATCTGAACTTTGCTTTTCCCCAGGCAGAGATAGCGGTAATGGGCCCTAAAGGCGCGGTAGAGATCATTTTTAAACGGGAAATAGATGCCGCCCCGGATCCGGAAGCGCGTATGAATGAGCTGGTGGCGGATTATACAGAGCGGTTTGCCAACCCTTACCTGGCCGCAGAAAAGGGGTATATTGATGAAGTGATCATGCCGGACCAAACCCGCATTAAACTCATGAAAGGCTTTAAAATGCTGGAGAATAAAGTGGTGAACATGCCCCGGAAAAAACACGGCAACATTCCTTTATAAATGTGCGGATATGCAAATATGCAGATGTGCAGATGATTATAAATTGCACCAATAAATTTGCACATTTGCATATCTGCACATCCGCACATTGACTATGTTACGTTCATTATTCAATTTTTTAATTTTCAGCTCTATTTATATTTCCCTGTGCGCAGTATTAATGGTATGGCAAACCAATGCGCTGCTGGGATTGCATTACGACTATTTCACGTATAATGCCTTTGTTTTTTTTTCCACCATTTGCAGCTATAACTTTCACTGGTACCTTACACCGGCGGAGTACTCTACCTCACAGCGTATCCTGTGGGGCGCGCGGCACAGGACCCTGCAGGTAGTGTTTTACATTGCAGGCGCCATTGGTGCGCTCTGGTTCTTCTGGCAGCTGAAAGCGCACTGGCTGCCGCTGGCCGGTGGCGCAGTGCTTACCTTCCTTTACACGGCGCCCAAATTACCACAACGCATCTTTGTATGGCTGCGCACCATAGCAGTTGGCAAAACACTGTTCCTTACTTTTGTATGGACCTATGTAACTACGCTGCTGCCGGTGTTTATAGCCGGTACGCCGGTTACCATGGCCGCTGTTTACCTTACGCTGCACCGGTTTTTCCTGATCTATGCCATCTGCATTTTGTTTGATTACCGGGATGTGGAATCTGACAAAAAAGAAGGCATCCGCAGCCTGATCACTATTCTTTCAGAGAAACAGCTGTTCCTGATCTATTACATATCCCTGCTGCTGGCAGCTGTAAGCGCCTTGCTGTTATGGCCTTTAACAACACCCACCATCATTGCAACCTTATTGGCGCCGGTGCTTATTACCGGTTTGCTTACCAAAAACGCCAGGTATAACCGCTCCGACTATATGTATTATTTTGTACTGGATGGGTTGATGATGCTCTCGGCAATGCTGCACTTAGCTATTAGCTTTTAGCTTTTAGCGCTTAGCATTTGGTGACGGTGTTCTGCTAAAAGCTAACAGCTAATAGCTAACGGCTAAATGTATTTTCCTATTTTTGCCGGATAATCATGCAGAACATGGCTAAAAAACAAAAAACCGTACTGACTAAAGAATCAATGACCTTTCTGAAGAATTACCTGAACAATCCCTCCCCTACAGGGTTTGAGAAGGAAGGTCAGAAAATGTGGCTGCAGTATGTGCAACCCTATATTGATGAGCAGATCGTAGACGCCTATGGCTCTGCAGTAGGTATCATTAACCCGGATGCGCCTTTTAAAGTGGTGATTGAGGCCCATGCAGATGAGATCTCCTGGTTTGTGAACTACATTTCAGCAGAAGGTTTGATCTATGTGATCCGCAATGGTGGCTCTGATCAGCAGATAGCGCCCTCCAAGCGGGTGAACATTCATACAGAAAAAGGTATTGTAAAAGCCGTATTCGGCTGGCCCGCCATCCACACCCGTAACCGCAACCCGGATGGTAAAGAGCCGCAGCCCAAAGTGGATAATATTTTCCTGGATTGCGGCGCCCGCTCCAAGAAAGAGGTGGAAGACCTGGGTATTCATGTAGGCTGTGTGATCACCTTCGAAGATGGTTATGAAGAGCTGAACTACGATTATATAATTTGCCGCGCTATTGATAACCGTATTGGCGGTTTTATG
>NZ_DATCRF010000778.1:0-3793 GCF_036569125.1 Chitinophaga sp. | reverse complement strand
GGATGAAGGCACCAGCGCATCTTTTATATAGGATGCGGAAAGGTTCTCTCCTATTTTCAGGCGGCCGTTAAAAAATGAATAATCCGTATTAAAGCGTGCTGTGAGCTTTTGCTGGTTCGTGGCTTTTACAATGCCTTTGTTGTTGTACATGCCTACGGAGAAAAAAGAGTTACCCCTTTCGCTGCCGTTGGCAACAGAGATGTTATAATTCTGCAGCAGGGATGTTTGTGCGATCTGGTCGTACCAGTAAGTATCAGCCGGGCGCATGGTTTTAGCCGCGTCAATAAATTCCGGCAGGTTTATTTTATTCAGCACCGGGTTATTATAATCGCCGTTCCAGTCATATTGGTAGATCTGGTTGTTGTTGGGATCCACATGGTCATTCACCGCAGCCTGCCAGTAGGCGCGGCCACGGCCATCTGTATTAAGCGTTTTTAGTTTTGTGCTGTAATACTGTAAAGAGGAAGAGGCATCTACCGTAATGCGGCTATAACCTTTTTTGGCTCTTTTGGTAGTAACAATAATAACGCCATTGGCTGCACGTGAACCATAGATAGTGGCAGCAGATGCATCTTTTAATACCTGGATGGATTCAATGTCGCTCTGGTTCAGCTCCTGCAACCCTCTTTTAGTAGGGATACCATCTATTACATACAGCGGATCATTATTACCCAGGGTGCCTATACCGCGTATACGTACGGTGGCGCTGCTGTTAGGATCGCCGGTGGTGGTGATGAATACACCGGGAACGCGGCCCTGTAAGGCTTTTACAGGATTGCCCAATGGAATATCTTTGATCTCTTTTACATCCACTACGGATACCGCGCCGGTAAGGTCGGCCTTTTTCTGCGTTTGATAACCGGTTACAATTACCTGGTTAAGGTCTGTAGCATTTTCTTCCATTTGAATAGAGAGGGCTGTGCTGCCTTCCCCTGCTTTCTGCGAAACAGGCTTCATGCCGATGTAGGAGAAGTTCAGCACCTCATCCGGCGCCGCCTGTATGGTAAAGTTACCATTGGCATTGGTGATGGTATTGCGGTTGCCTGCCTGCACGGTTACACCGGGCAAGGGTATGCCGCCTTGTTTGCCGGTAACCGTACCGGTGATGACGCGCTGTTGTGCAAGCCCCCAAAGGCTGCATAACAGCAATGATGTTAAGTATAACAACTTTTTCATAATGGGAATTTGTGTGATTGTAAACAGTTGTTTTTGTGATTGTCCCTGGCAATAGTTATAAGCTGTATTGTGGAATGTTAAGCAGTGCTGTTATTTCAGCCGGATCATACGCCGGGCAGCCACCCGGCCTGGATGCTACCAGCGCACCCAATGCATTGGCATAGGCCAGGCTGTAGGCGGGTGTGCAATTATTGAGCTGGCAGCTGAGAAAGCCCGCCAGGAAAGCATCCCCGCTGCCAATGGTATCGGCCACGGTTACCGGCTGCACCTCCTGGTAGCAGAACTGCTGCTGTATATATCCCATACAGCCTTTGCTGCCCAGCGTTACAATAATGGTATCTATATTAAAGCGTGCAGCCAGCGCCGTTATGCGTGCTTCGTTATTATCATAGCTGCCGTACCAGGCGCTGATCAGCTGCAGCTCTGCCACATTCAGCTTCAGCAGCTGGCAATGCTGCAGCAGCCATTCCAGCGTTTCCTGTGTGTACCAGGGTGCGCGCAGGTTAATGTCCAGCACTTTCTGCGCTTTTGTTTGCAGCGCTTTGCCCAGTGTTTCGCGGGAGGCTGCATGGCGCGCCATCAGGCTGCCGAATACCACGTATTGCAGGTGCGGCTGCTGTAACAGGCTTTCCAGCGGGGCGCTCCAGCTGATATGATCCCAGGCCACCGGGTACAGGATCTCATACTGCATATCGTTCTGCGCATCCATCCAGGCATTTACCTTACCGGTAGCATAAGTACTATCCTGCTGCACATAAGCAGTGCTGAGCTGCATTTTTTCCATGAGCTGCAGCAGGCGTTTGCCATGATCATCGTTCCCGATACGGGACACCATGGCTACCTGCTGCGAAAGTTTTTGCAGATGGTAAGCCACGTTCAGCGGCGCACCGCCGGGCAGCTCTTTATCCGGCAATACATCCCACAGTATTTCTCCCAGGCAAACGATATTGTGCTTTATCATAAGTTGTAGTTTTAAAGGTTCCGTTAATGCACTACCATGCTCACTTCTATCTGTTCCAGGGTTTGACCTTTGGTTTCCGGCATCCATTTCCACACAAATAATAATTGCAGCACCATCATCAAACAGAAGAAAAGGAAAATGTGCCCGCCGCCGATATGGCTGGCCAGGTAAGGAAAGGTGAAGGCGATCACCGCTGCCATGATCCAGTGCGTAAAGCTGCCCAGGGTTTGTCCTTTGGCGCGTACCTGGTTCGGGAAGATCTCTGAAATAAATACCCAGATCACCGCGCCCTGTGAAAAGGCGAAAAAGGCAATGTAAATAAGCAGGTAGGACACCACTGCAATACCGCCGGTATGCCGGTAAAAGGAAATGGCTACCAGCCCCAGGGTGGCAATCAGGCCTACGGTGCCAATAAGCATGAGCTGCCTGCGGCCTATGCGGTCAATAAAACGTATAGCGGTTAACGTGAAAATGAAATTCACAATGCCGATACCCACTGTTGATAATAAGGATGATCCCGCGCCTAAGCCGGACATTTCAAAAATGCGGGGTGCATAATATATTATGGCATTGATCCCGGATACCTGGTTAAACATGGCAAACAATACGGCCAGCATAATGGGCGTACGGTATTTGCCGGAGAACAGCTTTTCTTTGGGCGCACCGGCCACTGCCTGCTGCGATTGCCGGATGGTAATCATATCCTGCTCATAACCGGCGGGGTTAATGATCTGCAGGGTTTTCACGGCCGCAGCCTGCTCTTTACCCTGCAGTAATAACCAGCGCGGGCTTTCCGGCACCCAGCGCAATAACAGCAGGAACAATGCTGCAGGAAAAGCCTGGATGCCCAGCATCAGCCGCCAGGCATTTTCCCCGCCCTGCCCGCCAATGAGGTAATTGGATAAATAAGACACCAGGATGCCAAATACCACGTTGAACTGGAACAGCGCTACCATGCGGCCACGGTACTGCGCGGGCGATACTTCTGAAATATATACCGGCGCTGTTACGGAGGAGGCGCCTACTCCCAGCCCGCCTACAAAACGGCATAACAGGAACAGGTACCAGTTGGTAGCCATGGCCGTACCTATCGCAGAAACCAGGTACACGATGGCTACCAGCAATAAGGTAGCCCGGCGGCCCAGCTTATCAGAAGGCGTGCTGCCACCCAGGGCGCCCAGCACCGTACCTATTAAGGCAATGGATACGGTGAAGCCGTGCTGCATTTCCGATAAATGCCAGTATTGCTGAATATCCTGCTCCGCCCCGGAGATCACCGCCGTATCAAATCCGAATAAAAAACCGCCCAGTGCTACTACAAAGGCCCAGAAAAAAACAATGTTGCTATTCATCCTTTTGGTTGTTTTTATTTTAAGGCAGGATGGGAACCTTACCTGCTTTTTTTCCCGTGGAAGAAGAAAATCAGCCTGTCTGGTTTCATAACGCAGATCCTGTTAACGCTTCAAACCTAGCCCTTTTCCAGGGCGGCGGCATTACAGGATAGCTTCCAATGTTTTTGAAATTGTAACAGGGGTTAATTCTGCATTTGCTATTAATAATCAGGTAATTATAAATTCTCGCAAAAATATTATCATGGAGAGTTTTTCAATTTTGTATCATTGTTTTTAGAAATTAGCACCAGGTTGCCATCTTAGA
>NZ_DATCRF010000777.1:0-5435 GCF_036569125.1 Chitinophaga sp. | reverse complement strand
GTCTACAATGCTGTATAATATATCTGCCAGGAGATTAATGATCACAAAGATACCAGCCGTAAATAATACGGCGCCCATCAGCACCGGGAAATCAAACTTTTCAAGTGCATCTACGGTTACCTTACCGATCCCCTTCCAGCCAAAAATGTATTCTACGAAAAAAGCGCCGGCCAGCAGCTCTGCAAACCAGCCGGTAACCGCGGTGATCACCGGGTTCAGGGCATTACGCAATGCGTGCTTAAAAATCACCGCACTACGCTTCAGCCCTTTGGCATATGCCGTACGTATATAGTCCTGGTTCAGCACATCCAGCATGGCGCTGCGGGTTAGCTGCACTATAATAGCCAGCGGGCGTATGCCCAGCGTAATAGCCGGCAGCACCAGGTTACGCAGGTTCATCACCCGGCCCTTAAAAGGATCCATATCGAACAAGCTGCCTGTCATATGCAAACCGGTGTACTGGCTAAACACAAAGCCAAACAGGTAGGCCAGCACAATGCCGGCAAAGAACGATGGTACGGAAATGCCCAGCACACTGGCAAAAATGGCGCTGGTATCCATCCAGGTATTTTGTTTTACGGCAGAGAGTACGCCCAGGGCAATACCGGCTACCGTAGCAAACAACATAGCTGCCAATGCCAGCAGCAAGGTGCCGGGCAGGGCTTCAATGAGTATTTCCCACACATCTTTTTTGCCCTGGTAAGAGCGGCGCAGGTAAGGTGTTTTTAATACCAGTATTTTGGAAGAGGATATATGCAGTAACGTTAGGTAGTGCAGCTTATTGCGCGCCTCCTGCTCGGGGTGAATGCTAATGGGCAGCAGATCGTTCAGGTATAGCAGGAACTGCACGGGCATCGGCTGATCCAGGTGCAGCTCCCGGCGCACATTTTCCAGGGAGGCCACATCGGCCCGCTGCCCCAGGGTAAGGCGCGCAGGATCTGCCGGCAGCACATTGAACAGCATGAACACCAATACCACTACCCCCAGCAGTACCAGCAAACCATATGATATTTTTTTTAGCAAGTAGTGCATGGTGGTGAAAAAAGTCCATGGTCCATAGTCGATAGTCCATGGCCTACTACATGGTTTAATATCTCAAGTTACCTGAAGTATTCATCTTGCGATGTATGCAATGGACCATGGACCATCGACCATAGACCTCTAAGGAATATCATTATAATGCCATTTCCCTTTAATGGTGCCCTGCTCTAATAAGATCAGGCAGGGGTTACTGCGGCCGGCGGTTTTAATAGCCGTGCCATCCATTTGCACAAAGGGGAAACTGATGCCATGCGCCTTTTCAAAAGCGGCTACGGCTTCTTTACTGGAACCGGTAACGCCATAGATATACACTTCATTAGCTTCCATGCGTTTTTGCAGCGCCTGCATTTTGGCATCCCAGCCTTTGCCGGCAGTGGCGGTGTTCAGCACCAGGAACAGGTATACCGGTTTCTGTTCCGATAAAATAGCCTGGGTTTGATTGCCGCCATCAAAGTCCGTTAAAATGAAATCCTTAATGCCAGGTTCTCCAATACCTTTTTTCACCAGCTTATCCTTACGGTCTACGAATTTCCAGGTGCTATCGGCCCAGGGATAGTTTTCCATGGTGAACTCTTTGCGTTCCCCGTTCTTTTCGTAGATCATGGTGGTTTCATATACATCCGGCGTGGAGCCCGGCGGCATTTTCATCTTTTCAGGGATGTTATTACCTACCTTATAGGCCAGGCAATCTACAAACGGCAGGTGGCTTAATGTGTACCACTGTACGCCGAAGGAGAATACCAGCGCAGCGGCCATAATAATATTGGATGCCATTTTAGGGAACAGCGGTTGTATGCGTTTGCGGTAGGCAAAGATCACCAGGATCATTACCAGCAAAGCTACATCCTTATAAAAAGTTTGTTCTGCCGTGAGCTTAATGCAATCCCCGAAACAGCCGCATTCCTTAATGGTGCCGCTGAACAGCGCATAACCGGTAAGGAAGGTGAAGAAAATGATGAGCAGCAGCAACAGCACGGAGAACAGGCGCATACGGTACCCCAGCAACACCGCTACCCCGGCTACTATTTCAAACACGTTCATGGTTACAGAATACACCAGGGAATAGTGCGACATAAAGGTCATATGCAGCACCTCAAAGAACTCATCCATCTTATAGCTGAGCCCCAGCGGGTCATTTGCCTTAATAAGGCCGGAAAAAATAAAGAGTACGCCTACGAGTATGCGTAATAGGATCAGGATAAACTTCATATCTGCAATTATAAAACAGCGATCAATTTAAAGAATTAATAAGGAACGGCGAATAATTAATGATCAAAGGCGGCTCACGGGTGCGGCTTCATCTATTTTGATGAGAGCAAACAACGCATAATTAATGATATCCACGAAGTTAGCATCAATACCTTCTGAGATCAGCGTTTTACCTTCATTACGCAGTATTTGCTTGATGCGCAGCAGCTTGGTGAGTATCAGGTCCACAAAGGATTCCTGGCTCATATCGCGCCAGGCTTCGCCATAGTCGTGATTCTTATCTTCCATTACGTTTTGTACAAAACGGGCCTGCTCATCATACAGGCGGGATACTTCATCTACCGGCAGGTCCTGGTAGGGATTGCCATGCTGCCCCAGCTGTATAAGGCCAATAATGCCATAGTTCACAATACCGCGGAACTCCCCGTCGATCTGGTCCTCCACCTTCTGGGTGCCCAGCTCCTGGATGTTGCGGATGCGCTGTGCTTTTATAAAGATCTGGTCGGTAACGGAAATGAGCCTTAATACCCGCCAGGAGGTGCCGTAGTCCCTGGTTTTTTTAATGAAGATATCTTTACACGTGCCGATGGCCTGCTGGTATTGCGCTAAGGTGTTGCTCATTGTCTTTATTAAGGAAGAAACTTTAATTTGCAGGGCAAAGTACGAAAAATGTGCGTATGTGCAGATATGCAGATGTGCAGATAGGTGAGCCTGAAGTACTGCATTTATCATTTGCAGATCTGCATATTTGCACATCTGCACATTAAAATAGTTATTGCCATGAACCTCCTCCCATATACCCTCTCCTGCCGTGGTCAGCTGGTGGACCTTAGCACTCCGGTAGTGATGGGCATTATTAATATTACCGATGATTCTTTTTATGCAGAAAGCCGCAGCCGGCACCTGCAGCATATTATAGAAAAGGCCGGTGAGCACCTGGCCAATGGCGCCCGTATACTGGACCTGGGCGCTCAAAGCACCCGCCCGGGCGCTGCCACGATTGGCGCGCAGGAAGAGCTGGACCGCTTGCTGCCCGCCATTCATGGCATCATCAACCATTACCCGGAAGCTATTATTTCTGTAGATACTTATCATGCTGCCGTGGCAGAAAAAACCGTGCAGGCCGGAGCGGCCATTATTAACGATGTTAGCGCCGGGGAAATGGACCCTGACATGCTTGCCACTGCCGGCCGCCTGCAGGTACCCTATATTGCCATGCACATGAAGGGCACGCCGGCCACCATGCAAAAAGATCCGCAGTATGATAACGTGGTACGGGAAGTGCTTGATTACTTTATACAAAAAACAGCGCAGTGCAGGGCCGCAGGTATCCATGATGTGATCCTGGATCCCGGTTTTGGTTTTGGGAAGACGATTGCCCACAATTACACCCTGCTGCGCGGTCTGAACCTGTTCCACATTCTGGAGTGTCCCCTGCTGGTGGGCGTATCCCGCAAGTCAATGATATACCGTTTGTTAAACACTACCCCCGAAGCCGCGTTAAACGGCACAACGGTGATCCATACACTGGCTTTGCAGCAGGGCGCGCATTTGCTGCGGGTGCATGATGTAAAGGACGCCGTAGAAACTGTGAAGCTGCTGCAGTACATGCATTCCCTGTAAAAAGTGTTGCAACAACGCAGTACATATAAATCTAAAATCGTAAATCTGGGATCTAAAATCTATTTTTACAATTATGGATATGTTTCAATTTTACGGATATAGATTTAACTGGCTGAATATTCTGGACCTGGCGATCGTAATTTTCCTGGTTATTCAATTATACCGGTTATTAAAGGGCAGCCTGGCTTTCAACATCTTCGTAGGCCTGCTGATGGTGTACCTGGCTTACTTCCTGGTACAGGCCTTGGGCATGCCCATTCTCACCAACATTTTACAGAACTTCATTAACGTAGGGCTCATTGCCATTATCATTATATTTCAGCCGGAGATCCGCAAGTTCCTGCTGGTGCTGGGCAAGAAAACACCGCTGAGCAAGGATAGTTTTTTTACCAAGCTGTTTATGCCCGACCGGTTTAAAAGCTACCGTGAAGAGGAGAATATTATTAATGAAGTGATCACCGCCGTGGGCCACCTCTCTGCCCGCCATACCGGCGCCCTCATTGTGATTGCCACCACTCACAGGGTAAAGTTTGATACGGCCAGCAGCATTGGTATTGATGGTAACATCAGCGCCAAGCTCATTGAAAGCATTTTTGCCAAAAGCAGTCCCCTGCATGATGGGGCGCTGATCATAGTAAGCAATAAGATCCTGGCGGCCAAGGTAATACTGCCGGTATCCGATAATCCCAACCTGCCTACCCGTATTGGTTTGCGCCACCGCTCCGCCGTAGGTATCACCGAACATAGTGATAACCTGGCCATTGTAGTATCGGAAGAACGCGCTACTATTTCCTATGCACAGGATGGCCGTTTGGTACAGGATGTATCTTTGGAGGAGCTGAAGATCAAGATGTACGAGGTATTAGTGGATGGCGAGAGCTAATTGCAGCACCGGCAAATGATAGTAAAACATCTCCTTAATATCCCCTGCTGACCATGCAACATTTTCCAGCACCACAATGCTGGTTTGGGAAGCGGGGTAATAAAAATCCATGCACACAAAACCAGGTATAAGCCCGGTTTGGCCCAGCTGTAAGTGGCTGCCCTGGCCACTGGTGGTAATACCATAGCCATAATCCTGCAGGCCGAAAACAGGATGTTCCCGCACTGCTTTCTCTTTTTTGGTGATCATAGCTTGATAGCTGGCAGCAGATAAAAGCTTGCCGCCATGCAAACAGTTATTCCACTTTACAAGATCTGCCGCGGTGGATATGAAGGTGCCGGATGCAGCGTGCCCGCTCAGGTTTCCATGCTCTGGTTGTACACTGCCATCTTCCTGCGCGGTGTAGCCGGTTACAGGGTGCTGGCCTAATGTGCTGTCCGGATAAAAGCTGTTGTGCATACTGCACTTTTTAAACAGCGCCATGGAAAGCGCAGCAAACGACTGGCCGGAGGCATTTTCTATACACTTTGCCAGCAGCTCAAAGCCCAGGTTAGAATAGGCAAATGCGCTACCAGGGCTGAAAGCCAGGGGCTTATCCGTTCTTACCACCCCGCTGGTATGGCTAAGCAGGTGATGGATGGTTACCGTATCGGCCCAGCTTTCTGTAAGCTGTGGCAGG
>NZ_DATCRF010000776.1:0-6794 GCF_036569125.1 Chitinophaga sp. | reverse complement strand
ATGAACAGGGTATCGCCGGTAAACAGGCCGGTGGCTTTGCCCTGCTCATCCTTCAGCAGGTAACAGCTGCTTTCCATGGTATGGCCCGGTGTATGCAGTACAGTAAAGGTAATGTTGCCTACCTGCAGCACCTCATTATCTGCTGCCACATGGGCGGTAAAATCCGGTTTGGCTGTTGGCCCGTAAACAATGGCAGCGCCGGTTTTATGGGCCAGGTCCAGGTGGCCGCTTACAAAATCTGCATGGAAGTGTGTTTCAAAAATGTACTTTATACGCGCTCCGTCTTTTTCAGCCCGTTTAATATAAGGCGCTGTTTCGCGCAGCGGATCAATGATCACGGCCTCTCCGTTACTTTCAATGTAATATGCGCCCTGCGCAAGGCAGCCGGTATAAATTTGTTCAATATGCATAATGGAAGGTTTTAAATATGAAAAATGATTGTTTGCCTTTTACATGAACAGCTCCCTGGTAATAATATAAATACCCATTATCAGCACAAACCAGCCAAAGCCCTTTTTAAGCCGGCTGCCGTCAATTTTGCGTTTCAGCACATTGCCCGCAAGCACAGCCACAATAGCCAATATACTTATGCTGAGTAACAGCGGCCAGTGAATGGGGTAGTGCCCTGCATCACCCAGGAAACCGATGAGCGAGTTAATGGCGATGATAAAAAGAGAGGTGCCGATAGCCTTTTTCATGGGAAGCTTTACCAGTAATACCAGGGCAGGTATCAGCAGAAAACCGCCGCCTGCGCCCAATACGCCGGTCACCAGCCCTATGAGCAAGCCGTATATGATCAGCTGTATATGATGTTTTTTTTCGTAGTTATTGCGGGCCTGCGGTACGGCTGCTTTGTCCGGTCTTATCATGGATATGGAAGCAAACAGCATCAGTATTGCAAACAGCACCATAATGGCAAATGATTTAGTTATTGCAAAGCTGCCGGCAAAGAATAGTGTGTCAGGTATAGCTGGTATTAAGAAACGGCGTGTAATCAGCACTGTTATAACCGAGGCTGCGCCAAACCATAACGCTGTGGATATGCTTACCTGGTGCTCCTTTAAGTTGCTGTAAGCGCCCACCAGGCTGGTTAAGCCTACAATGAACAGTGAATAGGAGGTGGCCGGCAAAGGCGCTATATGGAACAGGTATACCAGCACTGGCACCGTTAATATGGAGCCGCCGCCGCCAATAAGTCCCAGTGAAAGTCCGATGAGGATGGCTGCTATGTAACCTAACAGGATCATGCTTTGTTATTTTATACAAAGTTGGTACAAGGCAGGGAGGATGATGGTAACTTTTGTCACATAACAAAGACTATATATGCTTCATACCCATTCCATTTTCACCATCTTATTGCATAAGTGCTGTGCTTCAGCTATAGCGGCGGCCTTCTTATGAGGTGATATGCCCGCGGCATCGAAGTGGGAGGGATGTTCGGCAAGCGTTTCACAAAGCACTACGCCTTTTGCCAGCAGCCGCTGCTTTTCATTGCGGTTAAGCGTTGTAAGGCAGGTAACAGGATACAGGCCGGTTTTATCGATCACATCTTTCAGGCTTTTACCATTGGGAAAGTCCCACGACATAAGGTGTAAACCGGCACACTGCCCGTATTGGAGCGCATCCTGCGTAAAACGCGTATTGGTCACCAGCCAGGCCTGGCACGCAGTGGCTTCTTTTCCGCCGGCTGCTGCCCACCCGGATTCAATGTCCTTAAAGCGGGCCTGTACATACAGCGGCGTTTTTACATCGCAATGCGTGCCGGCTAACTGGTGATATTTGCATTCTATAATATGGTAATGGGATTGTTTTACTGCAAGGATATCTATTTCGTGTTTTACACATCGCCCGTTTATTACCTGGTTGGTAACAGCTGCAAAACCTGCCTGCTGGAACAGGGCGGCAATGAACTGTTCAAACGGAAAGCCTGTTGGCCCCAGCTCAAATATGGCCTGCTTAAGATGATAGCGGCCGGCAGCCGGGCGCGAAAATTTACGGAGCAGGTTAAAGGCTATTTTGTGCACCATATGCGTAGGCATACCCGGGTACGCCCGCAGGCTCAGCTCCTGTATTACGGCATCTATGGCCTTTGGGCTGGCGCCGGCCCGTTCAAGGGATGCCCGTACTTTTTCTGACGAAAAGGGAGCTGTGTAGCCACCGGCTTTTGTTACATATGTTAAGGATGGATCGTTTATCATTACCTGGGTATATATGTATGCTAAAGGTAACTGTTGATCCAGGTGTTGCAGAATGACGGTGATCAGGCGCCAGACTGCCGTTCATCATACATCGGCATATCCGGAAATAATGGCGGAAGCATCAAACGGTAATAGAACAGTGAATGTTGTACCGCTGTTCCGAAAAACACGTTTTATGAAAAAGATAATCATATACTATTCTTTTACCGGCAACAACGAATCACTTTACCGGGAGCTTCAGCGCCGTTTAAATTGCGAGGCCTTCAGCATCCTGGAGCCTAAGCGCAGAACGTGGCTCACCATTTTACTGGATATGCTTTTTGACCGGAGGCCCAGGATTGAGCTGTTTCCCGTTGATCTGCGGAAATATGATATGGTAATACTAATGTCGCCGGTGTGGAACGCACATATTGCCAACCCTATGAAATCATTCATTGACAAAGAAAAGGATCATCTGAAAGAATATGCTTTCTTAACCGTTTGCGGCGGAAGACAGGGACAAAAGGAAAAGCTGCTGCAGGAGTTAAAGCTACTGACAGGAAAGACACCTGCAGCTGTAGCTGAATTAGAGATCGGCAAGCTGCCTGTGGAAGAGGGTAAGCAGCCAAAGAACGGATCCATGTACAGGATACAATCGCAGGATCCCGATACCTGGGCGCCTGAGATCTCCGGTTTTTTAAAAGCGCTGGAAAGTGTTGAGGTGTAATAGTATCCTGCTCTTATTGCGCTTTTTTCTGCCAGCGTTTTAAATAAGGCAGGCTATTGGAAGCCAGGGTAATGGTATCCTGGCTGATATTCCGTTTTTCCATCTCCCGTTTTACTACTGAGTACATATCATCCAGTGTCATATCAGGGTTTGTGAATGCACCGTTCTGGTAGCAGTATTTGCAATATTCCCGGCTGGGAGAGCCGTCTTTTTCCGTGCCGGCCATTGCGGGGTCGTTGATTGGCATACTGCAGCTCTGGCAAAGTTGAACGTTTTCCATAGTTGTTATTTTAGGTATGAATAATTATACTTCAGTGAAGAAGAAAAGCAGGCACTGTGATCCATATTCCAAACAGGAAAATATCCCGCTAAAAAAGATACTGATACTGGATGAACACTTCATACAGCTCTGTTAAAAGGAACATACCGGCCTGTTTTAACAGCGGGAATGCAGCGATCGTCAGCAATATAGCAGTGGCCCATTCCATGAATTGCAGGAAAGCGGCTAAAAGCCGCGGATGTAGCTGTGGTTGCGGATGATATAACGGGTATTGCATAAAATGTTATTTATGGGCAATGAATACAGGTATAAGCTGATAATCGACTACCTTTTGAGCGAAGCTCTCCCTGAAAGCCTGTGACAAGAGGGAACGGCCGAAAGAACCGCTGATCAGCAGCGGAGCCGGAAGGCCGCTAAGCCATGCCGCAAAGCCATTCCTGGAGTCAAGCTCAAGGTGACGGATGTCCAGGTTACTGAAAAGACCTGCTGCCAGCTCCTCTACATAGGGTTCGTCCGGCAGGGATCCATCTTTATCATTCGCTGGCCCCACATATACGAGCGTTGCCGGCAGCCCGCACAGTCCGGGAAACAGATAGCAGAACTGCCTGATCGCAAAAACCGATGCCTGGCTGCCATCATAGGCCAGCACAAGCTGCTCCGGCCAGCTGAACTCCTCCGGCAACACCAATACCGGGCATTCCGCGTCGTGCAGCAGATCGGTAAGATAGGCGGTATCGCCGCCAAAGAATTTCTCACTGCCCACGATCAGCAGGTTGGCAAAACGGGTTTCTTTCACCAGCTCCGGCATCGCCAGCTGATGAAAATGCTCATGGATCCTGCACTCAATATCATTGCTTTTGCATACGGCTTCAAATTGCAGCATGTTTTCCGATATCATTTCTGACACGGAAGATTCCACCGCAGGTATATGCAAAGGTCCTTCGCCGGCGTTGTAGCTCCAGGATGCAGAAAGATCTGTTTGTGGTAAAAAGGCGCCTACAAGCAGGATGGGTTCCTGCTCATTCAGCCTGCGGGCAAATTCAAACGCTCCCCCGGAAACGTTTGCCCCATCGAAAGCCAGGAGGATCTTATTCATGGCAAATGTATTTAGTAATAAAGCTACATTGCGGCATAACGGAAAAAAATGACGGCGGGCACCCACCGTGTTGATGCCTGTCATAAACCATCAAGGCCTGCGGCTGAGCAGCAGGTTCAATCCTTTTAGCTCTTCCAGGTTATCTGTTGCTATTTTTAGAATAGCTACGAACGGGATGAACAGCACCATGCCGGATACGCCCCATAGAATGCCCCCTGCAAGGATAGCCACTAAGGTGGCCCAGGTGCTCACATTTAGCTGAGCCCCTACTACTCTCGGGAAAATAACATTGGCTTCCAGGTATTGTACGAATGAAAAGATGCCTATTACTCCAAGCGGATACCAGATAGATCCCTTTGTGGTCCAGGCAACGCTGATGGGCAATAGCGCACTGACAATGATCCCGATATAAGGGATGATGGTCATAATAGCGGTAAGCATGCCGAAAAGAATGGCATGCGGGATGCCAAGCGCCAGTAAACCCGCACTGTTCAGCGTACCTACAATGATATACACGAGTATCATTCCTTTGATATAGTTAAAGTAGGTATGGATCACCTGCTGCAGAATGCCATTCAGCCTTGACCTGTAAGCAGGACCTGCAACAATATGCAGGTACCGCACAAATACACCGCGGTGATAGAGGAACAGGGCTGCAAATACCGGGATCATGAATAAGATAAAGCTTGTATTAATGGTTGTGCTAAGCGTTCCCTGTAACATGCCGCTTATAATACTTCCGGTGTTCGTCATCATATTCCGTAGCCAGCCGCTTTGCCTGTCGGGCGGAATATTCAGCTGATCTGATACCCAGATCTGCAGATCTGAAAGGACGGCCTCCAGCTTGTGTGCTATCTGTGGCCAGTCATGCAGGAATACTTTTAATTGCCATACCAGCAAGCCAAGCAGCAGAACGAACAATGATATTACGATGGCCAGCGATATGGTGGTTGAGAAAGTCCTGCTCCATCCTCTCTGCTCCAGCCATTTGCATACCGGGTACATGACCATCGCCACCAACAGCCCAAAGAATAAGGGAATGAACAGCGTTTTGCCAAAATACAGGATAACAGCCAGGAAAAAAGAAAATTGCAGGTAGGTTGTGATCGTGGCAACTGCTTTGTCAGGCGGTTTCATATCTGGAAATTTATAGTGTATGAGCGTGCTTCAGTTTTACGGCTGTATGTATATGGTATTCAGGATGCCTGCTACCCTCCATTTACTGTTAAGGCATGGCCTGTTATAAAAGAGGCTGCATTGGAGCAGAACCAGACCACTGCTTCAGCTACTTCTTCCGGTTCTCCGAAACGGCCCGTCCATATAAGCTTTTTTATCGTGTTAAGGAAGAATCTGTCCGGGCAATATCAATGATACTAAGTTATCCCGCGGGGAAATTGAGGCAAATGACTGCTATCAATTCAAAGGGTGATGAGGGTCATTTATCAGAGGTGTTACATCGCAAACCTGTCTGGAAAATATACAGCAGGTATTTAAGGCTTGGCTGAGTTGAGAATGTTGCCCGGGCGTGGGGACAATGAAGTAAACATTAACATAGACAGCTTTGCTATCCATATAAGATATACCCCGATGGTGATCCGTTCCGTCACTCCCAGCCATGGCGTTGGCTGCTGTGCTGCTATCCTGGGGCCATCCATCCCGGCTATGGCGCCAAATATCAGCAGCACCAATATTGTTAAGATGGTATATAGCTTGAAACCTTTTCTACCCGCAGCAGCGCTGAATCCCATTGCCAGCACAATAAGCAGGGTGGTGACACCGGTAAGGACAATATGCATGGTATCAGTAAAATTACTTTCTTCACCCCGTAAATGCATTGGAAAGAATAAGGTTGTTACCAGGCCAGTGATCCCGATCCCTATGATCAATCCACCGGCAAAATGCAGGCGCCTTTGTGAAGCCAGCAACAGTAAGCCGGTCCCAAATGCGGTCACCAGGATATCATAGATGACAAAAAACGGGACCGCTACAGGCCTTGACGGCGCATCTATTGCCATCACCTCACTAATGGCCTGTGATGTATAGCTATAGCCTTCCCAGGTGGCGCCGGAAATAATGTCGGCGCAGATATACAACAGGGAGGAAAATATGCCGCATAATAATAGTAGCTGCCTCATAGATTTGATATTTTAGAATATGCAAGAGAGATAGCAATATTATGCAGTATTGTACGATCAACCGATGATGATGATCAGCTGTTCTGCTAATCGTTATTCTGTTTGGGATCTTTAATAGTGGCGCTTGAAAAGGCCGTAGTTGGAGAAAGGGTAACAGGCTGTTTACCGTATGTGTTTTGTTAGAATGGTTTTTTACTCCGGTATACCTAAATGTTTTCTTAAAGTTAATTGAGGATCAATCTTGCTATAAGTGTACCAAAGCAATAGTGATAAAGAAACCATAGAATAAATGTTAAGGCTGGGCGCTCTGCGCTGCGGCGCGGCTGATAGATAATATGCCTCAGCTGGTGCAACTATTTTAGGCCGCGGGGTGTAAGTG
>NZ_DATCRF010000775.1:0-11895 GCF_036569125.1 Chitinophaga sp. | reverse complement strand
GTCTGTATTTGGAATCGCGGCACTCTACTTTTACATTTTAAATTTTACATTTATCTCGTTCATAAAGTCTTTTAAGTGGTCTCTATGAACCTCCTTCGTCGGTTTATGATTTTACATTCTTTTTGGTCAGTCCCTTACATTCATCATTTTACATTTTACGGCGCGGTCATTTCCTGAATGGCGGCACTGGCCATATTTGCCTGCGCATCCAGATGGGCGGCGGTTTTCCGGTCCTTTATGGATTGCAGAACAGGTACAAAGCGGCCCTGCAGATTATAGGGTTTGTAGTCACGCACATGTTTCAGCGCTTTTTCAAAGTTGGCAGTGAACGTAGCATTATCGTTGGTTTGTTCCAGCAGCTTTAGATAACCCACCACTACGCGGGATTTCATATTGGTGAACATATTGTCCAGCGTGCGGCTGAAGAAATCCAGTTTCGTGGTATCGCCCGAGGTTACGTATACGGCAGCCAGGGCCCAGTTTAAATAGTCTTTACTGTCTTTTTCCAGCATGGCGGCGTAGCGTTTTGCTTCCGGCATATTGGCGGCTGCCATGGCGCTTATCGCTGCTGCCTGTACGCCATAGGAACGGCTGTTTATTTTTTCCCGGAACAGGGCCATGTACGATGTGTCTTTCAACCTGCCAATGGCTTTGATGGCTGCAGCCTGTACCAAGGTAAAACTGTCGGTACGGGCCAGGTTCAGTAATAGGGGCAACGCAGCAGCCCTTACCTCCGGATTTTGCATGTTCAGCGAATCCATGGCCCTGATGCGCAGGCGGTAGAATTTATCTTTACAGGCGGCTATCAACACATCACGTGCAGCTGCATCCTGCTGCGAGGCCGCTGCTTTTTGAATGGCTTCCAGGCGGTCCATGTACAGGGGTGCATGAAAATACTGGTAGGCATATTCCTGCAAGGATCTATGATCTGTTTTTACTGCGAGCAATACCTTATCAGCATCCACATTCACAAGCTCAGGACGGGAGGGCAAAGCAAAGCGGAAGGTATCCGCTTTTTGCTTCATCCATACTTCGTGGCGTTCTTTTTTCCCGTTAGTATATATATCAATGGCGAAAGGAAGCGTAAATATTTTACCAGCCTGCGTTTGCTGCACATACACGGTTTGTGTTCCCGTAGCTGCGTCCCAGTTATACTGAATGTCAAGATAAGGATGCCCGCTGTCATAATACCATTGGTTAAAGAACCAGTTAAGATCGCGGCCGCTGGCTTCTTCCAGCGCTAAACGCAGCTGTTGCGCTTCTCCTGTTTTAAAGGCATTCTGCGTAAGATACAGGTGCAGGCCTTTGTAAAACACTTCCTTACCCAGGTAGTTGCGCAGCATGTGCAGAATGCGGCCGCCTTTCTGGTAGGTAACACGGTCTATCACATCTTCCTGCGTATCGTAATAAAAACGCACCAGGTTCTTTTGTTCATCTGCCGGGCCGCCATCCAGGTATAATTCCAGCGCGTTGTTGTTGGTGTAATCGCCGGCGTCCTGACCGTATTTGTATTCCTGCCACAGGGTTTCGCTGTAGTTGGCAAAAGATTCATTCACGGTAAGATTGCTCCAGCTTTCTGTGGTTACATAATCGCCAAACCACTGGTGAAACAGCTCATGTACAATGTTACCGTCCCAAACGCGGTCGTCGATCAGCTGCCGGTCGTTCTGGTAAGTGAAATCGCCGTGTACCGTTGCAGTAGTGTTTTCCATGGCGCCGCTCACAAAATCCCGCACAATGATCTGCGCATATTTATTCCAGGGATAATCTACCCCCAGGGTATTGGAAATAAAGGTCATCATCTCCGGGGTGTTGGCAAACAGCTCTTTTGCATACGGCGCCTGCGCCGGCTCCACATAATAGCTTACTTCCTTATTCTTCCATTTGTCTTTATAGATGTAATACATACCGGTGGCCATCATTACCAGGTAAGGCGCATGCGGCTGCTCCATTTTCCAGGTATCTGTACGGGTGCCATCGCCATTGGAATGCTGTGCTGCTAAACGGCCGTTGGAGAGGGTTGTATAAGCAGCAGGCACCGTCATCCGGATCTCTGTGGTCATCTTTTGATTGGGTTTATCGATGGTGGGAAACCAGGCGGAGGATGCTTCTGTTTCGCCCTGGGTCCAGATCTGTACAGGCTTTCCGGGGATAGTGCTATCCGGGTTGGTGAAATATAAACCACGGGCGCTGGTTATGGCGCTGCTGCCCTGCGATTTAACCAATGCCGGCTGCGCGGTATAGGCAATGTAGATCGTATACTTTTCGCCGGGGCGGTAAGGCTTATCCAGCTTTATGTGCAATTGAGCGCTGTCGTAAGTATATTTTAAGGGTTGCTTTTTGCCGGCTTTTATTAAGGCCAGCCCGTGGATAAGCATACTCTTTGCATCCAGTGTAAGCGAATCCAGGGTATAAGCATACGGCTGCAAGGTGATCCAGGCCTTGCCAAACAGCAGCTCTTTGCGATTGTCAAAACTTACTTCCAGCTCCGTATGCACCAGGCTGTTGATCTTTGGAGCCGTTTCGCGGTAAACACCGGGCTGCTGGGCCTTAACAGGCAACATGATAAGAAGAAAAAGGGCCGTTATTATAAGAAATTGTTTGTTCATCCGTTGGCATTTAATGTGCCACAAAGCTAGGATGGCGCATTGGCACAGAATAGTACGTTATTGCGGTTTTGTTACTATCTTGCTATTGGGTACCTTTATTCATTACCAGCCATACGCATTTATGAGCCGAAGCATCTTACACCAGGGGGATTATTATGGCAACATTCAGAAGAAAGTGCAAACCAAAGGGGTGATCCTTACTTTAAGCAACTACCCCATTCACACTACGTTGCCCGATCATTTTCATGAAAACAGCTATCTCTGTTATGTGCAGCATGGCAGCTACCAGGAACAATCGGTGTCCGGTAAGCTGATCTGCGAGCAGGAAGATATTGTTTTTCACCCGGCAGGTATTGCGCACAGCAATGCATTTCCTGTAGCTGCTGCCAGCTGCTTTAATATAGAAATAGATGCGGCCTGGCTCAGTAAATTTGAGGCAGGACCTTTTACCCTTACTAAAATTGCCCGCTTAAAAAGTACGGCGTTAAAACTGCTGATCCATAAAATGCAGGCGGAGTTCCAGCAATACCATGCCTGGTCTAACCTGATGATAGAAGGCCTTACGCTGGAATGCATGGCCCTGTTCCTGCGGGAAAAAGCATTGCATAATGATGTGCCCAACTGGCTGCGCATGATAAAAGAGATCCTGCATGAACAGCAGGAACCGGTGGCCCTGGCAGAGTTATCGGCCATTACGCAAATGAGCCCCTTTCATATTGTGCGGGCGTTTAAGAAAGCGTATGGCGTAAGTATCGGTGAATATGTAAACCAGCTAAAGACAGACCGCGCCTGCACGCTGTTGCGGCATACGCAGCAGAACCTGGCGCAAATTGCGGCGGAGTGTAACTTCGCGGATCAAAGCCATTTCGGGCGCATCTTCAAAAAAATTACCGGCCTTACACCGCTGCAATACAGGAAAGCAACTGCGTAGGCCGGCGTGTAAAAGGGAAGTTTAAAACAATGTGAAAGGTTCGTTATGAAATGGCCACCTGCTGCTCCAGGAACTGCCAGTTGAAATATTGTTGTGCATTAAAATAGCAGATGTCCTGCACCACCTTACCTACCCAGGGCAGATCATTGGGCAGCTCTCCGCTTTCAATTTCCTGGCCAAACAGCTCACATACTATACGGCGGAAATATTCATGGCGTGGATAAGACAAAAAGCTGCGCGAATCAGTGAGCATGCCTACAAAACGGCTCAGCAAACCCATATTAGATAAGGCATTCAGCTGTTTGATCATACCATCTTTCTGATCCAGGAACCACCAGGCCGAACCAAATTGCACTTTACCTGCAACGGAACCATCATTGAAATTACCGGTCATAGTAGCCAGCAGCTCATTATCGGAAGGGTTCAGGTTGTACAGGATGGTTTTGGCCAGCTTGTCCTGGCTATCCAAACGATCCAGGAACTTAGCCAGGGCGCGCGCCTGTGAAAAATCACCGATGGAATCCCAACCGGTATCAGGCCCCAGCTGGCGCAGCATGCGGGAATTGTTATTACGCAGTGCGCCCAGGTGGTATTGCTGCACCCAGCCTTTTTCCCAGTCCCACTCTGCCAGCTCCAGCAACAATGCGGATCTGAACTTGCGGTTCTCTTCCCGTGACAATGCGGCGCCGCCTCTTACTTTTTTGAAGATGGCCGCTATTTCCGCAGCGGTAAAATCATCTGCATAAATTTCCTCAATACCATGGTCTGATACGGAGCAGCCGTTAGCGGCAAAGAAATCGTGCCGGTTACGCAGCGCATCCAGCAGATCCTGGTAGGTGCTGATAGTAATATCAGAAGCCTTTCCCAGCTTTTCCAGGTACTGATTATATTTTAAGGGATCATCCACATTCATAGATGCATCCGGCCGGAATGCAGGCAGGATGGGGATCTCGAAGCCTTCTTTCTTCAGCTGCTGATGGTATTCCAGCGTATCTACCGGATCATCTGTGGTACATACCAGCGCTACTTTCATTTTGCGCAGCAGGTTGCGTACGGAGAAATCAGGGCTCTGCAGCTTTTCTGTACACTCGCCGTAGATCCTGGCAGCGGAAGATGGATTGAGGACCTCGTTCACATCAAAATAACGCTGCAGCTCCAGGTGTGTCCAGTGGTAAAGCGGGTTACGTAAGGTATAGGGTACGGTGGCGGCCCATTGCTCAAACTTTTCCCAATCTGATCTATTGCCGGTGCAGTAACTTTCATGCACGCCGTTGGTACGCATAGCCCTCCACTTATAGTGATCGCCGTATAGCCAGGCCTGTGTTAAATTCTCGAACTGCATATCGGCTGCTATTTGTGCGGGCGGCAGGTGGCAGTGGTAATCGATCACCGGCATTTCTTTCGCATACTCATGGTATAAACGCTGAGCAGTGGCTGTGTTCAATAAGAAATGCTCATCCAGGAACTTTTTCATACTTTATTAATTTACACTCATCTTAACATGATTAACTTTTTTCAGCAGGCTGCCCGCGCCTTCCTGTAACAGGGCGGAGAGCATGTTGGTAACGGCAGTGGCAAAACCTTTCAGCTCTGTAAGATCTGTGCCCCACAGCGCAGTATTGCTTAACACCGTCCTCACCAGCACGGCAGGTTCCAGGCGTTTCCACTGGGCATGGTACCAGCCGGCATGATCGTCTGTTATCGTATATACCTGCCCGTTTGCAGTGCCTTTATACTCCCCTTCTGCTGTTTGCTCACTGCGCATGAACAGCAGGTAAGCTGCAAAGCCCAGCGCCATCAGCTGCGGCGCTTCCTGCGTGCGGCTGTAATGGCGCAGCAATACAGGCACATTACGCATTTTCATTTTAGAAGTGTATTGCATGGTAATGCTGATCCACTGATGCGCGAGGTGCGGGTTACGGAAGCGGTCCAGCACACTGTGCGCAAACTGTGTAGCTGCTGCAGCCGTGATATAAATATCCGTGATAGCCGGCACCATTTCCTGTAACATGAGCGTGGCAATGGCAGCTTCCAGATCCGCATCTTCCATGCCCTGGCGTACAGTAACAAAACCAGCCAGCACCGCCAGCCCGCAGCTAAAAGTATGGGTACCGTTCAGCAGGCGCAGCTTCAGCTCCCGGAATACATTGATGTCCGGCGCCAATACAACACCGCTGTCTGCTTCGCTGAAGCTTAAACGTTGTTTTACCAGGTCGCTGCCGGTTTCAATGGCCCATAAACGGTAGGCTTCTGCCATGATCATAAGATCATCTTTATAACCCAGCTCCTGCTGCATGGCCTCCTGCTCTTTTGCAGGCAGTGCGCCGGGCACAATACGGTCTACCAGCGAGCTGCAGAAATAATTTGACTGCGCTACCCAGCTGATAAAAGCTTCCGGTAAGCTGTTACGGGCAGCCAGCTCCAGCACTATATCCTTTAACTTTTTACCATTATCTACGATCAGCTCCGTGGGAATAATGACCATACCTTTATCTGCTGCGCCGTTAAAATGCTGATAACGGTGGTACAGGAAGGCCAGTAACTTACCCGGGAAAGAGGCTGGCGGCGCGGCATGCACGTTATCGTCCGTGAGGGTGATGCCTACTTCTGTGGTATTGGATACAATAACCTCCATCTCCGGGTTCTCTGCACATTGCAGGATGGCCGGCCATTCCGCCGCAGCGCTTAATACGCGGCTGATGGATGCGTTCAGGATATTTTCCTCTACCTGCTGCCCCTGTTCAATACCCCGCACGCAAAGCGTGTACAAACCATCCTGCTCTGCAAAAGCATCCGTAGTTCCTTTGCCGGTGGATTTTACGATCACTACCCGGCCGTTGAAGATGCCGGCTTTATTGGCTTTATCTATAAAATAATCCGGCAGGCCGCGTAACAGCACACCGGTACCAAACTGTAATACCTTTTCCGGCAGCTGTAAATGAGAGGCTTCCGGTACCTGCACAGCTGCGCTGTTCTTTAGTGTTGATAATTGCGCTTTGGACAATTGTTTCATCATGACATTATTTTAGTCCACGGTCCATGGCCGATAGTCCATGGCCTATACTCGTATGATATGTTGTGCGTTGTAAGCTATGGTCCATTGACTATGGACCATGGACTTATTTATTTCGCCTGTTTGATCAACCAGCTCACCAGGTCAGTGGCGGCCTGGTAATTTTCGTATTCCGGCGGCAGCTTTCTGCCATCCAGGTATTCATTGTAAAACCAGGGATCGCCTACGGCAAATACGGCGCCCCTGCCCACCTTCGCTACTGACATCAGCACATGGTCCCCATCTTTATATACGGCTGTAGCAGGCGATTTCACCGTCATGCTACTGAGCTCTTTGATATATACTTTTTTGGTGTGCGCAAAAATGGGATGCCCGGCAGGGATCTGTAACGCACCCTGCTCAAACTGCCGTCCCTGCACATGGTTACGGCTGTCTTCATTAAAGTGAATGCCAAAGCGCTCTGTTAGCAGGTTAATATGCTGCAGCTCTGCGTTGGCGGAATCATTTTCCATGATCACCAGCACACCGCCTGCTTTTACCCAGTTGTACAGCTGCGCTGCATCCTGCGCCGTCATGTAATCAGGCTTTGCTGTTTCCTTTTGCGTATCCGGATCTACTATGATATAAATGTTGCTGTGCTGCAGGTTGGCGGCAGTAGGCGCTACAGACAATGTATCCAGCGCTACGCCGTAACGGTTAAATATATGGCCGAACAGGGAATAACCATTGTTATCCTTTTCACCCCATACGTAGTGCCAGCGCTGCATTTGGCCCGTAACATCCTTACGCCATTCGCTATTGAAATACTGATCTAAAGTAACTCTAAGCCCTTTGCCAGTGTTTAACGTGTGCAACATTTCCATTTCATTGGCGGCCATAATATAGGCGCCTGCGCCTTTAGGATCGTTGGTCACCACCTTTTCGCTGAGGTAATAGGCATAGCTGCCATCGCGGTAGGGATTACCGCCCAGGCCTGCTACGCTGCACACACCATCCAGGTTCACGCCGCCTGCTTCTGCCGGCTTAACGAACTGCTTTTGAATACCGGCAAAACCTTTCTGTGCTACCGCACGGTAGCTAAGCGGCAAATATCCTTTCCGCACGCCTTTCTCCAATGCATATACGAACATGCAGGAGCCGGAAGCTTCCAGGTAATTACCTTTTTCCTTTGCTTTATCCATTACCTGGTACCAGCAGCCGGAAGCGGGATCCTGGTACTTTTTCACTGCTGCGGCATAGCGGTTCAGGATAGCAATGAGCGTATCCCTGCCTTTATGGTTTGCGGGGAAAAAGTCAAGCACATCTACTAAGGCCATACCATACCAGCCCATGGCCCGGTCCCAGAAATTGGGCGAGCGGCCGGTGGTCTTATCTGCCCATTGCTGTTGGCGGGATTCGTCCCAACCGTGGTACAGGAGGCCGGTACGGTCGTCCCGGGAATGTTTTTCCATCAGCACAAACTGGCGGGTAATATCATTGAAAGCAGTATCCTCATGAAAGAGGGCTGCATATTCGGCATAAAAAGGCTCGCCCATATACAGGCCGTCCAGCCACATCTGGTAAGGGTAACGCTGCTTGTGCCAGAAACCGCCGTCGCTGGTGCGGGGTTGTGCGCGCAGCTGTTCCCGCAGGTGATCTGCTGCTTTTTTATATTTCTCATGGCCGGTTACCCGGTATAACAACAGTAACAGCGTGCCGTTCTTTACGTTGTCTATGTTATAGTCCTGCGTTTTGTAGGTGCGTATGTTGCCCTGGTCATCTATGTAACGATCCATGCTTTGCTGCACATAGCTGAAGTACCTGGCATCGCCGGTATTTTGCCACAGGCCGGCTATGCCTTCCAGCACTACCCCATGGTCATAGGTCCAGTTGGGCGGGCTGGATGCGGAATCTTTCCATTTACGCATCATGGTAGCGGCCATGGCAGCGGACTGCGCGTGAGCGAGCGTGGCGCTGAAGGCCAGGGCCAGTGTGGTGAGTAGAAAGACGATTTGTTGTTTGCGCATAATGCCTTTTGCTTAATGTAAGGCTGATCTACAAGAATGTAAAATGTAAAATTTCAAATCATAAATGTCAAAGGAAAATGCTGCGAACATAAATAGCCGATTCCGTAGCATTTTACTTTTACATTTAAAATTTTACATTTATGATTTTACATTTTTCTTTGTCAACCCACCTATTACTTTACCTGCAGGGCCTTGTTAGTGGCGCCTGCAGTGAACTTTGTATCTTCTTTTGATTTACGTATATCGGTACCGGTTACTACTATGTTGCTGCACTTTTCTCCCTGCAGGGTCATAAACCGGTTAGCCTGATCGTATTTTATAGTGTTGAATGTAAGATCCTGGCTGCTGCGTACCGTGATCAGCGGGTCGGTATCTTTGGTAAGCAGGTGCACATCAGACAGGTGTATATTTTTTGCTTCCATGCATTCAATACCTTTTTTGGCGCTGATGGTCATATGATCCAGGAAAATATCAGAGATGGGCATTTCCGGTAAGCCGCGTATGAATAATGCCTTAGCGGCATTGTTGCATACAATATTGCTGATATGAAAATCACGAAACTGCGGTGTGGCTTCTGTTACCGGAAAAACCTCTACTTTAGGCGCTTCCCTTTTTTCGCCGGATAAAGGCACCGGGTCAACAGCAGCGTAGTACATATCAAACAAAATAGCTTCGCCGGGAATATCTTTCATCTTAATGTCTGAGATGTAAATTTTTTCCACCACACCGCCGCGGCCACGGGTGGTTTTAAAGCGCAGGCCAATATCCGTACCCATAAAAGTACAGTTGGATACAAACAGGTTACGCGCCCCGCCCGACATTTCGCTGCCTATTACAAAGCCGCCATGGGCGTGGTATACCGTGCAATTATCTACAATAGTATTTTCTGTTGGCTTGCCTCTTTTACGGCCCTGCTCATCGCGGCCGGATTTAATACAGATGCCATCATCCCCCACATCAAAAGTGCTGCCGGTGATGCGTGCATAATTGCAGGATTCCAGGTCTACCCCATCACCATTTTGCGCGTACCAGGGATTTTTTGCATATACATTCCGTAAAGTGATGTTCTCGCATAACAGGGGATGCAGGCACCAGGCCGGCGAGTTCTGGAAGGTAACCCCTTCCAGCAGCACGTTCTTAGAGCTGCTGATGCTGATCAGGTTTGGCCGCAGAAAATCCTTTACATCTTCATAATCGCTGAGCTTTTTACCAGGCATGATAACGCCTACCAGCTTCATTTTGGAAGCATTGTAATAGTTACGGGAGGGGTACCAGCCGCTGCTGTCCTTACCTTCGCCAACCATACCACCGGAAGCTACCAGCTTTTTCCACTGTGTTTCCGTGAGCTTATCTTTTTTCACGGCGCGCCAGGCATCGCCTGCACCGTCAATAATACCACTACCGGTAATGGCTATATTTTCCAGGTCGACCCCGGATACCGGCGCCTGGCAGCGTACGGCGCGTAATCCCTCATAGGTAGTTTCCACAAGGGGGTATTGATCGTGACTGGCTGAGAACTGTAATACCGCGCCGGCTGCCAGGTGCAGGTTCACGTTGCTTTTGAGCACAATGGGGCCGGTGAGCCACATGCCTTCCGGTATCAGCACCACCCCGCCGCCTTTACTGCTGCAATTTACTATGGCAGTATTAATGATCTGTGTGTTGAGCGTAATCCCATCTGCCTTTGCGCCTGCATCTGCAATGTTAAGCGTATCGCGGCGGAAGTGCGGTTCGTAGATCTCCGGCAGGTCAAAACGGTACTTGCCTTCAAAAGGTGTTTTGGCCAGGTACTGAGCCAGCGGTAAATGTTTTTCGGAGATCTCTTTTGCTACCAGGCTTGCAATGCAGGTAGCGCCATAAGTATTGAAATGCGTATTATCTTCCACTCCCTGTGGCAGCGTGCTGTAGTGGCCGGCCGGTGTGGTCTTGAACATTTTTACTGAACCTTCAACGCCCAGCTTTACCAGCAGCGCTTCGCTGCTTTTATGCAGATCTATCAAAGGAACTTTATTAGCGGCAGCTACTTCCCTTACTACGCCGGGATAGTCGCCATGCTGATCTACAAACTTTCCCTTCTCATCAAACTTACGGCGCATTACCGGCGTAAGTAAAATAGGATTGGCGCCTTTAGCGCGGGCCTCCTGCACAAAGCGCAGCAGGTTCTCTTTGTAGGTGGTATGCGGGGCTGCATAACGGGTGCTGTCAGAGATCTTCTGATCGTTATGGCCAAACTGGATCATTACATAATCGCCGGGCCTGAGCTGGGCCAGCACACTATCCCAGCGATGCTCATTAATAAAGCTCTTTGTGCTGCGGCCATTCACAGCATAGTTCTTTATCTCCACCCCTTTTTCAAAGAATACCGGAAACAGCTGTCCCCAGCCTCTTTCAGGGTTATCTACCAAAGGCTTATCAGCCATGGTGGAATCTCCTATCATGAATATGCGGGGCTTTTGCCCGCTTTGCAACCATCCGAATAACGACAACAGTAAAGTGATATATAATTTCATTAGCTCAATAGCTTTAGGCAAAATCAGCGGTGCTAAATACTTCCGGGATGCCCCTCTACTTTAAGGCACCGGCGCGGGCGGTTATCAGCAGTTGGTTTGCGGTGATCTATTCATAACGTTAATGTAAGCATATGCATGGAAAATACCGGACAGCAGCGCGTGTAATGTAGATCTGCAAAGTTAACACTGTGGCTAACATGCGGCCGGTATCCGATTTAACAATTGTACAGCTATATTCAGTAATACAAAAGCATTTAGGATGATTTTTTTACGCAAACGTTGCCGGGAACGATTCAGAAGGAAGAAGCATAAAGCGGAAAGCATAAAGCATAAAGCACTTATGTTTTGAACCTGGGCCGCGGGAAGTACATTAAAATGAATCACAATGCGTAAAGCGCACTAATTATTCACTATTAAAAGCTGTTAAAAAACCTTATTTTTACTGATCCGTTATGAAATTTGCAGCAGCCACTATAAAGGATATTGCCAAAGCTTTGGGCCTGTCTACCTCCACGGTTTCCCGTGCGTTGCGTGACAGCCACGAGATCAGCACAGAAACCAAACAGCTGGTGCTGGAATACGCCACCCGTATCAACTACCATCCCAACCCAATAGCCCTGAGCCTGAAAGAGAAAAGGAGCCGCTCCATCGGGGTGATCGTAGCGGAGATTGCCAACAGCTTTTTTTCGCAGGCTATTAACGGGATTGAATCGGTAGCGAATGACAAGGGATATAATGTGATCATCTCCCAAAGCCATGAATCATACGACAAGGAGGTAATGACCCTGCAGTACCTCTCATCCCGCTCTATTGACGGCTTGCTGAT
>NZ_DATCRF010000774.1:0-13152 GCF_036569125.1 Chitinophaga sp. | reverse complement strand
GTGCTGCCATCCAGGTACAGGAAGGGAATGCCCTGTATTTCCATGGCTTGCGATATCAGCTGCAGCATGCCGGTGAACTGGGAAAATACCAGCACCTTATGCGTGCCGGTGTTCTCAACAATTTCCCGCATCAGCTCATCCAGCTTTACCGAACTGGTAATACCGCCGGCCTGCTCCGGTACCAGCTGCGGCGCATTACAGATCTGCCGCAGGCGGGTTAAGCCTTCCAGGATGTAAATAGCGCTGGCAGCCACCCCTTCTTCCTGGATGCGGCTCATCAGCTTTTCTTTGAACAGGGCTTTTACCTGGTTATATACCTGCCGCTGTTCATCGCCCATTTCACACCACATAATGATCTCTGTTTTATCCGGCAGGTCTTTGGCAATTTGCTCTTTGGTGCGGCGTAACAGGAAGGGGTAGATGAGCTTGCGCAGATCAGCCGCTTTGCTGCCGTCTGAAAATTTATCGATGGGTAAGGCAAATTCTGTTTTGAAAAAGTTTTGATTGCCCAGCAGGCCCGGGTTGGCAAAGTTCATTTGCGCATACAGGTCCATGGTATTGTTCTGGATGGGCGTACCGCTCAGGATCAGGCGGTTACGGCATTGCAGCACCTGTAGGGCGCGCGTGGTTTGCGAAGTGGGATTTTTGATCACCTGGCTTTCATCCAGCACCACATAGCCAAATACATATCTGGAGAAAGTTTCCATATCCCCGCGCACGGTGCCATAGCTGGTAATAATCAGCTGCTGCTGGCGCCACTGCGCTTCATCAAACGTACGGTTGGCGCCGTGGTAAATGGCGTACTTTAAACCCGGCGCAAACTTTTGCAGCTCGTGTTCCCAGTTATAGATCAGCGAGGTGGGGCATACCACCAGGTGGGTTTCGCCGGGATATTTAGTGCACAGGTGCTGTAAAAAGGTAATGGTCTGCAGGGTTTTGCCCAAACCCATATCATCTGCCAGGCAGCCGCCCCAGCGCATTTCATCCAAAAGGCACATCCATTCAAAGCCGGCTTTCTGGTAATCGCGCAGCTGCGCCTGCACTTCAGCAGGCACGGGAAAGTGCTGCTGCTGCAGGCGTTCCCATTTTTGTTTAATACTTTCCTGTGCCGTTACAGGCGTTTCCAGTATTTCCTGCAGCACGGTAAAGTGCAGGTTGGAAAGGCGCAGCTGGTCTTTCTGCAGCTGTCCCAGTTTCCACAACAGGTCGTATTTATGCTGCCAGTCCTCCGGGATAACGCCTATGGTGCCGTCTTTCAGCAGCAGGTGCGGTTGCCGGTGCAGCAGGGCTTTTTGTATATCTGCCAGGGCTACGGGCTGGTCGCCGTAATGTACTTTCACTTCCAGGTCAAACCAGTCTTTGTTGCTGCCCAACCAGCGTATATCCATTACCGGTATATGGGTATTATAGCGGAAATGTTTCAGCTCGTCCATGCCGTATACGCCAATGTTACGGTCCATTAGCTTGCGGTAACATTTTACCAGCCACTGGCTTTTTTCTGCCTCTGCAAAGGGCAGGTAAAAATAACCGTTGTTCTGCTGGGCAAAGCGGGCATGCAGGCCCCTTACAAAAGCGGTCACCTCTTTTTCGGCCTCCGGATGGCGTTTAATTTCATACTGCACATCGCCCTCTGTGATCCATACCACGGGATCTTTGGCAGCAGCGTCCAGTGTAAAGCGGTCGTACTGCCATTGAATACGCAGCATCAGGAAACTGTTATTCAGCTCACTCAACCATATGTTGCATTGCGGCGGTACATCCACTTCCTCTTTCTGTAAAAGGATGCTTTTGTTAACCGGGTAACGGGCTTCCAGGGCCGGCAGCGTATGCTGCAGGAAAGGTCCTTCCTGCCCGCGCGGCGCCTCCATAAAACCCTGTTTGAACTGCTCCAGCGTTTGCGCATCTGCCGGCGGCAGTATAAACAGCTCGCCGCGGCTGCGCAGTAAAAAACCGTAATGCTCAAACTCAGAAAGGGGGTACGACTGTCCGTTCACTGTTACAAACGCCAGCAGCCGCAGTGCGCCGCTATTGGTGCGCACCAGCTCAAACGACAGTAAAGGATTATAATTATTAACGGCTACCGGCCGTATCTTTTTTTCAAGGGAATGCTCCACCACCTGGCAGTACCAGGGCAGGAGAGGGGCCAGGGGCCGCAGTTGCTGCAGGGTATGATACAGGTATTGCAGCATGCCTTCCTGTATATATTGCTGTAAGGTTTGCTCTTTTACCGGGTTGGCCAGGAATTTTTCTTTAAGCTGCAGCTCCTTATGCACCATGGCTTCCTGTGTGCAGGGCAGCAGCAGATGCTGCACGCCGGGCGGGAGTTTATTGAAAATGGCCAGTGATTTTTTGTCCTGCAGCGGCATGCGCTGGCATTTGCGCTCTTCCTGCACGGTTTTCAGCAGGCCGGCGCTGATCTTTACTGCCGGGCTAACATCGTTATCCAGCTCCAGCAGCAGCACCGGTGTAACGGTTTGTTTGCCGGCGCCCTCTGTAATGATAATGGTTTTTCCTGTAGGATCTTTTTTCTCAGCCATTTTTTAAATCTTTAAGTAAGCAGCTAACGATTAGCTATTAGCTATTAGCTTTTAGCAGTTAGCAGTTAGCTGTTGAAAAAGCCTCCATACCGCCAACTGCTAAAAGCTAAAAGCTAATTGCTAACAGCTAACTGCTAACCGCTAACTGCAACATCTCCTCATGCAGCTTCAGCACCTGCGGTATTACCATCTGCTGTTCATCGTTATAGATCACGTAATCGCATAAACGCATTTTAATGGTTTCATCCATTTGCTTATGCATACGGGCAAAAACTTCGTTGCGGCTCACCTTATCCCGCTGCATGGTACGCAATATGCGCAAAGGCTGCGGGGCAGATACGCCGATGATCTTATCCAGGTAATGAAAAGATTCCGATTCAAACAGCAGGGCGGCTTCTTTCAGCACATAGGGCGATTTTTGCTTTAATGCCCATTGCTCAGAATCACGTATGGTAGCCGGGTGCACCAGGGAATTCAGCAGCTGCAGCTTTTCCTGGTCATTGAAAACAATGTTGCCCAGGCGTTTACGGTCCAGCTGCCCGTTGCTGTCATATACCTCCGCGCCAAAATGCTGCTGCACCTGGGCTTTCAGTTCCGGGTCACGGTTCATAATGTCTTTGGCAGCCGCGTCCGCATAATATACGGGAATACCCAGCAGCTCAAAGATTTTTGCCACCGTGCTTTTGCCGGAGCCAATACCGCCTGTTATGCCGATCTTTAACATCCGGGCAAGTTAGGAGGAAATTCGGAGAAATTGGAAAATTGGGAAATGGGAAATATGCACTCCGGCGGTTATTTAATACATTATATTTTGATATGCTGCCACAAAAGGGCTAAAACAAAAGATCCCGTTCCGCAGCCGGAACAGGATCCCTATAGTCTTATGATGATTTGCATAAATTAAAAACAGATCACAACAAGGTTGTCTGTCAGTTATTAATACACGCTTCTCACTTCCAGTCGCTTACTTCTTTTCCTCTGCAGGCTTGTTATGTGCAGTGGTGTATTCCATACTAACCGCAGAACGCTCAATGGTAAAGAAAGTACCAGGACTAACTTCCATCTGGATAGTATTGTTATCGTTGATCTTCTTTATTTTACCATGTATACCGGCAATGGTTACAATCTTATCACCTTCGCGTAATCCTTCGCCAAATTGTTTCTGTAATTTGGCTTTTTTAGTTTGCGGACGGATCATAAATAGCCACATTACCACTATCATACCCGCAAAGAACAGTAAAGACACCATGGGAGAGCCGCCACCCTGGCCGCCCTGCGGTGATGCCATCAACAAAATGTTCAGCATGTTGTTCATGTTGTAAATCGTATTATTTGTTTAGTAGTTTAATTGTATTATTCTCCATTCACTCATTCTCTCCATTCATCTCATCAAACCAGCGCATTCATCTGCACATTTGCATATTTGCACATCTGCATATTTGCACATCTGCACATCGCCTCAGTTTTTCACAATCGTACACTGGATCTTAGGCCCCTGTATAAAAGGAGGATTGGTATTTGCTTTTATACTGATCTCTTTTTCGGTATATCCTTCTTTACCATGACTATCAAATACCACCTTCAGGTAGCCGCTTTGCCCGGGTTTTACCGGTTCCTTGGGCCATTCCGGCACCGTACAGCCGCAGCTGGATATGGCATCCTGTATCACCAGGTCCTCTTTACCGGTATTGGTGAATTTAAACGCATATTCCACCTTTTCGCCCTGGGTGATCTGCCCAAAGTTATGCACGGTTTGCTCAAAGGTCATTTCTGCGGCCCCGGCTTTAACACTGTCAGGAGCAGCGGATACATTGGCAGCCGTTTGCCCGTCCGCCTCTTTGGAAGCCTGTGACTGGCAGGCGGTGAACAGTACACCGGCGCTGATAAGGGTATAGAACAGTTGTTTCATGATCTGTATTTGAGCTGAAAGCATAAAGCTAAAAGCAAAAAGCGTTGAATACTATATCATCCCTTTGTGCTTTATGCTTTCCGCTTTTCGCTCCAAAAGTAATTATTTTTTTGTACGGTCAATTTTCTGTATTTGCTTCCCCGTTTCCAGGTCTTTCAGAATATTATCCAGTATGCCGTTCACAAACTGCCCGCTTTGCGGCGTGCTGTAGGCTTTGGCCAGGTCAATATATTCATTGATGGTAACCTTGGTAGGAATAGTAGGGAAGAACAGGAATTCGCATACGCCCATTTCCATCAGCAGCATATCCACGGCAGCAATACGTTCCGGGTCCCAGTTCTGTAATTTAGGCTTTATCAGCTCCAGGCAGTATTCTTTTTTATCGATCACTGTCAGCAGCAGCTCCCGCGCATATTCCAGCTTTTCCTGGCTGATGAGCTGCAGGAAGTTGAACAGGTGCGGTTTATTCATGTAATTATTGATCAGGATGCCCATCATATCCGCATCGTCGCCCCAGTGCAGGAACTGGTCTTCCATATGCTGTAAAAAGGCCTCGTTGGTAATAAGCACCTGTTTGTACAGAAATTCCACCAGCTCTTTTTCAGAAGCTTTGGAACGTTCGGGCGTATTAATGTAGGATTTGTAAGTGTCGGTAGCAGCCAGGTTGTTATACAGTTTGCGGATCAGCTCCTGGTCGGGCATGTGTTTCATTTTCCACTGGTCCAGGTTCACCTGGAAACCTTTGTCATTGGAGATCTGGTCTATGAATTCGTTCCCGGTTATTTTGGTGCTTACCCGGAGGTCTTCCGCCGTAGGTAAGTGTTTGGAAGCACGGGCCTGCGCATCTATCTCCGCGTATTGGGCCACCCGTACCAGCGAGTAAAGTAAGTAAGTAAAGATCTGGCAGGTCTGGTCCAGCTTTTCTTTTAACAGGCTGGTAGCCGTTCCTGGTTTAATAGTGCCTGGTTCCATGGTTTCCAGGGCGTAAAGGGTTTGCATAACCTTTACCCGGATGTTTCTTCTGCTGATCATCTTTTATATCGTATAACAAGAACTAATAAGGGCGCAAAGCTAGAGCAATTTGTTCATAATCACAAAAAGAGTCCACGGTCCGTTCCGGACCGCAGTTCATGGTCCACAGTCCATGGTCCATTGCCTTTTACAATAAGGAGGTACTCCCATAACGCACCGCTATCGGAATATCCCCGGAAACTTACGCCCGTGCAGTAGGCTATGGACTATCGACCATGGTCCATGGACCAATTTGTCACATTTCCACTGAAAAATTGACATTTATATCCGTCCTCCTTATCTTTGCGATCCTTACTGACTGAAAATTTGACCCGAAAAACCCATTGGCATTATTCTGGTGGGCGGAACTGACACAAAAATTCAATCTTACCTTTTTTAAAAAATATACACATTATGGCTAAGAATTTAAGTATTAAACCTTTAGCTGACAGGGTAATCGTGAAACCTGCAGCCGCTGAAGAAAAAACCGCCGGTGGCATCATTATTCCCGACACTGCCAAAGAAAAACCGCAAAAAGGTACCGTAGTAGCAGCAGGTCCTGGTAAAAAGGACGAGCCTGTAACCGTGAAGGTGGGCGATACTGTATTGTACGGTAAATATTCCGGCACTGAGATCAGCTTTGAAGGCGACGATTACTTAATCATGCGTGAATCCGACATTCTGGCAATTGTTTAGACCAGCTATTAGCCATTAGCCTCTAGCTTTTAGCCAATGCCAATACCAACAGCTAAAAGCCAACAGCTAAAAGCTAACAGCTTTCCCAATTCCACCTCTAAAACTTTAAAAATTTCTAACAATTATGGCAAAGCAAATATTCTTTAACACCGATGCCCGCAACAAAATGAAGAAGGGCGTTGATATCCTGGCCGATGCGGTGAAAGTAACCCTGGGTCCTAAAGGCCGTAACGTAGTGATCGAAAAGAAATTCGGCGCACCCGGCGTAACCAAGGATGGCGTAACAGTAGCGAAAGAGATCGAACTGGAAGACGCAATTGAGAACATGGGCGCCCAGATGGTAAAAGAAGTAGCTTCCAAAACTGCCGACGTTGCAGGTGATGGTACTACCACTGCCACCGTACTGGCACAGTCTATCATTGGCGAAGGTTTGAAGAACGTAGCCGCAGGTGCAAACCCGATGGACCTGAAACGCGGTATCGACAAAGCGGTTAAATCCGTAGTAGAAAGCCTGAAAAAACAGTCTGAAAAAGTTGGCAGCGACAATAAAAAGATCGAGCAGGTAGCTGCTATCTCCGCTAATAACGATGCCGAGATCGGTAAACTGATCGCTGAAGCAATGAATAAAGTAACCAAAGACGGCGTTATCACCGTTGAAGAAGCAAAAGGCACCGACACTACCGTAGAAGTAGTAGAAGGTATGCAGTTTGACCGCGGTTACCTGTCCGCTTACTTTATCACCAACAGCGAAAAAATGCAGGTTGAGCTGCAGAACCCTTACATCCTGATCTACGACAAAAAGATCAGCGCTATGAAGGATATCCTGCACATCCTGGAAAAAGTGGCCCAGCAAGGCGCTCCCCTGCTGATCATCTCTGAAGATCTGGAAGGTGAAGCACTGGCTACCCTGGTAGTGAACAAACTGCGCGGTACCCTGAAGGTAGCTGCAGTAAAAGCACCGGGCTTTGGCGACAGAAGAAAAGAAATGCTGACTGACATTGCTACCCTTACCGGTGGTATCGTGATCAGCGAAGATCAGGGTTACAAACTGGAAAATGCCGACCTCACTTACCTGGGTAAAGCAGAATCCGTAACCATCGATAAAGACAACACTACGATCGTAGGCGGTAAAGGCAAGAAAGAAGATATCACTTCCCGCATCAGCCAGATCCGTGCACAGATAGACGTAACCACTTCTGACTACGACCGCGAAAAATTACAGGAACGCCTGGCTAAATTAAGCGGTGGTGTAGCTGTACTGTACGTAGGTGCTGCTACCGAAGTGGAAATGAAAGAGAAGAAAGACCGCGTAGACGATGCCCTGCACGCAACCCGCGCTGCTGTAGAAGAAGGTATCGTAGCTGGCGGCGGTGTAGCTTACATCCGCGCCATCGAATCCCTGGATAGCCTGAAAGGTGATAACAACGACGAGCAAACCGGTATCGCTATCATCAAACGCGCTATCGAAGAGCCCCTGCGTCAGATCACCGCTAACTCCGGTATCGAAGGTTCTATCGTAGTACAGAAAGTAAAAGAAGGTAAGGCCGATTACGGTTTCAATGCCCGCACAGAAACTTATGAGAATCTGATCTCTGCCGGTGTAATTGACCCGACTAAAGTTTCCCGTATTGCACTGGAAAACGCCGCTTCTATTGCCGGTATGCTGCTGACCACCGAATGTGTGGTAGCTGACAAACCCGAGCCTAAATCTGCTGCACCTGCTATGCCGGGCGGCCACGGTATGGGCATGGACTATTAATAGTTTCCAGAAAAACACACCCGTTTTTTATAGGCTCCGTTCCGGTATTCCGGAACGGAGCTTTTTTATAAGCCGCCCGGAATGTAACATTCCCGCCCGGTATCGCGTTTTATATCATATGAAGCGGAATCTACAAGCCTGTCTATATTGTATTACCCTCCTATGCCTGCTGGCCGGTTGCGCCAAAAAGGAAAACTCGGCGCTGTACGACGCTGTGAACGGCGAGCCTGCCGGCGAAGACATCCAGATCCAGCAATACCTCGCTTACCATAATATTAAAGCACAGAAAGATCCCTCCGGCCTGTATTACCAGATCATAAACTATGGCGACAGCATTCACCGGATAACCCTGGAGAATGTACCCTACATGATCTATACCCGCCGCCTCATGGATAATACCTTTATTGATGGCTCTATAGGCGCCACAGATTTTGACGGCCGCAAGCTCAAAGACCACATCGCCGGCTGGCAGATCGGCTTGCAAAAGATCACCAAAGGCGGTAAAATACTCATGATCATCCCCTCCAGCCTGGGTTTTGGCAAAATAGCCGTTGATAAGATACCTGCCAACTCCATCCTCGTATGCGAAGCCGAGCTGGTGGATTTTAAGTAGCCCGAAGGGCTGCTCTCCATGGTCCATAGCCGATGGTCCATAGCCTGCTGCATATAGCAGCAAGCACGCGCAATGAACCAGCAATTTCCCGCAGTAACATTATTCTTGCTCAATGCTATGGACTATGGACCATCGACCATGGACTGTTTTCCCTATCTTTGAAGGCTAAACACCAAAGCAAGTGGCACAGGAATGCATTTCCGTTTTCGATATCTTTAAGATAGGCATTGGCCCCTCCAGCTCTCACACCTTAGGCCCCTGGCGGGCAGCATTAAGTTTTTTAGCTGAACTGGAAATCAGCGGCCGCCTGCCGGCAGTAGAGCAGGTGAGCGTGCTGTTATACGGCTCCCTGGCTAAAACCGGCCATGGGCATGGTACTGATATTGCAGTGCAGCTGGGCCTTTGCGGCGATGACCCCGTAACCTTCGATGTAAATAATATTCACACCAAAATAGCGGACATCAGGCGCAACAAAAAGCTGCTGCTCGGCGGCCGCTATAACATTGATTTTGATCCCCTGGAAAATATTGATTTCCTGTATGATGAAACCCTGCCTTACCATCCCAATGCGCTTACCTTCCTGGTAACCTTTATAGGTGGGGAGCAGCAGGCATTTACCTGGTACTCTGTTGGCGGCGGTTTTGTAGTAAAGGAAGGAGAGCAGTCCGGCGGCAGCGGCCCCCAGGTGGAGCTGCCTTTTCCCATAGATACAGCGCAGCAGCTCTTGCAGTGGTGTATTAAAACCGGTTACTCCATTTCCGAGCTGGTAATGGAAAATGAGCTGGCCTGGCGCTCAGAAGCCGCCACTAAAGACGGTGTGCTGCATATATGGCAGGTAATGCAGGAATGCATGTACCGCGGCTGCCATGTAACCGGCGAGCTGCCCGGCGGTTTGCGCGTAGCCCGCAGGGCCGCCGCGCTTAACAAAAAATTATTACAGGGCCGTACCTATCACGATTACGATACCTGGATCCAGGCCATCCGCGGCGGCGGTAACCACTTCGCCTATACGCTCGACTGGGTAAGCTGTTTTGCGCTGTCGGTGAATGAGGAAAATGCCTCCTTCGGCCGCGTGGTAACGGCGCCTACCAATGGCGCTGCAGGGGTAATACCCGCAGTACTGCAATACTATATTACTTTCTGCGATGGCTATGCCCCGGCAAAGATCATCCAGTTCCTGCTCACCGCCTCAGAAATAGGCAGCATCTTTAAAAAACGCTCTACCATTTCTGCCGCCATGGGTGGCTGCCAGGCCGAGATAGGCGTATCATCCGCCATGGCCGCAGCAGCGCTTACCGAGTGTTTGGGCGGGTCGCAGCGCCAGGTATTAATGGCAGCAGAAATAGCCATGGAGCACCACCTGGGCCTTACCTGCGATCCTATTGGAGGGCTGGTACAGGTGCCCTGTATAGAGCGTAACACCATGGGCGCTATTAAAGCTATTACCGCCTCCCAGCTGGCTATGCAAAGCAACCCCGAGCTGGCCAAAGTATCGCTGGATGCCGTGGTAAAAACCATGTGGGAAACTGCGCTGGATATGAACTCCAAGTACAAGGAAACCTCCGATGGCGGCCTGGCGGTGAATATTCCCATTAGTTTGCCGGAATGCTGAGTAAATGTGCGGATATTGCCTGTTTTAGCATCCTTAAAAATCGTTATATTTGTTTTTATGGCAATCACAGATATATCCAATAAAGAAGCTGATTGTTGAAATAAATAGTGAGCTATGAACGATCTGCAATTATATACACAAATATCATCTCTCCCGGCTGACCTCAAAAAGGAGGTTTCAGACTTTGTAGAGTTCCTGAAACAAAAGGTAAAAACAAAAAACAAGCTGAAGGAGCGCAAGCCGGGCAGTGCTAAGGGGTTAATTAAAATGGCTCCTGATTTCGATGAACCCTTAGAAGACTTCAAAGACTATATGTAATGCAATATTTGTTAGATACGCATACATTCCTATGGTTTCTTGAAGATGATCCTCAATTGCCTGAAAAAGTAAGGAAAGAAATTATAGACATTAATAACGTATGCTATATCAGCATTGCCAGCCTTTGGGAAATAGCCATAAAGATTAAACTTGGAAAACTTACTATAAAGTTCCCTTTTGAAAGATTTGCCAACTATCTTTCGGACAATGATATTGAACTGCTTCCCATATCGTTTGATCATCTGGTGCAACTGTTAAATATTGATCTTCATCACCGTGACCCGTTTGACAGAGTGATCATCGCACAAGGGCAGGTGGAGCAGCTTACCATAATTACAAGGGATGAACATTTTAGCAGCTATACAGATAGGGTTATGTGGAAATAACCCTGATCAGGCATAGGCTAATATACATTTGCACATTATATATTATATTAGCATACCAGCACATCCGCCCATTATGAAATTCACCTGCAACTCCCTTCCTGCAAATACCAGCACATTAGCACATCAGCACATCAGCACATTCATCCGGGCATTCATCTGCACATCTGCATATCTGCACATCCGCACATTAATTTTCACATTTGCATATCTGCACATCTGCATATTTGCCGCCTCTGCGCAAAACTTCGGCGGCAACCCGCCATCCTTAAAATGGCGGCAGATCAATACAGATACCGTACGCGTTATTTTCCCAGCCGGCCTGGAAACCCAGGGAGAGCGTGTAGCCAACATCGTTCATTACCTGAATCAGCATACCCGTAACTCTATTGGCAACCGCCAGCAAAAGGTGAACATTGTATTACAGAACCAAACCCTGGAATCCAATGGTTACGTGCAGTTGGGGCCTTTCCGTTCAGAGTTTTATCTGAACCCGCCGCCCTCCTCCCTGGAGCTGGGATCCCTGCAATGGGACGAGCAGCTGGCCCTGCATGAATACCGGCACGTGCTGCAGAATATGAACTTTCGTCAGGGCATTTCAAAAGCATTTTCCTATCTGGGTGGTGAGCTGGGCCAGGCCGCTATTACCAATGTGGCAGTACCCAACTGGTTCTGGGAAGGCGATGCCGTAACCATGGAAACAGCCCTCAGCCCGCAGGGCAGGGGACGGCTGCCCGCCTTTTTTGATGGCTTCCGCGGTTTAATGCTGGATGGTAAACATTACTCCTACATGAAGATCCGCAATGGCTCTTACAGGGATTATGTGCCCAACCATTATGAGCTGGGTTACCTGATGAGCGTATACGGCCGCACGCATTATGGGCAGACCTTCTGGCGCGATGTAACTACAGATGCCGTACGTTTCCGCGGCGTGTTCTATCCCTTATCGCAAAGCATACGCCGCAGAACAGGTTATAACATTACCGGCTTTTACCAGGCCACCATGAAAGAGTACCAGCAGGCATGGCAGCAGTATGCCAACAGGCCGGCCATTACGCCCGCAAAGCCCTTAAATGCACCGGCAAGCATAGTTACCAATTACCGGTATGTATACAGCGCAGGCCCCGGGCAATGGGTTACATTGAAAAGCAGCTACCAGCGCATACCCGGTTTTTATTTGGTGGACAGTACCGGCCATGAGCAGCTGCTTACCCGCCCCGGTAATAGTTTTGACGACTTTTTTACCTATAATAACGGCCGCATTTTATGGACAGAAGCGCGGTATGATGCCCGCTGGGTATGGAAAGATTATTCCATCATCAAACTGTACGACCGCGCCAGCGGCCACACTGCTACCATCACACACCGCACCAAATACTTTTCACCCGACATTACAAATGACGGGCAATCCATCATCGTAGCCTTTACCACACCTAAGCAACAATACGGCCTGCACCTGCTGGATGCCCATACCGGCGCCGTAAAACAGGTGCTGCCTAACCCGGAGAACTGGTATTACAGCTTTCCCCGTTTTACGGCAGATGGCCAATCTGTGATAAGCCCTGTACGCAACCGTTTAGGGCAGATGGCACTGGTGCAGCAATCCGTCAGCAGCGGGGAAAGCACCCTGCTCACCCCTTTTAGCTTTAATGTAATAGGCGCGCCCGTAGTAGCAGGGGATACCTTGTATTTTACCGGCAGCTGGAAAGATGTAAATAACATATACGCGTTTACGTTAGCCGGTAAAAAGATCTACCAGGTAACAGACCGCCCTAATAGCATATTACACGGCGCAGTAGATGCACAGCAGCAGCAAATGGTGTTCAGCGAATTTACCGCCGATGGTTATAAATTATACAGCGCGCCGCTGCAAGTCAGCCAGTGGAGGCCGCTTGACACTGCGGTAGATGCGCACAGCGCATGGTTAAAACCACAGCTGGAAGAAACTGGTAACATACTGCCCATTGTACCGCATAACGATTACCCGGTAAAAAAATATTCCCAGCTTACGCGGCCTTTTAACCTGCATAGCTGGGTACCTACTTTTGACGATCCGGATTATAGTTTAACACTTTACGGCAACAATATCCTGAACACCACTTCTACCGCCATCGGTTATACCTATAACCGCAATGAAGGCAGCTCCGCTATAGGCGCTAACTTCCTGTTCGGTGGATGGTTCCCGTATTTGCAGGCCGGCGTGGATTATACCTTTAACCGCTCTGCCCTGGTAAAGGATATTGGCCGTTTGTACTGGAAGGAGCTGGACTGGCACGGCGGCATTACTATTCCCTTGCTGCTGTCGTCCGGTAAG
>NZ_DATCRF010000773.1:0-2799 GCF_036569125.1 Chitinophaga sp. | reverse complement strand
TTCCACGGCCAGGCGGCTGAAAATGTTGCCGATACCGCCGGTAAGGCCCAGGCGCTGGTTATCTCCATCCTTCATACGAATATCCAGTACAGAGGAAGTACGGCCGCCATATTCTGCCGGGAACCCGCCTTTGATCAGGTTCAGGCTTTTCACGGCGTCCGGGTTAAACACCGAGAAAAAGCCCAGCATGTGCGTGGAGTTGTACAGTGGGGCTTCATCCAGCAGGATGAGGTTTTCATCAGTAGCGCCACCGCGTACGTTAAAACCATTGGCGCCTTCCCCTACAGTGGTTACACCAGGCAGGGTTTGTATGGAGCGCAGCACATCTACCTCACCCAGGAAGGTGGGCATCTTTTTCATTTGTGCAATATCCAGGCGGTTAATACTGGTATTCAGGGTATTAACTGCTTTTTCCTGTTTACCGTTAACAACTATTTCATTTAACTGGCTGCTGGATTTTTCCAGCTTAATGTTCAGCTGCTGGTTGCGGTTAAGAGTAATGGTCTGTTTAATTGGCGTGTAACCAATGTATGAAAATTGCAGCTCATGCTCCCCGGCGGGCAGGGTGAGTGAAAAGAATCCATACTCGTTGGTAACCGTTCCCAGGCTGGTGCCTGCTTTGGATACGGAGATGCCGATCAGGCTTTCTCCATTCTGTTGGTCTTTTACGTAACCACTAACTGTGAAACGTTGTTGTGCGTGCAGTGTCAGTCCTTGCAGTGTAAAGCAGGCCAGCGACATGAGCAGAATCAGGTGTTTTCTCATATAAGATTTATATATATGTGCATTGTAAGACGGTAGCAGCTACCTTTTTATTTTAGGAACACAGTAATAATTTTTGTGTTTCTGCATATATGACGGGAGTTAATTAGCGTACCCCTAAATTGGAGGGGAAATTTTTAATTATGAATGTCAGGAGGTGCATGCACGTTGTAACAAGATTACATAGGTTCATAAAATTGAAAAACGCCTCTACCTCTGTGGCAGAAGACGTTTCATGCGTGGTTCCCGTATTATTTCCGGCCCTTAATCCAGCAGGTCGCAGTGGTAGCCCAGCCTTTTAACAAAGCTCATAATGGCGTCTTCCATTACCTGCTGACCCACAATGCGTAACACCCGGTCGCAGTCCTCAATATCTATGCTGCAGGCCATTACGTTAAAGTTAGCTTCTATTTCCCCAATTACCCTTTTCTTATCATGTTGGGTGGCGATATTCGTTCTAAATATTCCAATCATGGATATTATATTTTTATATTCGGAATATTTTTGTGCAAATTTGGGGACTGCCTATTTCTAACTGTTGCATTTAAAGGATTAAAATTTACACTAAACGGATTTTTTATGCCCGTAGTTATCACGAACGATTCCCGGAATGTGCTGCATAGGGAAGATAAACTGCTCACCTCACAGGAGTTACTAAGTCCCCGCATTATAGAAGAGGAGATGAAGATGCAGTTTACTTTTGGGACCGCCAATTTCCGGGAAATGTATTTTGACGGGCTGCATATTGCTTTCGGCAGTGCGCATGTATATGAAAACCTGAATGTAGCGGTGGAGCTGGCGTCGGAATCGCCCACGATGGTGTCCCAGCTTTTTGTGCTGCAAGGTGATTTCAATAGCCATTTACCCGGTAAGCGCAACTGCCATTTTTCCCGGCTGGAGCATAACCTGTTGTATAACCCCACTTTATCAGAAAATGCACAAATAAAGAAACAGGATATTATAGAAATGGTGTCGCTTAGCTTTGCCCGCGAGCGCTTCCTGGAGTTTGCAGAAAATAACGGCCGCGTAATGGACCGTTTGGCAGAGCAGGTAGCCGGCAATAAGCTGGTATTCCTGAACCAGCATAATAATCAGCCCATTACCCTGCAAATGCTAAAGGTGCTGGAGGAGATCCGCAGCTGCCAGTTCATAGGCGGCATTAAAAAGCTGTTCCTGCAATCTAAAGTGCTGGAACTGCTGGCTTTACAGTGTGAGCAATACGAACGGTCGGAGAATGGGAGCACACCTGTAAGCACCGCCTTATCGGCCACTGACCGGGAAAAGGTGTACTATGCCCGCGATCTGCTGATGAACGCTATGCAGCAGCCGCCTTCCCTGCGCGATCTGGCAAGGCTGGCAGGCCTGAATGAGTTTAAGCTGAAAGCCGGTTTCAAACAGGTATTTTCCACTACAGTATTTGGTTACCTGAATGATCAGCGGCTGGACCAGGCGCGGGAGCTTTTATTACAACAGCATCATAAACCCCTTATGGATATTGCCCATGAACTGGGTTACTCATCTCCCCAGCATTTCAGTAATGCCTTCAGTAAAAAATTTGGAATGAGCCCCGGAAAGGCGCGGCGTAATAGTAATTAATAATTAATGATTAATAATTAATTTATTGAAGCGGAAAATAGTCATCCGCTGCATTCAATTATTAATTATTCATTCTTAATTATTCAGGCCTGGGCGTTAATGACCTGCTTTGTGAAAGCCGCCAGGGTCATACGTTTGAGACGGTTATAAATAGTGTGGTCTATTTCAGTGAACAATTCATCCAGCGCATCATTGATACCTGCGCCAACAGCGCAGTCGGGATTAGGCAGGTTAGGGGAGAAGCCAAACACATGATCTTCCTTTACCGCCTGGAACACATCAGACATGCGGATCTGGGAGGCCGGTTTACGCAGGCGGCTGCCACCGCTTTTACCTTCTTTACTTTCCACCAGCCCTGCTGCTCTTAATGCGCTCAGCTCTTTGCGCACCAGGGCAGGATTGGCATTCATAGAACCGGCAATGTAGTCGGATGATAACCAC
>NZ_DATCRF010000772.1:0-2069 GCF_036569125.1 Chitinophaga sp. | reverse complement strand
CGACTGGATAATTCGTATAGCCGCCCTATTTAGCCCGGTGGCTAAAAATATAGCGCCCCAGCTAAGCCGGAATAAAAATGCCAGCAATCAAAAAGCAAAGACGATATTGGGCTGGCAGCCCCGCAGCAATGAAGAAGCCATCCTGGCTGCTGTTAAAAGCATGGTGGAGTTTGGGTTAATAAAATAAATGCTGTTCACAAACCGTCCATACTAACATGAAACGATTGCTGCGGTTTTCAAAATACCTGCTGATAGCGGTACTGTCGCTTAGCTTACTGATAGGCATCTCCGTTTACGCTTATATGCGGCTGCCTAAATTCGGCAAAGCGCCATCCGGCGAAAGGCAGGCCCGTATTGAACATTCACCCAATTTTAGGAACGGTAAATTTCAAAACACCCTTGCCACCCCTACTTTGGCGGAAGGCCATACCATGACGGGTGAGCTGTATAAAGCGGTGTTCAACAAATATCCGCGGCGCCAGCCAACAGATGCCATCCCCACTGTGAAAACAGACCTGCTTAAAATACCGCGGGATAGTAACGTGGTGGTTTGGTTCGGCCACTCCTCCTGCTTTATACAGCTGAATGGCAAAAGGATACTGGCAGACCCGGTGCTGAGCGGGAACGCCTCCCCCATTCCCGGTACCATAAAGCCTTTCCGGGGAACGGATGTTTACACCGTGGCAGACCTGCCGGAGATAGATTACCTGCTGATATCACACGACCATTACGATCACCTGGATTATGAAACCGTGCTGGCCCTTAAAAACAAAACCAAGCACGTTATATGCGGGCTTGGCGTAGGCGCTGATTTTGAATACTGGGGTTACCCAAAAGAAAAGATCCTTGAAAAAGACTGGCATGAAAAAGTAGCGGTGGACAGCGGTTTTATTATTTATGCAGAGGAAGCAAGGCATAAATCCGGCAGAGCGGGATTTAACCAGGAAAACACGCTGTGGCTTTCATTTGTTATAAAAGCACCGGCAGCTACTATTTTCATTAGCGGCGATACCGGCTACGGCCCGCACTTTGCCGGCATTGGCCGTACCTACGGCCCCATAGACCTGGCTATTTTAGAGAACGGGCAGTACGACAGCGCCTGGCATTACGTACATATGTTACCGGCAGAGGTGCTGCAGGCCGCGCAGGACCTGCATGCAGCGCGCCTGCTGCCGGAGCATTCCTCAAAATTCACGCTGGCCAGGCATACCTGGGATGCACCCCTGGTGGCAATAACAGCGCTTAATAAAACTTTTAACATTCCCCTGGTAACGCCCATGATAGGAGAAGTGGTGAGCCTGGATAATAAACACCAGGTTTTTAAACAATGGTGGGTAGGGATACGTTAAATTTATGTATATGGAAAAAGCCGGTTTTAGTGCAAAGGCAGAAATATTCTTAAGCTGCGCCACAGAAAGGCACACTATAAAAGAGCTGGTGCTGAATGAGCATGCGCTGTTTATAATGCTGTCGGGCGAAAGCAGGATTGTGCATGCCAACCAGACCTATGTTTTCAGGGCCGGCGATATTATCCTATGCCCCCGCAACCAGCTGGCAAGGGTTACCAAATGCCCTGTTGAGGGGCAGCCCTGCAGATCCATTTCCATTGTATTCACACAAACCTTCCTGCAAAAATATTATGCAGCCCATCCCATTGTTCCCACCCCACCGGCGGATACGCCGCGTATAAAGGCTTACGGGCCACACCCATTGCTGGAGAGCTTATTAAGCTCCCTGCTGCCTTATTTCACCTTCTCCGCTGAGCTGCCGCCCGACCTTGCAGCCATTAAAGTGCAGGAAGCTATTACCGTGCTGCGTGCAATAGATAAAGAGGCTGACAGCATACTGGGGAATTTTGAGAAACCGGGCAAGATAGACCTGGCCAGCTTTATGGAAAAGAACTACATGTTTAATATGAGCCTGGAACGCTTTGGTTTCTTAACCGGCAGAAGCCTGACCACCTTTAAAAGGGATTTTAAAAAAGCGTTTAATACCAATCCGCAAACCTGGTTAAAACAAAAACGCCTGGAAACTGCTTATTACGAGATCTTTGAGAAAAAGCGGAAACC
>NZ_DATCRF010000771.1:0-3005 GCF_036569125.1 Chitinophaga sp. | reverse complement strand
GCCCGGACCCCGCTTTACATCCTTTCACGGAGGCTTTGGAATGCTGAACATCCAGGGTATCAATAAGCCGGTATTCTATGCATACCAGCTTATGAACCGGCTGGGAAATATTGAACTGGCAAATACTGATTCCACTTCGTGGGTCTGCAGGGATTCAACCGGGAATATACAGGCGCTGGCCTGGGATTTTACCAATACGCATCCCGGAGATTCCGTGCACAATCAGCAATATTATATCCGTGATCTTCCTTCAAAACCCAAAGGCAAATTGAAGATCAGCATTGCAAACGTACCTGCGGGAACATATGCGCTTGAAGTATATAAAGTAGGTTACCGCAGCAATGATGCTTATTCCACTTACCTCTCCATGGGAAAACCGGCACAGCTTTCAAAACAGCAGGTGGAGCAGATCAAATCGCAGAATAACGGCAGTCCGGTTTCAAAAGAGATCATAAAAGTGACAGATGGCGCCCCTTTTTCAAGGGAGCTGGAGATCCGGGAAAACGATGTTTACTTTCTGAATCTGATACGACTTTTTAATTCACCCTGAAAACCACTAATGTTATGAAAAACTCCTTACGTACAATTTTGGACGATAAGCGCTGTTGGGCAGGGACGAAAATCAGTGGCCACAGATAGTGCGCAGGTGCATGAATCAGCAGATAACCAGGTGTTGTTATATCCGAATCCCTTTACATCCACCTTCAAAATGACGGTTGACAAGTCCCGTGAGGTAGTACGTGTTACTATATCCGACCTCACGGGTAAGCAGGTTGAAGTGATTGAGCGGCCGTCAGCTTCAGGCTTAATGTCAATGGGAGCTTCCCTGAAAGCCGGTACGTACGTAGTCAGGGTAGAAGGAGCGAACTGGTTAAAAACATCTAAGATCATTAAAGTAGATTAGGAAAAAATAATACATTGGGCCGGAGAATAATAAACCCATAGTGTGATGATCCAAAGAATTTGTAAGATAATAATAGCCGCAGGCTGCCTGGCCGTAAGTGGTTATGCTCAAACCAATGCACCCGGTCCCTGCGGCCCGGTTCCTTCTGAAAACCAGGTGAAATGGCAGGAAATGGAATATTACGCATTCATCCATTTATCTACCAATACTTTTACCGACCAGGAATGGGGATATGGTGAAGACGATCCTAAGATCTTTAACCCGGTGAACCTGGATTGCCGTCAATGGGCCCGTGTTTGTAAAGAAGCGGGTATGAAGGGAATTATTCTTACAGCCAAGCACCATTCAGGATTTTGTTTATGGCCATCAAAGTACACGGAGTATTCCGTTAAAAATTCTGCATGGCGCGGTGGCAAAGGAGATATTGTTCGTGATCTGGCAAATGCCTGTAAAGAATACGGCCTGAAGCTGGGTATTTATTTATCTCCCTGGGACCGGAACAGCGCAGTGTATGGAACACCGGAATACATCACTTACTTCAGGAACCAGCTGAAAGAGCTGCTTACAAACTATGGGGATATTTTTGAAATATGGTTTGATGGAGCTAATGGTGGTTCGGGCTACTACGGCGGCACAAGGGAAACCCGTAAAATAGACCGGACCACTTATTATGACTGGAAGAACACGTATAGGCTTATACGCCAGCTGCAGCCAAAGATCGTTATATGGAACGACGGCGGCGATCGTGGCGACCTGCGCTGGGTAGGCACTGAGGGCGGTTATGTGGGTGAAACGAACTGGAGCCTGCTGAATGCTACCGGAGAGGTACCCTACAATATGTTGCATCATGGACTGGAGAACGGTGATTCCTGGGTGCCGGCTGAGGTGAACACCTCCATCCGTCCCGGGTGGTTCTATCATGCCTATGAAGACAGCAGGGTAAAATCCCTGCCCGATCTTCTGAACACCTACTACAGCTCTTTTGGACGTAACGGCGCCCTGTTGCTGAACTTTCCGGTAGACAGGAGAGGCCTGATCCATGAAACCGATGAAAAGGCGGCGCTGGCACTGGCAAAAGCCGTAAAGGAAGCATTTGCAGTGAACCTTGCTGAAAAGAAAAAAGTGAGCGCTTCAAATGTGCGCGGTAACGCAAAAACCTATGGCGCAGGCATGGCAGTGGATGGAAATAAGAACACCTATTGGGCAACCGATGATGCAGTAACATCCGCATCACTAACCATAGACTTTGGTAAACCGGCTACTTTTAACCGCTTTCTTGCCCAGGAATATATAAGATTAGGCCAGCGGGTAAAAGCTTTTAAAGTTGAGGGATTGGTAAACGGCAGCTGGAAAGAGCTGGCTAGCGGCACTACTATTGGTTACAAACGTATCCTGCTTTTTCCGTCGGTAACGGCTACGCAGCTACGCTTTACCATTACCGCTGCAAAAAGCTGCCCGCTTATATCCAATATAGGCGTTTATAATGCGCCTCCTGTTCTGATGGCCCCTGAAATTATAAGGGATCAGTCCGGGACGGTACATATCAGGCCCGCTGATAAGGAATCCGTTATTTATTATACGCTGGATGGCAGCCAGCCCACAAAAGCGGCCAAGCGATACGAAGCACCTGTACCAACAGATGGAAAAGTGAATGTAAAGGCGGTCGTTTATGATCCCATATCGAAAAAAAGCAGTGCCGTAGCAGGGGAGAAGTTTGACATATCCAGGAAGGACTGGAAAATATCAGGCATTAATGACGATAAAGTTAACCGTGTGATAGACGGAGACCCTGCAACAGCCTGGTACCAGGAACCAGGTACAAAGCTGCCGGCAGATCTTGATATTGACATGGGTAAAACGGAGCATATAGCCGGCTTCAGATACCTGCCCGGCCAGGGCCGTACAGAAGGAATTATTACACAATACCAGTTCTGGGTGTCAGACGATAATAAAGAATGGAGAATAGCAGATGAAGGAGAGTTCTCCAATATTAAAAATAACCCATTGTGGCAGGTAAAGGAATTTAAGCCGGTAAAAGCCCGTTATATCAGGCTGCGTGCGTTACACAATACCCAGCAGAATGATGCGGCAGGTTATGCGG
>NZ_DATCRF010000770.1:0-19464 GCF_036569125.1 Chitinophaga sp. | reverse complement strand
AATCAGAACAGTGCAACCGGCCATATTCCTGGCAAACACCAAAGTTTATTTATTTGGGACGACAAAAATTCTACGCATGAGAAACCTCGCCTGTACATTCAAAGTGAATGGCATTCCCAAGCGGATCTGCCTCAAAAAAATAGCGAAAGAAAGAAAATTCCGGGTTACTGTAGAAGGCATTCAGATCGACTATTCCTTAAATGATGAGGATCATATTGAGCCGGTAAGCAACAGCCCGCTGCCCGACACTGCATTATTACCGCATATTGAGTGGATGATCCGGCACTATTTCCAGAATACAAAACAGCTGATTTAAAATAAATAGTTTTTTATTAGTAAGGGTTATAATCTAGCGCAACGGCCGGGCCTTAAAGCATGTGTCATTTAAACCAACCATTAAAATGACTTGCGGCCTGGCCTTTTTTTATACAAAACCCTTTTCGAGCGCAAGAAAGGCTTCTTCCGCATTCAGCTGCTCCCACAGTACCGCATATACGGCCCTTGCTACCGGCATATAAGCCCCTATTTCGTGGTTCATTTCAAAAATACATTTACTGGCGTAATACCCTTCCGCCACCATATTTAATTCCAGCTGGGCTGCTTTTACGCTGTAGCCCTTGCCGATCATATTGCCAAAGGTACGGTTACGGCTGTGCAGGGAGTAGCAGGTTACCAGCAGATCGCCCAGGTAGGCGCTGGCATTATAATTATGCTGGGTAACCGGCATATGTACAGGCCCGGCCCAGGTAGTATATTTTTCCAGGAAGTGCTGCATTTCCCGGAAGCAGTTGGTAATAAGCACGCTCAGGAAATTATCGCCATACTCCAAACCATGCGCAATGCCGGCGCCCATGGCGTAAATATTCTTTAACACGGCGGCCAGCTGCACGCCTATTACGTCATTATTCACGATAGTTTGCAGGTAGCTGTTGGTAAACAGGTCTGCAATGTTCTGGGTTTCTTCCAGCTGCAGGCCGGAAAAGGTAAGGTAAGAGAGCTTTTCATTCGCCACTTCCTCAGCGTGGCAGGGACCGGTAATGGTGAAGTACTGTTCCAGCGGCAGCCCAAAATCATCGGCCAGGTATTCATTAATAAACTGGTTGCTTTCCGGCACCAGCCCTTTAATGGCGGAGATCACTTTTTTATGCTGTAAAGCTTCCGGCGGCAGCACTGCCAGCACCTCTTCCAAAAAGGCAGAGGGTACGGCCAGCACCAGCACATCACTATTGGCCACCACCTCATGCAGCCGGTTGCTGAGGTTTAGCTGGTGGGTATCAAAATATACCGAGGTAAGGTAATGTTTGTTATGGTGGCGCTGCTGCAAATGGCGGATGGTATCTTCGCTCCGGATCCACCAATTCACCTGCTGACCATTATCTGTTAAAATTTTTGCCAAAGCGGTAGCCCAGCTGCCGCTGCCAATAATACCTGTACTCACCCGTTGAATTTTCCGCAATGTACTTAAAAAGGCAGGGGCCGGACTAAAAAAAATGTAAAATGTAAAATATTAAATGCTAAATGTAAAAGGGGAATGCAGTTCCTTATTCGCTGCATTCCCCTTTTACATTTAAAATTTTGCATTTATGATTTTACATTCTTTTAGCTCCCTCTATAATTTATAAGGCATTATTTCGTGGCTTCAAACAACTGAGCTGCGGGTACTACTTTTACTTTTTTACCGCTTTTTAGCTCACGGGACACGGCAGCATAAGGTCCGCTGATCACCTGGTCGCCGGGTTGCAGGCCGGAGAGGATCTCAATATTATTATCGTCCTGTATACCGGTTTTTACCTCTACCTGTTTTACCGTATTATCTTTTTGCAGCACAAACACCACTTCCTTGGTATCCTTGTTACCTGCTGCCGGCGGATCATCACCGTTTTCTGCTTGCTTCTTTTTGGCGGCATCTGCTTTGGCGGTAGCATTCTCCACCTCACGGGTGGTTACCGCGTTAATGGGTACGGACAATACCTGTGTTTTACGTTTGGTTTGTATATCCACACTGGCGCTCATACCCGGGCGAAAGGGAAAGTTCTTCGGCTGGGAAGGATCTATCAGATCTTTATAACTGTCGTTCAGGATGCGGATGTGTACAATATAGCTGGTAACCTGCTCTGCTGAAGAGGTGGTGCCGGAGGCAGTGGCCGTGGCGGCGCCTTTGCTGGAGCTGGCTATTTGTGTTACAATACCTTTGAACTTACGGTTGCTGTAGGCATCTACCTCAATAACGGCTGTATCGCCATATTTTACGCGGGGTATATCATTCTCGCCTACATCAACCTGTACTTCCATTACATTCAGGTCGGCAATGCGCATGATCTCAGTACCGGTCATTTGCAGGGTACCTACTACGCGCTCCCCTTTTTTAACGGGCAGCAGGGATACTACCCCGTGCATAGGCGATACGATGGTGGTACGGCCCAGGTTCTTATTAGCCTCTGTTAACCCTGCCTGTGCGCTGGCTACTGCATATTTATAGCTGTTCACCTGCTCTGTGGCGGCAGTAAAGTCGGCCAGGGCAGAGCGGTAGGCAGATTCCGCTGTTTCAAATTCACTTTTGGATACTACTTTCTGTGCATACAGTTCTTTATTCCTGTCATAGGCAGCTTTGTATTGCTCCAGCTTAGCCTTGTAAGCATTCAGGGCAGCGGCGGAATTGGCCATTTGCGCCTGGCTTTGGCTCAGGGCTGCAGTGGCTTTATCACGCTGTGAGCCATAAATATCTGCGTATATACGTACCAGTACCTGGCCCTTCTTAACAGAATCGCCTTCCAGTACGGGCAGGTCTACAATTTCGCCGGATACATCGGAGCTTACTTTTACTTCTATTTCAGGGTAAATTTTTCCGGTAGCAGCTACCACCTCAATAATATCTTTGTTGGCAGCTTTATCTGCAGCCACTTTGATACCTTCCTCCTTCCCGATCACGCCGGAGGCTTTTAGTACCAATAATAGTATTATCAGTGTTGCTACACTACCAACAATCCAATAAAGTGTCTTTTTCTTCATAGAGGCGGTTTGTTACAAGGGAGGGGGAGCCTACAGGGTTATTTTCTGGTCCCGGTAAAACTCCAGCAATTTCATTCTGAATATATAGTCATATTGTGCAGACACCTTATTTATCTGGGCCTGGAACAAATTATTTTGGGTCGTAATATAATCGATCGTGTTCATTAATCCTAAATTAAAGCGTTTCGTAGCAAAATCAAAGGCCTTTTGGGAAGCATCTACCCCCCGGCTGGCGGCATAGAACTTTTGAATGGCTGCTACGGCGTTGGCATGTGCGGTATAGATATCCTGTCTTAACTGCTGGTTATCCTTGTCACGGGTCAGCTCCTGGTTATACAGGTTCAGCTTATTGCGTTTGTACTGGGCGCGCGCCTGCCATGCGTTAAAAATAGGAATGCTCAGGCTTACGCCTACCGCCTGTTGAAAGTTATTGCTGATCTGGTCCCCGAAAGAGATCTTACCAAAGTTCTGCTGCGAAAAATGCGGATAGGGATCGCTGATCACCCGGTAGTTGGTGCCGCCTACATTTACATTGCCCAGCGTATCTGTTTTAACACCGGTTAATACATTACGGATATCATTTACATTATTGGCATAGTTGGTACCAATACCGGCTGATAAGGACAGCGTGGGGAACATGGCGCCCCTGGATGCGGCTACTGACCTTTCCCAGGATTTGATCTGCAGGGAATCGGCCCGGATCAGCGGGTTGGTGCTCATGGCTGCACTGAATACCATTTCCGGATCCACCTCATTCAGGCTGGGTAAGGGTATATTTGAAATATCCGTGGGTATTTCCGGCTGAAATGGAATATCAAAACCCAGGTTCAGCAGCGCCTTCATTTGCAGGGTAGATAATATTACATTGTTCTGGGCGGTGATAAGGTTGGCGCTATCCCTTGCCAGCTGGGCCAGCAGATCGGCCTGGTTGCTTTCCGGTACGGAGCCGGCAGCTACCAGCTTCTCCGTATTAGACAGCTGTGCTTTGGTAAGGGTGAGCTGGGTTTCATTTACATGCACCTGCTCATTGTTCTGCAGGATCTGTAAAAAGGTGGAAGCTATATTAAAGGCCACATCATTCTTAGCCTTTTCCAGTAAAAAGCCATATGCATTAGCCTGATAAATATTGGAGGCAATCGTATTACGCTTGCTGAACCAGTTGAACAGGGTAACATTCGTATTTAAGCTGGCGTTGGAAGAAAGGAAGCCCTGTGTTTCGTAAGTATACGTGGTAGGGTTTACGCTACGGCCGGCGTTGTAGTTACCACTAACACTGGCGCTCAGATTCGGGATCTGGGATAACTGGCTTTGCTTTAACGTAAGCTCTGCCAAACGCTTTTGCACGTCCTGCTGTTTAATGGAGATGTTATTAGCCATCGCATAATCCACACAACGTTTGAGGCTCCATTTATCCTGGGCAGCTACTTGTACAGTGTTAGCAAACAATAAACATATTACCAGGATGGGTCCCGGAAACTGGTATAGTTTCATAGCGTAACAAAAATATAGTAATTGTGATGATAGCCTTTGCCATTTCTTTATAAAAGGCAAATTTTTATTAGGTATGGCGAACGGCCACACTAATTTAGTGTAAAACATAACATTTTATTTATTGTTTTTTCTGAAATGTATGTTAACGCAGGTTTTACGCGAGGGTTTTACTGGATCTTGCCATCCCTGATCTCAATAACCCGGTGCCCGAAAGCAGCATTTTGTTCCGAGTGTGTAACCTGGATGATGGTGATTTTATCCGTTTCATTCAAATGTTTAAATAACTGCATAATTACCCGGGCCTGGTCGGAGTGCAGGTTGCCGGTAGGCTCATCGGCCAGTATAACGCGGGGTTCTGCCACAATAGCCCGGGCAATGCCTACCAGCTGCTGCTGGCCGCCGGAAAGCTGGTTGGGGAACAGGTCTTTTTTGGCTACCATGTTAAAACGGTCCAGCACATCGGCTACACGGCTTTTACGTTCCGCGCCGGGTATGTTCTTATATAATAATGGAGTTTCTATATTCTCATATACCGTCAGCTCATCTATCAGGTGATAGGCCTGGAACACAAAGCCAATACTGCCCCGGTGTAATTGCGTACGTTTTTTCTCGTTCATTTTATTTACCAGCTCCCCTTCAAACAGGTAATCGCCGCTGGAAGGCTCTTCCAGTAATCCCAGTATATGCAGCAGGGTAGATTTTCCCGACCCTGAGGGGCCCATTATAGACACAAACTCCCCTTCAAAGATCGTGAGGTCTACATCCTTTAAAATTTCATTCTTACCGAATCCTACCGGGTAATGCTTGGAAATATGTCTTAATTGTATCATAGTTAAATTGTTTATTCCGTTCTGATAGACTTTACCGGGTTCATTAAAGCAGCCCTGATGGATTGTACACTTACGGTAACAACGGCCACCAGCACTGCAATTACAGCGGCTCCTATAAAGATGCCTATATTAATATGGATGCGGTACGCGTAATTCTGCAGCCATTGCTCCATCAGGTACCAGGCAACAGGGCTGGCAATGATCACGGACAGGAGCACCAGCTTCACAAAATCTTTTGACAGCAGGGTTACGATGCTGGTAACGCTTGCGCCCAGCACCTTGCGCACGCCTATTTCCCGGGTACGCTGCGTCATTACCAGTACAGAAATGGCAAACAGCCCCATACAGGATATTACAATGGCCAGTACCGCCGCGCTGATAAATATACTTGAAAAGCGTTTTTCTTTACGATACTGCCGGTCTGTATTTTCATCCAGGAAAGAGGGGTCTGTCTGGTTGCCGGGGTAGGCCTCGTTCCAGCGTTTTGTTACCAGCGCCATGGAAGCCGGCAGGTTGCCCCGGGGCACCTTCACAAAAATATACTGCAGCGGGGAGCCGGGTGATATGAACATGGAAAGCGGCTCTATCTTTTCCTGCAGGGAGCGGAAGTTGAAATCCTTCACAATACCTATTACCTGCATGGGATGCGCACTGTCGCTCACCGGCAGTAATGCGCCCAGCGCTGCTTTTACGCCGCCCAGCTGCTGCGCCATTTTTTCATTTATAACCAGGGCCATAGAATCTGCACCGTATTGTGGTGAAAAATCGCGGCCGGCTACCAGCGTCAGGTCCAGTGTTTTTACATAATCATAATCAACCCGCAGCCAGTTGCTGCTTATTACGTGGCCCTTATAATCATACGATACTTTGGAGGTGGCGGAGGAGCCATCCCGGCCACGGCCCAGGTTAATATCTGTGCCGCTAACGCTTAATACATTGGCCTCGCCTGCCAGCGTATTACGCATACGTTTCAGCGCCTGTTCCGGGTTTACATCATGTGGCAGCGGCAGGCTGATAACCTGTTCCCTGTTAAATCCCAGCGGCTGTTTGCGCAGGTAGTTCAGCTGCTGCCAGGCAATAAGGGTGCAGCAGATAAGCAGGGAGGAGATCACAAACTGTGTTACCATCAGCACATTACGCACCTTGCCCGACCTGCCGGCCTGCATACTGCCTTTTAGTACCTTGATGGTGTTTATACGCGCAACCACCCAGGCGGGGTAACCGCCGGCCATTAACGTAACCAGGAAAAACAGCAGTGCTGCAATACCCAGCAACAGCGGTTGCTGTAACAATCCAAACGTAAGCTTGCTATTGAACAGGGAATTATAAGCCGGCAATAAAAAGTAGGCTGCTGCTAAACCTATCAGCAGCGCCAGCCCGCATACCAGCACGGCCTCGCCCCACATCTGGGTAATGAGCTGAAAACGGAATGCGCCTAATATTTTGCGCATGCCTATTTCCCGCGAGCGGGTGAAAGCGCCGGCAATAGTAAGGTTCATGAAATTTATACAGGCAATGAAAAGTATGAACGCGCCTACCAGTAATAACAGGTAAGGGTAAAATTTGCCCTGGCTTTCTGAGCCAATGCCGTTTAAATGCAGGTCTGTAAGCTTTCTTAAATGCAGGCCTATCAGCTCTCCGTTCTCACCGGGTGTGGCGCCATCCCTTTTCAGGTCCCGCAGCCGCTCTGCAAAATATTTGTTCACGAATGCTTTGGCGCGGCGCTCAAAAGCCGCCGTGCCGGCATGGTCTGCCAGCTGTACATACACGTAATGGGTGCTGGAGTTCCAGGCATCCTTCTGGCTTTCATAACCGCCTGCATTCTCAAAACGGCACAGGGCATCAAATTCAACACTGGAATTGTCCGGCGCATCTTTCATTACCGCGCTTACTATAAAGGTCTTCCAGCTATCGCCGATACGCGCTTCCAGCTGTTTGCCCACCGGCTCCTCGCTACCGAAAATGCTTTGTGCTTTTTTGGCTGATAATACGATGTTACTCATACTGGCCAAAGGCGCCTGTGTATTACCTTTTATAAGCGGGAAAGAGAACATGTGCAGGAAATCCACATCCACCCCTTCCAGGTCTGTTTCAAATATTTTATCATGGTAGCGCAACATACCGGAGGTATATAACATACGCGTTGCGGCCTTTACCTCCGGGAACTCCTGTTTCATGGCGGGGGTAAGCGGCATGGGCATGTTAGCCCTTTGCTCCAGGCCCTGTGCATGGTAGGTGTTAATATACAGCATGTACAGCTGCTTGTTTGTATGGAACCGGTCATAGGAAAATTCGCGGTAGGCTGTCATTACCAGCAGTATGGCGGCTGCGAAGGCTACAGACAAGCCCAGTATATTTACAGCAGTAAGCAGCTTTGTTTTCCAAAGGTTACGCCATGCTATTTTAAGGTAGTTACGGAACATACGGTTTAGTTCTATTCTGTTTTCAATGCTTTTACCGGGTTCATTAAAGCGGCTTTTATGGCCTGTATGCTTACGGTTAGCAGGGCAATGGCCAGCGTAGCCATACCTGCCCCGGCCAGCAGCCACCAGGATATGGTGATGCGGTATGCAAAATCCTGCAGCCAGCGCTGCATGGCCCACCAGGCCAGGGGTGCGGCTATAAGTATGGCAATGCCTACCAGCTTTAGCAGGTCTTTGGATAACAGGGATACCAGGCTAACAATACTGGCGCCCAATACCTTGCGGATGCCTATTTCACGGGTGCGCTGCTGTGCAGCCAGGGCTACCAGCGCAAAAATGCCGGCACAGGCTATGAGCACACTTACAATGGTGAAAAAACGAATGAGCGCAAGAATACCTTCTATGGTCTTATATTGTTTATTGAACACCTCATCTGCAAAGCTGTACGTAAATTCACGGTAAGAAGGCATTTGGCTGAAAGCTTTTTTCAGCAGCGCAATCACCGGGGCGGCCTGTTGTGGCTTAATGCTTATGCTCAGGTAATTGTACCCGGGCTGCATAGCGGTTTTACCGGCATAAAAATGGATCAGCGGCTCTACGCTGCCGGCCATGGAACGGTAATGATAATCATCCGTTACGCCTATCACCCGCAGGCTTTCCCTCCCTCCTTTGGTGTGAAGGGTTTTACCTTCAATGCTGCTCCAGCCCATACTTTTCATGGCTGTTTCATTGATCAGCACCGCTTCCTTATCCAGGGCCATATCTGCAGAAAAATTCCGGCCCTGTAAAATGCGTATGCCGTATGTAGGCACAAAACCATTATCAATATTGGTTTGGCGCATACCCAGCTCTTTATTGCTGCCATCTTCGGCCACAAAGGCGTTATAGTTTTCCCAGAACTGGCCGGGTATGCACTGCGAGGTGGATACGCTGCTTACTGCAGCCTGCTGCTGCAGCTGGGTTATTAAATGATCAATGCCGCTGCGGGCCTGCGCAGTATCCATAAAATCAAGATCCAGCTTTACGGTCAGCACCTGCTCTTTATTAAAGCGCACATCCCCCACTTTCATATACTGCACCTGCTGCTGCATTATAAGGCTGCCTGCAATAAATACCACGGCTATTACAAATTGTGCTATAATAAGGCCCTGGCGTATGTATGCTTTTTGCGGGGCCGCCTGCAGCTTGCCTTTTACCGCATTGGCTAGCTTTAATGCGCTGATGTATGCTGCAGGGTAGCCACCGGCTGCCAGGGTTAATACGGCGCCGGTTAGCAGCCATATGCCAATAAAGGCAGGCCGGTACAACATAGCAGCGGTGATCTGTAAGCCGTTCAGCTGCTCATTTAACAGCGGCAGCAGTATAAATGCCATGCTCCATGCCAGCAGCAGGGCAATGCATACCATTACACCAACTTCGGTAAAGAACTGCATTAATATGGCCTGGCGGCCGGAGCCTAATACCTTGCGCACCGCTACCTCCTGCACCCGTGTAAAAGATACTGCCATATTCAGGTTCACCAGGTTAATGGCTACCAGCAATAAAATAAACACCGCTATGCAGGTGAGGCCGTACACGTAAAAATCAAAGTTGAGCGCACCATACTTTTTTGCATATTCCCGGTAAGGGAGCAGGTGCATAACCCGGTCTTTTGCACCTTCAGCAAAATGGGCCGCTACCATCTTTTTCAGCTGCGCTTCTATAGCCGCTACATTAGCACCGGGCTGCAGCAGCACATAGCTGCTGGTAAAGCAGTTATACCAGTCTGCTATGGGGCCAAACTCCTTGTCATCTGTTAAGTTCTTATTCCATAACAGCACGGCGGGTTGTATAGATGCATTGGCCGGTATGGGCTGCATTACGCCGGATACGGTGAACCGGCGCTTATCTGCAAAAGCAACGGTTTTACCCAGGGGATTACCGTTGCCAAATAATTTTTCCGCCACCGGGGCCGACAGCACAATGGAAGATTTATCTTTTAACGCAGTGGCGGTATTGCCGTATTTAAGCGGATAGGTGAATACATTCAGGAAACCGGTATCCACATAGGTGATCTCCTCACTAATGGTTTTATCCTTATAGCTGATCCAGGGCGCATCCCAGTGATTAACGCGGGTGCCGTTCACTACCTGCGGAAGATCCTTTTGCATGAGCTCCAATAAGGGGAACACATTTTTCTCATTATCATTATCCGTTTGCAGCAGGTACAGGTTATCCAGGTGCTTATGAAACTTATCTTTCACTACCATCTGCTGCACACACAACACCAGGAAGGCTACACAGGTAAGCCCCACGCTCAGCCCCAGCACATTGATAACGGTGAACAGCTTTCGCCGCCACAGGTTACGCCAGGCTATTTTCAGGTAGTTACGGAACATTCTTCAATTTTTTTGTGTGATAAAAAAATGTGGGGCATGTAGACACATCCCCCGGCATTTGACTTGTTATTCTACTCGTAAACATGTACTGATTGAAACCATAGTTATTTAAAGTATTTACGCTGTTCTCAATGATCTTACCGGTTCATTAAAGCTGCTTTCACAAATTGAAAACTGATGGTAAACCATGTTACTACGGTGCATAAACCGGCTGCCATAAACATACATCCACTACTCCATGCTAACAGGTAGCCTGCCTATTTATTCTGTTCTTAAACTTTTTACAGGATTAATAACAGCGGCCTTAATAGCCTGGTAACTTACTACTGTTAATGTAATGCCCAATGCAGCGCCACCGGTGGCCATAAAGATCCACCAGTGAATGGGGGTGCGGTATTCATACTGCTGTAACCAGTGTTGCATTCCATAGTAGGCTGCCGGCGCCGCCAGCAGGAAAGCAATGAACACCAGCTTCAGAAAATCGCCGGAAAGCAGCGCCCATATGCTCAGCACCGTAGCGCCTAATACTTTGCGCACACCAATTTCTTTGGTGCGCTGTTCCGCTGTAAAAGAAGCTAATCCAAAAATGCCCAGGCAACTGATTAAAATGGCCAGTATGGCAAAACAACCTGCCAGCTTACCAATACGCTCCTCTGCCATAAATTTTTTCCCATATTCCTGGTCATTGAATTTATAGTTGAAAGGACTGCCCGGGTTATATTTTTTAAACACCGCCGCTATTTTATCCAGCGCCGCCCGGTTATTGCGGCCGGGTTTTATTTTAACGGTGATCACATTCGCCCAGTCGTAGTTCAAACGGAATACGGTAGGTATGGCGGCAGCAAAAGGCGATTCCATTAACAGATCTTTTACCACGCCTATAACCGTGTATTGATGTTTGCCCCACTGAATTTTTTCGCCAACCGGATCTTTAAGTCCCATCACCGCAGCGGCCGATGCATTTAAGATCATAGCGCTGCTGTCCGTAGCATATTCACGGGAAAAATCCCGCCCGGCCAGTATTTGCCAACCAATGGTGGCGCCAAAATCATGTGTACAGGCTATGTTGCCAAACAGTATTTTTTCTTCCTCCCTTTTACCACGCCACTTCATATTTTCTCCTCCGCGTGAAAACAGCTGGGTTGTGGGGCTGGATGATTCTGCCATGTTTTCAACCATACCGGTGGCCTGCAGCTCTTTTTGCAGCACGTCATAATGCCCGAACAGGTCAGGTGTGTTCATGGGAATGGTAATAAGCCCGTCCCTGCTATACCCTATCGCACGGTCTTTGGTGTATTGTATCTGCTGAAAAATAATGACCGTACCAATGATCAGTATTACCGATACTGCAAACTGCACTATTACCAATACTTTACGGGGCATTGCAGCAAAACGGCCTGCGCGGAAGGTGCCCTTTAATACTTTTACCGGTTGAAAAGCCGACAGGTAAAACGCAGGATAACTGCCTGCCAGCACACCTGTTACAAGCATAAAACCTGCACATAACAGCCAGAAGCTTACGCTGCCCCAGGGAAGAGCGATCTGCTTATCTGCCACATTATTAAACCAAGGCAGGAACAACATGGTCAGCAGCAGCGCTATACAAAACCCAATAGCTACTACCAGTAATGATTCACTTAAGAACTGCCCTACCAGCTGTTCTTTTGCAGAGCCTATGGCTTTGCGGATGCCTACTTCCCTGGCCCGCCTGGCCGCGCGGGCCGTGCTCAGGTTCATAAAGTTTATACAGCCCAGCAGCAGCACAAATACACCGATTAAACCAAACAGCCATACAAACCGTATGTCGCCACCTGTATTTATTCCATTTTGAAATTCCGAATACAATTTCCATTTACGCATGGGGTGCAGCAGCAACATTGGGTTGGATTCATCTGCACTATTATCTTTTATTACAGATTGTATCTTACCGGATACTTTTTGTGCATCTACCTGCGGGTTTAACTCTGCAAACATCTGAAAGGAATATTCATTCCAATCCGTAACAGCATGTTTTGCCCAGTCGCCGGAACTGGCCAGGTACTGGCTGAAAGGCGCTATAAATGCAAGATCGCTAAAGCTGGAATTATGTGGAATATCTGCATATACGCCACTCACCTTTACATCTGTTTTATTATTCAGCTTCACTATTTTGCCGGTGGCCGGCTGGCTGCCAAATAAGCTCCTGGCCAGGGAGGCGGATAGCAAGATGGTATTCACATCCTGCAGCGCTGTTTGCCGGCTGCCTTCCAGCATTTGCAGGGATAACATTTCAGGGGCCTGCGGCTCCATATAAATACCGGTGCTGGTTAACTTGTTATCCCCGGCTGCAATAATATTTTCCAGGGCCCAGGAGGATGTTACCACACTTTTAAAATCACTGCCGTAATGCGTGCGCAGGTACTCTGCCAGCGGTATGGGTACTGCCGACCCGGTGCTTGTTACACCCTGGAAGGTAGCCTGCCGCATTACCTGCACAATACGGTCGTAATGCTGGTGATATTTATTATAAGAAACCTCGTCCCATATCCATAGCCCTATAAGCATAGCTACTGCCATACCGGCTGAAAGGCCGGTAATATTGATCAGCGCATATGCCTTGCTGCGGTGCAGGTTACGCCAGGCTATTTTCAAATAATTACGGAACATGTGGCAAGGTTATTTATTCTGTTCTCAAACTTTTTACAGGATCCATCAGCGCTGCTTTTACTGACTGGAAGCTGATGGTGCACAGCGCTATTACCACTGCAATGGCGCCTGCCAGTATAAACACCCACCATTGTATAGTGGTACGGTAAGCAAAATCCTGCAGCCAGCTATTCATAATGTACCACGCTACCGGTATAGCTATTACGATAGCGATGAATACCAGCTTAATAAAATCGCGGCTTAACAGCGTAACAATATCTGCTACGGATGCGCCATGTACCTTACGGATGCCTATTTCCTTGGTGCGTTGTTCTGCAGTGAATATGGCAAGTCCTGAAAGGCCCAGGCATGCTACTACAATGGCCAGCACGGCAAACAGAACAAAAATATTCCCGGTACGCTGGTCGGCCTGGTACATGGCGTTAAACTCTTCATCCATAAAGGAGTACAGGAAAACCTGCCCGGGTACCATTGCATCCCACTGCTGTTTTATTTTCTCCACCAGCCCCGGAAGGTTACCGGTTTTAACACGGAAGGCCATGCTGCCCCTCTGTTCCTCCAGCCGCAGCATAAGCGGCGTAATGGCCTGGTGCAGGGAATTATAATTGAAGTCTTTTATTACGCCAACAATATGTAAGACACGCAATTGACCACCATCTACCGGCTCGTATAGCTCCTTACCTACCGGGTCTTTAAAGCCCAGCATCCTGGCGGCTGTTTCACTTACGATGATAGCGGAGGAATCCGTTCCAAAATGTTGAGGGTCAAAGTTCCTGCCTGCTGTTACCTTCATGTCCAGCGTAGGGATATAATGCTCATCCACCGACCAGGTTTCTGTTGTAAAAGCACTGTTAGCGGAGGTATTACGATCTTTGAAAAAGCTGGGGCTTTGCCGGAACTGACCGGTAGGCAAAAAGCCCGTCATGGTACCATTCTTTACGCCGGGCAGGCGCAGTACCGCTTCCCGGAAAGCTTTTGCCTGCTTATATAAAGGGTAGGTATTTTGCAGTACCAGCACCTGCTGGCGGTTATAACCGATCTGGCGGTGCTGTATATAATGCAGCTGGTTGTAAATAACAATGGTGCCAATGATCAATACACTGGAAATAACAAACTGCACTACCACCAGGGTGCTGCGCAATCCCCGGGTATTATTGTCAGATAGCAGCTTACCTTTTAATACCTGTATAGGTTTAAACCCTGACAGGAAGAAGGCGGGATATGCGCCCGCCAGCATGCCCACTATCAGTAATAACGCAAGAAAGTATAAGATAAGACGGGGCTGATGCAGCAGGTCAATAGTCATTTGCTTGCCTGCAAGCTGGTTAAAGAAGGGCAGCAAAACAATGGCTGCCAATACAGCAAGCCCCATAGCCAGTGCGCATATCAGCCATGATTCAGAAAGGAATTGCAGGATCAGCTGTTTGCGCTGTGAGCCCAGCGCCTTGCGTACACCTACCTCCCGTGCCCTGCTGGCGGAACGGGCCGTAGAAAGGTTCATGAAATTTATACAGGCGATCAGTAATATAAAAACAGCGGCAGCGGAGAAGATGTATACGTATTGTATATTCCCGCCGGGCTCAATGGACGACTGGTCTGCCCTGTCAGCATGCAGGTGTATCATGGAAAGCGGCGTAGCATCATAACGCACATGATTGCCTCCCTGCTCCAGCTTATCCATGCTGATATGCAGGATCTCCGAATAAAAGGGAGCGATATATTTCTTTGTCACATCCCGCAGAAAGGCATTCAAAATACTTTCGCTCACACCGGGGCGTACCAGCACATAGGTATAGTAGTTATGATTGCCCCAGTTATTACTACGGCTGTTCTCCATTTCCGACATGCTCATAAGAAAATCGAAGTGGAAATGGGAAGCATCCGGCATATCCTTCATCACGCCGGTAACCTGGTAGTCTGCCGTATTATTGAGATGCAGTATTTTGCCCACTACGTCCGTGGACTGGAAATATTTGCGGGCCGCCGTTTCAGATAACACTACAGAGTAAGGAGCGGTGAGCGCTGTTTTAGGGTCACCGGCCAGCAGGGGCAGTGTGAACACGTCAAAGATAGTGGAGTCTGCCCAGGCAGCCTTTTTCTCCTGCAGGGTTTCATTTCCTTTCCGCACCAGGATATCACGCGGGGGATCCAGCCGCACAAATTTCTCTATCTGCGGATAGTCATGCGCCAGCGTAGGACCCATTACATCCTGTACCTGGCAGGAAATAAAGTTGCTGTTATTTACGTGTATATCGGTATGAAGCCGGTAAATACGGTCCCATTTTGTATTATACCTGTCATAGCTCAGCTCCTGCTGCACCCATAACAGTAACAGCATGCTTACGGTAAGGCCTATCGTTAACCCACCCACGTTAATGAGCGTGAAAACTTTCTGCTTCCACAAATTTCGCCAGGCTATTTTCAGGTAGTTTTTAAACATGGAACTGCTCTTTGATATTTTCTGTTACCACCTTACCATCAAACAGGTTAATAATGCGGTGTGCAAAGCCTGCATCATAAGGGCTGTGCGTAACCATTACCATGGTGGTGCCGGCATCATTCAGCTCCTGCAGCAGCTTCATTACTTCTTCACCATTGGTACTATCCAGGTTACCTGTGGGCTCATCCGCCAGGATCATTTTAGGTTTGGCTACCACGGCGCGGGCAATGGCCACCCTTTGCTGCTGGCCACCGGACAGCTGCTGCGGAAAGTGGTTGCGGCGGTGCATGATGTTCATGCGCTCCAGCACCTGCTCCACCTTTTGCTTTCTTTCGCTGGATGGCACTTTCAGGTACAGAAGGGGCAGCTCAACATTTTCAAACACCGTTAGCTCATCGATCAGGTTAAAGCTCTGGAACACAAAACCAATAGAACCTTTACGCAGCTGCGCGCGCTGGCGCTCGCTCATACGGGCCACTTCCTTATCCCAGAAAAAATATTCGCCGCCACTGGGGTTATCCAGCAGGCCCAGGATGTTCAGCAGGGTGGATTTACCACAGCCGGAGGGGCCCATAATGGCTACAAACTCTCCATCCTGAATTTCCATATTAATACCGTTCAGGGCGGTAGTTTCTACTTCTTCTGTTGTAAATAACTTTTGAAGATTAACGGTTTTTATCATGTTGATTAATTTAAATATCCAATAGATTGATCCAACAATACAATAGATGGAAGGCCGGTCTTAGAACACTAATACCTCCTTATCCCCGAAGTTCTCATAAGAGGAAGTGATCACCTGCTCACCAGGCTGCAGCCCTTCCAGCACCTCAAAGAACTGCGGGTTCTTTTGGCCCAGGGATATGTTGCGTTTTACCGCGCGCTTACCGCCCTTATCCACTACATATACCCAGTTGCCGCCGGTATCGGAGAAAAAGCCGCCCACCGGCAGCAGCACTGCTTCTGATGACTTGCCCAGCTCAAGGCGTATAGGGGAGGATTGCCCGCGGCGTATGCCTTCCGGGGTACCTTTTACAAAGTTCATATCCACATTAAAACGCGCGTTGATCACCTCCGGAAAAGCTTTGGTAACTTCCAGCTCATAGGTTTTACCGTTAAACTCGAAAGAGGCTTTTAAACCGGCAAATACCCGGGAAAGGTAATGCTCATCCACTTCTGCGCGCATCTTAAAGCCATCCAGGTCATCGATCTGCCCGATATTTTGCCCTGCGGTAATGCTGGAACCTACCTCCACATTCACGGACGACAGCTGCCCTTCAATAGGCGCCCGTACGATCAGGTTGTTCAGGTTATCCTTCATCATCTGCAGGTTGCGCTGGGTGCGTGCGATAGTGCCTTCCAGCTGTGCTATCTGCAATTTGGCATTTTCTTCCTGGTATTTCTGGCTTTCTATTTCAATCTGCCGCTGCTTTAACAGGCCTTCATAATCCAGCTTGGTTTTAACAAACTCCTGGCGGGCCACTATCTTTTCATCCACCAGCTGTTTATTACGGTCGTAAATATCTTTTGCCTGGTCTATCTTATAATCCAGGTCGCTGAGCGTTTTTTCCAGCGTATAGCGGTTTTGCTTCAGGCTCAGGCGGGTGTTCTGCAGTTCATTGATCAGGCGGTACATTTCTGTTTCATGGTTCATGAACTCCATTTGCATACGCTGGTTTTCCAGGCGCAGAATAGAATCGCCCCGCTTAACCATGCTGCCGCCTTCCAGGTACTTCTGGCTTACATACCCGCCCTCAATAGCATCCAGGCGAATGGTTTTCAGGGGTTGTACCACGGCCGTAACGGCTATATATTGATCAAAGGTGCCTTTGGTAACGGTGCTAACAGTGATCTTATCCTTTTCCACGTTCAGCCGGGAACGGTGATCGGCAAATATGAGGTTATATGCCAGCAGCAGTACTACCAGACTGCCGCCGCCTATCAGAAGAATACGTTTACCTGACCAGAATTTTTTTTCTATTTTTCTATCCATGATTGACATGCCCTATTTGGCTGCCCTGGAAGTTCAACCAACATGCCAAAGCTATAAAACCTTTACCAGTAAGGGATTCCGAAAAAACAGGCGGTTAAAAACGTTCTGTACCGGACAATACTTGTTCATTTCCGGACACTTTTAAAACGCTGCGAAAACCGCCGGGAAAAAGGAAATCTTTGATTAATATTGCCAGTGGCGGGCTGCCGCCATTATCCAACCCCTGGCACCGATACAGGAATATAGTTTGCTGAACTAAAAAATATGATGACGACAACACTACCCGGAAAAATTTTGATAGTTGATGATGATATGGATGTGCTGAGGGCTGCCCGCCTGTTATTAAAACGCCATTTTGAACAGGTGGATTTTGAGCGCAACCCCCAAAAGATCCCTTACCTGGTTTCCAACTTTGATTATGATGTAATACTGCTGGACATGAACTTTACCCGCGACCTGAGCAGCGGTAAGGAAGGTTTTGAGTGGCTGGACCGTATCCTGGACCTGAAGCCCCAGTCGTCCGTAGTTATGTTCACCGCTTATGGCGATGTAGAGATGGCCGTGCGCGCCATTAAAGCCGGCGCCACTGATTTTGTGCTGAAACCCTGGGAAAATGAAAAGCTGCTGGCCACCATGCAGGCGGCTTTTAATAAACACCGGGCCGCCACGCAAAAAGAAAAACCCTCCAGCAATACGGACGGGGAGCTGATAACCGGCAACAGCGCTGCCATGCAGCAGGTAATGGATACTGTGAACCGGGTAGCCGCCACCGATGCCAATATACTGATACTGGGCGAGAACGGTACCGGTAAGGATATGCTGGCCCGCCACATTCACCACCTGAGCCAGCGCAATAAACAACCCTTTGTAAGCGTGGACCTGGGCGCCATTAGCGAAACGCTTTTTGAAAGCGAGCTGTTTGGCCATGTAAAAGGAGCGTTTACCGATGCCCGTGAGGACCGCAACGGCCGTTTTGAGGAAGCTAACAGCGGTACTATTTTCCTGGATGAGATAGGCAATATTTCCCTCCCCTTCCAGGCCAAGCTGCTAACGGTGCTGCAAAACCGCTCCGTTACCAAAGTAGGCTCCAACAAAACCATCCCGGTAGATGTAAGGCTGATCTGCGCCACCAACCGCCATATTCAGCAAATGGCCAGCCAGCACCTGTTCCGCCAGGATCTGTTATACCGTATTAACACCATAGAGATCCAGCTGCCTCCCCTGCGTGAGCGGGTTGAGGATATTGTGCCGCTAGCCGAACACTTTTTGCAGCTGTACCGCGATAAATACAAACGTACGGTAAGCAGCTTACATGAATCTTTAGTACAGCAGCTAAAGCAGTACGACTGGCCGGGCAACATCCGCGAGCTGCAGCATGCCATTGAAAGGGCTGTTATATTATCGCAGGGTAAAAGCCTGATGCCTAAAGACGTATTTGTGAAAAGCCCGGCCAAAGAGCAGGAGCTGGATACCGGCTACAACCTGGAAGAAATGGAACGTACCATTATTACCCAGGCTATGAAAAAAGTGAACGGCAATATTACGGAAGCCGCACGGGAGCTGGGGCTGAGCAGGGCAGCGCTGTACAGAAGATTAGAAAAATACAATTTATAATTACGAATTGATCAATTACGAATTACGAGTGGATCGAAGCGAATGAGTTTGTTGGGTGTTATCAATACGATGTACTCAATTCATAATTCGTAATTGATTAATTCGTAATTCTTATTCCCATGAGTCATTTCAGTATAAATATATTCCTCCGCATTCTGCTGCTAACAGTTACCATAGCAGCAGGTGTTTGGCTATGGCGGCTGGCAGGCGTTATCCCGGGTATAGCATTGGTTGTACTGATCATTATTCAGATCTATGGTTTGTATTATTACCTGAACCGGGTAAACCGTAAGCTAACGCTGTTCCTGGAATCCATCCGCTACGAAGATTTTTCCATCCGTTTTAATGCGGATAATAAAATGGGCAAAAGCTTCCGGGAGCTGAACCAGCAGTTTAATGAAGTGCTGGACGCTTTTCGCCAAACCCGTGCTGAGAAAGAAGCGAACCTGAAGTATATTGATACGATCGTACAGCATATCAGCATTGGTATGCTGTCTTTTGATGCAGAAGGAAAAATAGAGCTCATCAACCCCTCTGCTTTCCGCCTGCTGAATATATACCGCCTGCGCAATATTGCAGAGCTGAAAAGCACCCACCCCGATCTGCCGGAACTGCTGCTACAGCTGCGCTCCGGCAATAAGAT
>NZ_DATCRF010000769.1:0-9010 GCF_036569125.1 Chitinophaga sp. | reverse complement strand
GCCGGTACCGCCATGAAGTATATGCCTACGCCATGACCCTGGTGAAATTGCCCGATGTAGCAGAAGACCTCCTGCAGGATGTGTTCGTGCGCATTTGGGACGCCCGGCATAAAATCGCGATCAAAAAAGATTTTCGTCCTTACCTGTTCCGGGTATGTCATAACCGGGCCTACGATGTGCACCTGGAAATGGCCAGGGATCAAAAGTTTAAAGACCGGCTGCTGCGTCATTACGAGGTAACCGCCGGTCCGGTGGACCCATTTGCGGAGCAAGACTCTCCTAACATCCAGCTCATGGAACAGGCCCTGGCCACGTTATCGCCCCAACGCCGCCGCATCTATGAAATGTGCAAGCGGGAAGGCAAAAGCTACGAGGAAGTGGCCAGCGAGCTTGGCATCTCCACCAATACCGTCCGCAATCACATGGTCCAGTCGATTGCGCTGCTGCGCAGCTATTTGAAGCAATATGGCAAGCTGGCGGTGCTGCTCCTGTTGCTCGGACCAGATTTTTATTAAAAAAGTCCGGATCCCATTAGTCTTTTTTTCTGCCTCTCACAGTCTGTATATAGAATATGGATCATCCAACGTCATATTACAAAGATTTACTGGCCGGTTTTATCCGGGATGAGATCACCGCCGAGCAGGCCGAAGTGTTGTGGTCATTCATTGAGCAGCATCCGGATAGATATAAAGAGATGCTGGATGATCCGGCAATACAGCAATTATCAGCCCAGCAGGCGCAAGCCTCCGGGCTGACAGTATCTGAACAGGCCGATACCCGGATCAGGGAGCAGGTATTGGCGCATACGGGCCTGGAAATGGGTGCGGGCAAAGCATTCCCGTTACGGAGATGGGTCTGGGCTGCCGCCGCGGTCCTGCTGATCGGGGCAACAACCCTTATTACCGTGCTGCGCAATCGCACGGCTCATCTTCCCGCCACGATTACCCAGGGCGCCGGCAATATAGCTGCGCCGCAGGTATCAAAGGCCAGGGTAACGTTGGCCAGCGGGCAGGTGATAGCCCTGGACAGCCTTTCCAGTGGCCTGCTGGCCCAACAGGGAAGTATCAGACTCGTGAAGCTGGCCGCCGGCCAGGTCGCCTACCAATCGGCCAGCGGGGAAACCTTCCGTGAAATGCAGTACAACACCCTTACCAACCCGCGTGGCAGTAAGGTAGTGGACATGCAGCTCTCGGATGGCTCACGTATCTGGCTCAATGCTGGTTCTTCCATTACTTACCCGGTAGCCTTTGCAGGCAATGAGCGAAAAGTAGTGTTGAAGGGAGAGGGATATTTTGAAGTGGCCAAAGATGCAGCCCGGCAATTTATAGTGGCGGCAAACGGTGTGAATACCATGGTATTGGGCACGCATTTTAATGTACATTCCTATGAGGAGCAAACGAAAGTCACACTTCTGGAAGGCCTCGTAAAAGTAGCCCGGCAAGGGCAGGTTGATAACGGTATCGCCATCCGCCCCGGCCAGCAGGTGCTGGCCGGCGGTGCCGGGCAATTACAGGTCACCGGTAATATCGATCCCGCTGCCGTGATGGCATGGAAAAACGGTGTGTTTAATTTTGACGGGATGAACGTAAGGCAGGCAATGGCAGAATTGGAGCGTTGGTATGATATAGACGTAGCGTATGAAGAAGGCGTGCAGGACGTGAAAGTATTTGGGGAGATCGACCGGAATCTGGCCCTGGGAGGTGTGTTGGAGATCCTGGGCAATGCCGGGTTCCACTACCGCCTGGAAGCGGGCAGAAAATTGGTGCTGATGAAATGACATTGAATAATCATCATAAGCAGGGGGCAAAAAAACGGTAGTGTTGGGACCACTACCGGTAAGTATTTGTTGTCTTCAAAAAAGGCGTATCAACCAATTTATTAACAAGCAAACGACTGCAATTTATGCAAAAAAACTGTTTATCCCGCGCCAGGCGGGATGACTGGATTGTCATGTCTATAACGGCATCCCGGACCAAAATCGGAAGGATCATGAGATTAACTGCACTTTTACTGACTGTCGCATTGCTGCAAGTCCGGGCTTCTACCTCGGCGCAGACAGTTACTCTTACCGGCAAGGACCTTACTTTGAAAGAAATTTTTTCCGTCATCAAAGAGCAGACCGGTTACCTGGTCTTTGGCAAGCAGGAGCTGCTGGAAAGCGGCAAGCCGGTAACAATTGCGGCCCGCAACATGGCTTTGACGGAGTTTTTGGACAAGGTGATGAAGGATCAGCCACTAACTTACAAGATCACAGGGAAGTCTATTGCCTTATCTGCTAAACCAGCTGCCACGTTTAAACCGTTGGCGCCTTCTCCTTTCGCAGAAGATACTACGATCACTGGAAAGGTCGTCGCTGAAGATGGCACACCTATACCCGGCGCAACCGTTAAGCTGAAGAATTCTAATATTGGAGTGACTACGGATGCGGAAGGGAATTTTATACTTCCGAAGCAGGATGGTAATGAAATGTTGCTAATTAGTTTTGTAGGCTATCAAACCAGGGAAGTGCCTTTCCGTGGTAAAAGTATCCTTGCGGTAATGAGCATTGATGTTCAAAAACTGGATGAAGTTGCAGTCGTTACTACCGGATATCAAAAAATACCGAAGGAACGCGCAACCGGTTCTTTCGGCACCATCAGTAAAGCACAGCTGAACAAACCCTCCATCAATATATCGCAACGCATTATTGGCGCGGTAGCCGGAGTACAGGCCCGCTCCATGGATGCGGATGGCACACCTTCGTTCGAAATACGCGGGCAAACCAGCCTGTATGGCAATGCCAGGCCGCTTGTGGTAGTGGACGGATTTGCCATACAGGGTGATTTCAGCAGTATTAACCCGAATGATGTGGAAAGCATCACCGTGCTGAAAGATGCCGCTGCCGCCTCTATCTGGGGCGCCCGTGCTGCCAATGGCGTTATTGTCATTACCACCAAAAGTGCTCAAAAGAGTACGCCGCTGAAAGTGGAGTTCTCGGCCTTTACCAGGGTAGGGAAGAAGATGGACCTGGATTATGTGCGTCCGCTGGCCTCACCGGCCGAAACGGTGGACTATGAAATGAAGGCTTTCAACAACTGGAGCGCCCTGCTTAATTCCGGCGCATTGAGCAGCAATGTAAACAAGGTGTGGTCGCCGGCTACCGTAGCCATGAGCGAACAATTCCTGGGCTACATCACGCTGGCGCAAAGAGACTCTATCCTGAACCGGTTGAGAACACAGGATAACAGGCAGCAGATCAAAGACAACCTGCTGGCCAACCCTGTTAACCAGCAATACAATCTTACGTTGTATGGTTCTTCCAGTAAAATGAGCAATGCCTTGTCGTTGCTGTTTGAAAAGAACCAATCTAACTTTAAAGAAACCGGCAGCGAGCGCTATATGCTCAATTACCGCACGGCGGCTGTTATCACCAAATGGCTGGATGTGGACCTGAGCGCGATGGTACAACACACACGCAGCCGCTATGATGGTGTTACATTGGCGGACATTAACAGTTTTTCCCCCTATGAAATGCTGTTGAACCCCAACGGGTCCTACACCAACATCAGCCAGTATTATACGCCCATCCTGCAGCGGTTTGTGCCAATGGATAAATTCCCGTATAGCGATTGGAGCTACAATCCCATACAGGAAATCCACAGCCGGGATAGCAGCATTTCACAGCTCAATGCAAGGCTGCAGGCCGGGCTTACTTTCAAATTGATGAAGGGGCTTACCATCAACAGCCGTTTACAATACGAAACCTTCAACAGCAACAACCGCTACCTGCGCGACGAAAATAGTTTTTATGTAAGAAAGACAGTGAATGAAGCAACTACCTGGACCCAGGGTACCAATACCCTTATACCCAACCTGCCCAAAGGAAGTATCCTCAACCAGTCGAGGAACAAAGTAGAATCATGGAACTTCAGGAACCAGCTGAACTACAACCACACGTTTGGAAGCAAGCACGAAATAAACCTGGCTGCGGGTGTAGAAGTGAACAGCACGGTGGCAGAACTGTTCGGGTATCCCACAACCTATGGTTACAACGATGAAACCCTTACCATCGGTACTTTCCCGAACGGGCCGGGCGGTGTTTTTTCGCCTATAAAAGATTGGCTGGGCAACAACCAGACCTTCTCATACACCGGCTCGTTCAATTATACATCCGAACGTTACTACTCTTCTTATGCCAACCTGGCCTATACTTACGGCGGGCGCTATACCATTTCAGGCAGCTATCGTACGGATGCGTCCAACCTCATCACCGACGATCCGAAATACCGCTATGCGCCCTTCTGGAGTATTGGCGGCCTGTGGAACCTTACCCGCGAAAAATTCCTGAACGGCACTACCTGGCTCGATCACCTGCGGCTGCGTGCTACCTATGGCTACAATGGCAACGTGGATAAATTTACCGCCTTTATGCCATTGATCGCAACGGTTGCTACCCCCAACACCTGGACCAATGACTATACCGCTACCATCAGCAGTTACGGCAACCCCACATTGCGCTGGGAAAAAACAGGCACCTGGAACCTGGGCGTCGACTACAGCCTGTTCAACGGCCGCCTGTCCGGTAAGGTAGATGTGTACAATAAAGCAGGACGGGACCTGATCGCACAGCTGTCGATCCCCGCTGTGAATGGCACCACCTCGCAAAAGCTGAACAACGCCAAAATGACCAACAAAGGCATTGAGCTGGAACTGGCAACGGTATTGCCTATACGAAACGATGACATTGTATGGCGCGGCAATTTGAATTTCTCTTACAACAGGAACCGTATCACCGACCTTTTCCTGGCCAACTATGCATCACCTGATCTGTTGAATGGCGGCTACGGCGCCTATGTGGTGGGCATGGATGCCAATACCTTATGGCGTTTTCAATATTCAGGTGTGCAGAACGGACAACCGACCGTGTTAGGACCCGGCAAGGCGCCGGTAACTTTCACCTCCGGTGTGCCGGGGGACGCGCGTACCTATTTGCTGAACATGGGTACTACCGTTGCGCCTTATACACTGGGTTTCATCAACTCGTTTAAAGTGTATGATTTTGACCTCTCCTTTATCATTACCGGAAAATTCGGCCATGTATTTCAGCGTAAAGGGTTTAACTACCCGTCAAACAGGACGCGCAGGGTATTACCCAATAGCAAGCTCAGTGAAGTGGTCAACGGCGATCCCGACAAAATAATACCGTTGCCGCTAACCCCCGTTGAGCCGCTTTATTATTTCTGGTCCAGCTTTCACCAGTACGTTAGTTACCTGACGGAGAGCGCCTCGCACGTGCGCCTGCAGGAAGTGAGCCTGGCATATACCATCCCGCAGCCATTGCTGAAAAAAATGCAGCTCAACAGCCTGCAGTTCTATGCGCAGGCTAACGACCTGTATACCTGGTATAAGAACGATGCCAAAGAAGATCCCGAATACCCCCTGGGTACACTGAAACCAATGCCTAAACTAACACTGGGTCTGCGGCTCGATTTCTAATCTTTTAACTGCTGTCGAATGAAAACGATCATAAAAAATTGTATTGCATTAGCGCTCGCCGCCGGACTGCTGCCGGGTTGCGATAAGTTCCTGGACGAGCGGCCGTCAAAAACGTCCTCCCTGGTGGTGACTACCACCAGCCAGCTGAATGCGTTGCTCAACGACTACAACGAGTTTTACGCCGAGAGCAATAGTACTGCCATACTTAGTACAGACGATTATGGCCTGACCACCGCCATATATGATGCCAGGCCGGGCATATTTTCGCCCATTACCGTTCAGTATAACACATGGGATACGGCGTACCTCATGGATGATCCCGGACAATCCTTTTGGAGCAGCGAATACCGCAAGATCTTTACTGCCAACATGGTGTTGCAGTATGCCGACAAGGTGACCGGTCCCGATGAGGACAAAGCCAACCTGAAAGCCGATGCACACTTCATAAGGGCCTACAGTTATTTTCAACTGGCCAATACCTTCACCCTGCCTTATCCGGGCGGCAAAGGGGACGAGCCGGGCTTACCGCTTAAACTGACCATTTCTTTCGACGAGCCTGTTGCACGGGCCCCTTTGTCGAAAGTATATGAGCAGATAGAGGCAGACCTGGCAGAAGCGATGAAGATCAAGATGCCGCTGATACAAAACGGCAAGCCCCGTCACTGGCGCGCCAATACGGCTGCAGTAAATGGTTTTGCAGCCCGTTACTACCTCGCGATGAACAAATATACCGACGCGTTGAAATATGCCAATCAGGCCTTGCAGGAGTACAGCACGCTGGTTGATTACAACACGCAAATGCGTTATGGCCGTGACGAGGTGGTGACCATCAATCCCGGTCCGAACGCGCAAACTGTTACGCTGAAATATCCCTATACGCACGATAACCAGGAAGACTTTACTGATATGATCGGCTGGCCCGAGTTCCTGTATTTCAGAATGCTGGACTACGGCAGGTGGTGGTATATGCCCAGCACCGCGTTGATGAACCTGTACGACCAGGCGCATGACCTCCGTTACCTGTATCATTACGTGGAAGGCTACTCATACGATCTCGGTATGATCGATCCCGCTTATAATTATCCGGGTTACGTCTTCTTCTTTAAAGACAGGATCCCATCTGGTCCTACCACCGCAGAAATGTTGTTAATAAAGGCCGAAGCGCAGGCGCGCACGGACGACTTGGGGGGCGCAATGGCTACGCTGAACAGCCTGCGTGCAAAGCGTATGACGCCAGGCCCCTGGGTGAACCTGACAGCTACCGGTAAAGATGATGCGATCAAAAAAGTGCTGGATGAAAGAAGAAGGGAAATGCCGTTTGTGCATCGCTGGTATGATGTACGCCGCTATAACAATAACGATGACCCAAATGATGATGTGGTGATGTCGAAAACGTTTTACCCGTATACATTATCATCGGTATTGTCTACCCAGCCTGTAAAGACCTACACGCTGCCTAAGAACTCACGCCGTTTTGCAGCGCCGCTGCCAAGAACGGAAATGATCTCCAGCAATGGGGCCATTCAGCAGAATACGTATTGATAACAAATCGAAAGATATATGAGAAAGCTTGTAACGGTGTTGTTATGCTGTGTACCGCTGTATATGCAGGCACAGGTACCATTCCGGCTCACCGGTAAGATCGGGGCTTTGATGGCGCCGGCTAAAATTGTGCTGAGCTATGCAGACAGCAGTGACAATATTATAACGGATTCGGCCATTCTCAGGAACGGCCGGTTTGAATTCACAGGCCATATAGCATACCCAACCAGGGCTTCGCTGGAACTGTATCACCCGGGCGGGCGTTCAGCAGATGGGCAGCCAGACATGTTAATGGTATATCTCGACAGCGAACCTGTTATGGTGACCAGTAGTAAAGATTCTGTAAAGAATGCCATCGTCAAAGGGTCCAAGCTGAATGAGAAGTATACGGGTCTGCAGGCAGCTTTAAAGCCGTTTAATAAACAGTTTGCGGCATTGAGTGAAGCCAATGCCAGCTACGCCGCAGAAAAGGGCGACACCAGAGCCATGATGCCCGGCATGAAAGAGCAGTGGGCAGCGGTGGCTGAGAAAAAGATAGCAGTGGTGAAGCAATTTATTGCTGACAATCCGGACTCATATCTGAGTTTGGAGATGCTCCCTATGGTGCTTTCATTGCCGTATAAACCGGAAGAGATAGAACCTGCGTTCAATGCTTTGGCGCCTGCTGTAAGGAACACGGTGGCCGGTAAAAAAATGGCTGAACAGATAGTCAAACTGAAAACAATCGGTGTTGGTTCACCTGCGCCCGACTTTGTGCAAAATGATACCAGCGGCGTACCGGTAAAATTGTCTTCGTTCAGGGGTAAATATGTGCTGGTCGATTTCTGGGCAAGCTGGTGCCATCCCTGCCGGGCTGATAACCCCAACCTTGTAAAGAGCTTCAACAAGTACAAAGACAAAAATTTCACGGTGCTGGGCGTATCGCTTGATCGCCCCGGCGACCGGGAAAAATGGCTGAAGGCCATCCATGATGATGGGCTGGCCTGGACGAATGTGTCGGACCTGGCATTCTGGAAAAATGCAGCTGCAAAACTGTACGGAGTGCATGCTATTCCGCAGAACTACCTGGTTGATCCATCGGGAAAGATCATAGCCCAGCATCTGCATGGCGAAGAGCTGGATAAAAAATTGAATGAATTACTTCGATAACATTAACTATGAAAAGATTATTGTTTGTTGTTTTTGTTTTCTGCGTTTGTAATACGCAGGCGCAGGTAGATTCACTGGTGAAAGTGATAGAATCGCGAAAGGATAGTGTCAATGCCCTGCGTGCTTACCTTGCCGCTATGGGTGGTACGACCGATGATGCGGTAGCGCAGTTCAATACCTGGATGAAAAAATTCCCGGAATCCCCCAGCTTCCCTTATGTATTGGGCGAAGCATACTACAAAAAACGCCAACGCATGAAGGTGATAGAAAATTGGTTGAAAGTGCTGCAGATGAACCGGAAATTCGAAAAGATAGACAAGCTGTGGCCCATTGTCGTGAAATCAGATTGGAACCTTGACATCCCTGTTACGCCGAACACGATCGATTCGTTGAAAAGGGTGATCGCCGCGAACCCTGATAGTTTGTTGCCGGTTCGCCAGTATGTTTTCGTGGCCGGGAGTGAAGAAGAAGCTACCGTGCAACAGCTTGAAGCCTGGGAGAAACAGTTTCCCCGCTCGCCAGCTATACCCCTGGGAATGGGGATGAACCTGTATAATGTGGAGAGCCCTAAGGCAAAGCCCTGGTTGTTGAAAGCGGCGGAATTGCAACCCGGGAACGCGGCTGTATGGGTGATGCTACATCTTGATGCCGAACGCTGGGGCGATCAGAAAGCGGCGCATGAGTACATGGGTAAAGCTTCGGCGGCCGCACCGGATGATCCCAATTACGCATACTATTATATCCGGTATTATGAAGATACCGATCCCGCCTTGTGGCGCACAAAATTATACGAGCTGGCAAAACGTTTTCCCAATGATGAACGTGGCGCCCAGGGACTGTACGA
>NZ_DATCRF010000768.1:0-4858 GCF_036569125.1 Chitinophaga sp. | reverse complement strand
GGCTCAAACAGGGAAAGGCCGATGGTGCGCACATCCGGCCGGCATTGTTTCAGAAAGCGGTCGTACATGCCTTTGCCGTAGCCTACGCGGTGGCCGGTAAGGTCAAAGGCCAGCAGCGGCACAAATACCAGGTCCAGCGTGCCGGGCTCCACGGGTATGCCGCCGGCGGGTTCCGGTATGCCGTAGCGGCTTTTAACCAGGGGGGTATGTGTTTCCCACAGGAAATGCTCCATGGTGGCGTTAGCCAGGGAAGCCTTGCCAAGCACCCATTGCAGGGCCGGATAAGCCTGGCGCATCCATTCTACCAAGGGCCAGGTATTCACTTCCTTTTTCTCTGCAATGGGAAGAAAGATGTGCGCCCGGTGAATGCGGCTATAATTCACCTGCTGACAGTTTTCCAGCAGGCGCTGGTTAAGCGCTGCGGTTTCCGCTGCCGGCATGTTAAGACGGCGTTCCAGGAATTGCTTTCGTATATCCGTTTTAGTGAACAATCAGTTTGCTTTGTGTGTGCCCGTTAGAACGTTAGCTGTTTAGCCTGTAAGGCAATAAAGTCAGCATCTACTACGGTGGCGTGCGGTATGCGTCCCAGCCTGGGATAACCGCTCCAGCGCACTACATCCTCCTCATTGGAATGATGATCACCGTTGAAGATCCAGCCTAATACCGGTATATCACTGGCCTGTAATACCCGTGCGGTAAGCAGGGAGTGGTTAATGCTGCCCAGGTAGTTCTGCGCTACAATAATCACTTTAGCCTGCAGCTGGCGGATGAGGTCCAGCGTAAACACCTCCTCATTCAACGGCACCATTAACCCGCCGGCGCCTTCTATTACCAGGCTGCGCTGAGGCGGTTGAATAATGGACGCCTGCTGCAGGATAAGGGCCGGATCAATGGTCACTTTTTCCAGCCGCGCAGCCAGGTGCGGCGATGCAGGCTCCTGCAGGCAATATACTTCTTTATGGCATACAGAGGTGGTATTGGACAGCAGCGCACGCACGGTTTGCGTATCCGTGCCTTCCATCAATCCCGTTTGTACAGGTTTCCAGTAATCAGCCCCCAGGGCTTGCGTAACACAGGCCGCGGTAATGGTTTTTCCCACACCGGTGCCTATGCCTGTAATGAAGATCCGGTTACTCATAACGCGCAAAGATAACGGATGATTGTTGTTTAATGCGCCGCGCCCTGTATTCCTGCCCCGATTTTTTCCCTTATTTTCGCTGCAAGATTAATATCACGCTATGCAATTCTGTAACAACATACTGGAAACGATAGGTCATACCCCGTTAGTTAAACTAAACCGTGTAACCGCAGCGCTGCCCTGCCCTGTAATGGCAAAGGTGGAATTTTTTAACCCCGGCAACTCCATTAAAGACCGTATGGCGGTAAAAATGGTAGAGGTAGCAGAACAACAGGGCCTGTTAAAACCCGGCGGCACCATTATTGAAGGCACTTCCGGCAATACCGGTATGGGCCTGGCGCTGGCGGCTGTGATCAAAGGCTATAAATGTATTTTTACTACTACGGATAAACAGTCCAAAGAAAAAATGGACATCCTGAAGGCCGTGGGCGCTGAAGTGATCGTATGCCCCACGAATGTGGAGCCGGAAGATCCCCGCTCCTACTACTCCGTGGCCCGGCGCTTATCTAAAGAAATTCCCAACTCATTTTACGTAAACCAATATGATAACCTGGCTAACCGGGATGCGCATTATGAGCAAACCGGCCCGGAAATATGGGAGCAAACCGATGGTAAGGTTACCCACCTGGTGGTAGCTACCGGTACCGGCGGCACGGTTACCGGCGCAGGGCAATATCTGAAAGAAAAGAACCCGGCTATTAAAGTATGGGCTATTGACAGCTATGGCTCCCTGCTGAAAAAATACCATGAAACCGGTGAAATTGATATGAGCGAAGTGTACCCCTATATTACCGAAGGTATTGGGGAGGATTTTGTGCCGCAGAATTACAACATGCAGTACATTGATCACTTTGAAAAAGTAACGGATAAAGACGGCGCTATTATGGCCCGCCGCATTGCCAAGGAAGAGGGCATTTTTGTGGGTTACTCCGCCGGATCGGCCGTGGCCGGGCTGCTACAGCTGAAAGCGCAGCTTAAACCAAGTGACCTGGTAGTGGTGGTATTCCATGATCATGGCAGCCGTTACGTAGGTAAGATCTATAATGATCAGTGGATGATGGAGCGTGGTTTCCTGGATGTAAAAACCGTGAAAGATGTAGTGAATGGCCGCCGCAACCTGCCACTGGTAACCATTGGCGGTGAGGAGAAAGTGAGCGATGCCATTGCCAAAATGAAGAAGTTTGAAATAGAGCATATTCCTGTACTGCATAACAGTGACATCATAGGCGCTATTTCTGAAGGCGGTTTATTTAATAAGCTGATGGATGATGTGAACCTGAAAGATGCACCGGTGAAACAGGTAATGCATGCGGCTTTCCCGGAAGTGAGCATGGATACGCCTATTGAAAAGCTGGCAGTGTATATTAATAAAGAGAATGGCGCGGTGCTGACGAAGGATGATAGCGGCAGCTACCATATTGTTACGAAGTATGATATCATACAGGCGCTGGGGAGTTAATGAATAATGAATAGTGAATAATTAATAATGGTGGAGGAGGTAGTTCGCGGGATATTGGTTTTTCTTATTAGTTTATAGGGTGAAGCTACATACTCATATAGATCAATTGCACAACCAGGTGAGTGTTCCTGTGCGGCCACGGCGGATCATATCGGTTGTGCCATCGCAAACAGAGCTGTTGTTTCATTTGGGCTTGGAGGAAGAAGTGGTGGGGATCACTAAATTCTGTGTACATCCGGAAGAGTGGTTCCGCAATAAAACACGCGTTGGCGGCACCAAAACGCTGGACCTGGATAAGATACGGGCCTTACAGCCCGATCTGATCATCGCCAATAAAGAAGAGAACCAGCAGGAGCAGATCACCGCCCTGCAGATGGAGTTCCCCGTATGGATAAGTGATATTCATACCCTGGATGAAGCCCTGCAAATGATACGGCGGATAGGCGAAATAACCGGCTGTGCAAAACAAGGGCAGGCATTGTGTTTGCAGATCCAGGAACAGTTTAAGGGTTTGCACGAAGCCCTGCCTGTTACGGGGTTGCATACCGCTTATTTTATCTGGCGTAATCCATGGATGGTGGCGGGCGGAGATACTTTTATACATCATATGCTGGCTGCCTGTGGTTTGAAGAATGTGCTGGCAGATACACCCCGGTACCCTGATGTTACACTGGAAGAGTTAAAGGCCCTTTTTAAAGATGTGCCTCCGGAACAGCAGCTGATATTACTTTCTTCAGAGCCCTACCCTTTTAAGGAGCAGCATATAGCGGAAATACAGGCGGTGCTGCCCGGCGCGCAAATACGGCTGGTGGATGGGGAGATGTTCTCCTGGTACGGCAGCCGCTTACTGGAAGCACCGGGGTATTTCCGGGAGCTGCTGGAAGGGATTAAGGCGTAGATCCATCCTGCAACGGATTGCAATACCATTCTACTGAAACAGATATTACTCCTTCATGCGCTTTTACCCTGAATAGTATGCGCTTTTAATAGGGACTGCATGCGCTTTTACTATGGGATGCACCAGAGATCCACCAGGGAAACACATGAGAAAACCATAGGAAAGACACGGGAATCACATAAGTGCCGCCCGGCCATCCTATTGATACACTCCTCTCAGATCCTGACTCAACAGGCAACCTTTTATGATCACTCCACGTAACTATATATAAACACATTTATTCCTATTCACGCTTTATTCTTTCACTAAACGTACGACCAAAATGGAAAGAAGGGACTTTGTAAGCAATCTTAGTATGGCTGTGGCACTCGCATGTGCCGGGGGACTGGCAGCCTGCACCAAACACATGGCCGATGCGCCGGATAACAATAACGGTGGCGGAAATAACGCCAAGCTCACCGCAGACCTGAGCACAGAACTGTTAAACACCGGTAATTTTAAGATAGGCGGCGGGGTGATCCTGATCCGTATTGCAGCCGGCAATACGCCTGCGGCTTTCTCTGCCTTGTCCAGCATCTGTACCCACGAAGGATGCACCGTTTCTACCTTTAACACCGGCAGCGAGCTGATAGAGTGTAATGCGCCCTGCGGCCATGGCAGCCGCTATACCACTACCGGTGCTGTGCAGACCGGCCCCGCGACTGCTGCACTTGCAAAAATGACGGTCACTATTAACGGGAACACGTTAAGCGTAAGCTGATAAAATTCTTACACGACAAACCAGCCACATATAAAAAGCCCTGCAGGCTTCTGCCTGCGGCTTTTTTTAGCTGAAAGGGGAAAGCAGAAAGCGGAAAGCTGATTGTGGTTTGTTGCTTAAATGCGCGGAAGGCCTAACGCTGCCGGCGTTTTGTTGTGAGCTTGTCTTGTTGTGGTAATATGATGAATGCTGAGCGCTGCTTATGTTTTGTTACAGACTTGTCTTCTGATACGTAGATATGCTGAATGCTGCCTTGCAGGCTTGTCTTTTGTTGCGGTTATCCGGGCAAGGCAGGTTTACGGCGGCACACTATTCTCAAATTATAACCAACATCATCTGGGAATCTTAATTTATCCATCTTCTCTATAATCTTTGGGGAATTTCCGTGTACTGCCTTCGGCTTTTTGCTTTCTGCTTTATGCTTTCCGCTCCCCTTAGCATTCAGCCTAATTTCCGGCTTTCTGCTTTATGCATTGCGCTTTCTGCTTTTTCCCATTATATTTGCCCTCCGTAAACAGTAAACAATCATAAAATATGGGAAAATACAGAGCCGGCGTGTTATTCGGCGAAGAGCTGGAAGCGCTGTACAAGGATGCTAAGGAC
>NZ_DATCRF010000767.1:0-3133 GCF_036569125.1 Chitinophaga sp. | reverse complement strand
GGTTACTGGAAGCTGCGTCAGATAAGCCTGGGTTATGACTTTTCAAAACATATTCCCGCCAATTGGCTTATCAAAGGTGTAAAGCTTGACCTGGTTGCCAATAATGTGCTGATCATCAAGAAATGGATAGACAATATCGATCCTGAAACCTTTGGTTTTGGATCAGATAACCAGGTAGGGCTGGAATCACCGGGCCTGCCCAGTACCCGCAGCCTTGGATTGAATTTGAATATTAAATTCTAACAACCTCCGTTATGCAAAAGATCTTAAAATATAGCATTGGGTTCATATTATCGCTGGCCATGGCTTCCTGCGAAAGTGGATTGTCCGATCTGAATGTGAACAAAACAAATCCCTCTTCGCTTGACCCGGCGCTGTTGTTGAACCAGGGTATTATTAATACTTCTTTTCCGGTAAAATCACTGGTATTCGATGTTGGCGTTGTGCAGCAAATGGTATCGCCCAACGGCGGCGTGCTGGCCGGCGCCAATTTTAACCAGGACAGCCGCGATGTAACTACACAGCCTATATGGGCGGTCTATTATCAAAGTGTGATCAAAAATACGCATGATGCGCTGGTGCGCACAAAAGACGATCCGGCCAGGAGCAATATGTACAATATGGTGCGCATTTACCAGTCGTATGTTTTTATGGTGCTCACGGATGAATATGGAGACATACCCTATACGCAGGGCGGCGCCGGTCATTCAGACGAGATCCTGTTCCCTGAATACGACCGTCAGCAGGACATTTATCCAAAGATCATCCAGGAGCTGACAGAGGCGGCAACCGCCCTGAACCCCGCCGGCACCATTGAAACCGGTGATGCTTTATACGCCGGCGATGTAGCCAAATGGAAGAAATTTGCTTACTCCCTGCTGCTGCGCGCCGGTATGCGCTTAGTAAAAGTGGATGCCGCAAAAGCACAAAGCACGGTGCAGGCAGCGGTTGCCGGCGGCGTGATCACCGACAATGCAGATAATGCGTATATCCGTCATGATCCCAACTTCCCCCAACCCGTAGGTGGTACGCTCAACGGCAGTGAAGCCGCTAACTTTTATCTTGCCAAACCGTTTGTAGACCAGCTAAAGAATACGAATGATCCCCGTTTACCCGCCCTTGCCATCCGGTATGTAGGCGCCGGCAGCGGTGCAGGACAAACGGTAGCGATTGGCTCCACCGATCCTGCAAAACAAATAGGCATGCCCATTGGAAAAGATAACGGCACCATCACGGCCGCCGCTACTGCCGATGGCCTGGCCAGCTTTTACGATTACAGCCAGGTAGACCGCCGCAGGATCGTGAAGATCTCTTCACCGGTATTCCTGGTCACTGCCGCGCAAACCAACCTGCTGTTGGCTGAAGCGCGCTTCAGGGGCTGGATCACCAGCGGCTCTGCGGCCCAATACTTTGCCGACGGCATCAGGGCGCATATGGATCAAATGGCTGCATATGATCCCAATTCCGCTGTTCCTGCTGCGGCCCGTGATACTTACGTTACCGCCAACCCATTAGCTGCCGGCACTGAGCTGCAGCAGATCAATACCCAATACTGGATCGCTTCTTTTTTAAACGGGCCTGAAGCTTTTGCTAATTTCAGGAGAAGCGGTTTCCCGGCCTTAACACCGAATCCATACGGGCAGCCCAGTAACCCGGATGTGCCAAATGGTACTTTCATCAGAAGGCTTACCTATCCAACCTCCGAGCTGAGTGTAAATACTGAGAAGGTGAACAAGGCCATTGAACGGCAGGGCGCTGATAAGCTGAGCACCCGGGTATGGTGGGATAAACCGTAAAGCTGTGGAATAATGAATTTATCGTTTATCTTAGCCGGTATGCAGTGGTGTACCGGCTGCAGATAAACCGTTTAATTCATGAGGATATTCTTAGTTGTTCAGCTGCTCTTACTAATGCTGCAGCATGGCGCTGCACAAACCATTGTAAAAAGCAACGATCCGCATATTCATTATATGGGCCGCATCGCTTTTAAACCGGATGCAGCTGAGCTAAGCTGGTGCGGTAATTCCATTAGCATAAATTTCAGCGGCACGGGGGTTAAGGCGCTGCTGAAGGATCAGTTTGGAACTAATTACTACAAGGTTATTGTAGATGACAGCTTACTGCCCGATCTGCAGCTTGATTCAACAAAACATATCTATACGCTGGTATCAGGTTTACCGGCAGGCAAACACCGGCTAACGTTATTTAAACGTACGGAATGGAGCTTTGGTAAAACCTGGTTCTACCAGTTTGAGCTGGCTCCCCGCACAACCATCGGCCCGGCGCCTGCAGCTAAAAAACGGAAGATCGAGTTCTATGGTAATTCCATTACCTGCGGATATGCAGTGCTGGACACCACGGGGCAGGACCGGGGCACTGCGCCTTTTGAAGATCACTACCTGAGCTATGCCGCTATAACCGCCCGCCATTTCAATGCGGAGTACAGCTGTATAGCTAAAAGCGGTATTGGTGTGCTGGTAAGCTGGTTTCCGCTTATTATGCCGGAGTTGTACGATCGCCTGGATGCAACTGATGAAAAAAGTAAATGGGACTTCAGTTTGTTCAAACCCGATGTGGTAGTTATAAATCTTTTCCAGAATGATTCGTGGATAATAAACCAGCCGCAGCATGCAGAATTTATCCATCGCTTTGGCAACACCCGGCCAACGGCTGATCAGATTGTTGCAGCTTACCAGAAATTTGTGAAAAGTATCCGGGCCCGCTATCCCCAGGCTAAGATCATCTGCGCCCTGGGAAATATGGATGCAACAAGGAAGGGTTCACCATGGCCCGGGTATATATCCAAAGCAGTGGCCAACCTGCATGATCCGGGAATAAGTGCGCATTACTTCCCTTACAAGGATACGCCGGGCCATCCGGCTAAGCGTGAGCAGGAAGCTATGGCGAAGGATCTGATCAGCTATATTGAGCGGAATGTTAAGTGGTAATTGTCATCGAGCGTTCAGAAGCATTTATGCCGTTCCTGGATGCACAAAAAAAAGGAATGCTTCACCCGAAGCATTCCCTATAAACGGATGAAAGATCTGTTAATGAACAATAAGCTTTTTCGTGAAGCTGGATCCATTGGAATCTATTGTAACAACATAGAACCCTGCATTCAGCTGTGAATCGA
>NZ_DATCRF010000766.1:0-4656 GCF_036569125.1 Chitinophaga sp. | reverse complement strand
GAGCAGGAAAGATTTCTGCAGGAGCATATCATTGCGTACTTTGAGGAAGAGGAAGATGAATAAACCATGCAACCCATCGTCATTAAACCAGTGATACCCGAAATGCTGGATACCCTGGTGCAATTGGAGCAGCAAACCTTTATGGAAACTTTTGGGCCTACCCACCAGCCGGACGACCTGGCTGTTTTTATGCAGGAAAGAAAGGACGCTGCCGCCCTGCGGGAACAGCTGCTGCAGCCGGGCTGCCTGTATTACCTGCTTTATTATGGTGAGCATGTAGCCGGCTTTTTAAAGCTGAACCTGGGCAAACAGCCGGATGATGCGGCGCATACGCAGCTGCCATCGCCCATAGAGCTGGAAAAGATCTATGTACTGAAAGCCTGGCAGGGGCATAAGCTGGGCAAAGCCTTGATACAACATGCTTATACCGTAGCCCTGGAGCACCAGGCAGCCACCATTTGGCTGGGGGTATGGGAGCATAATACCAAAGCCCTCCGCTTTTATGGATCAGAAGGTTTTGAAAAGTTTGGCGAGCACACTTTTAACGTAGGCCGGCAATCAGATACAGACTGGTTATTAAAAAGAGCTGTTAAATAATCTTATGAAAAAACTGCTATTGCTATTATTGTTGCTATCCACTGGCTTTGGAGCCATGAGCAAACACCGTAAGGTAAAAGTAACCACTCCATATGGCACCATGATCATTCAGCTGTATGATCAAACACCCCTGCACCGGAATAACTTTATTAAGCTGGCGAAAGCGCATTTTTATGACAGTATACTTTTTCACCGCGTAATAAAAGGTTTTATGATACAGGGGGGCGATCCTGAATCAAAACACGCGCAGCCCGGCGCTATGCTGGGTAATGGAGAGAACGGCTATACGGTGCCGGCAGAGTTCCGCCTGGACCTGTTTCACCGGAAAGGTGTGCTGGCCGCTGCGCGGGATGATAACCCGGCTAAAGCATCATCCGGCTGCCAGTTCTATATTGTGCAGGGAAAAAAGTGGACGGATGCTGAGCTGGATCAGCTGGAACAGGGACGCCTGGGCGGCCGTAAAATACCGGTGGATCAGCGGGAGATCTACAAAACTATTGGCGGCACACCACAGCTGGATCAGAGCTACACTGTTTTTGGACAGGTAATAGCAGGAATGGAAGTGATTGATAAGATCGCAGACATGAAAACAGATGGGAACGATCGTCCTTTAACAGATGTGCCCATGAAGATACGGCTGGTGAAAAAGTGGCTGCTGTTTTAACCGCATTGGAGAGTATTGTAATTTCCTTACTTTTACGGCCAAAATCAAACTAACTATGAACTTTCCATCAAATCTGCGTTACACAAAAGATCATGAATGGATATTGCTGGAAGGCAATATAGCCACCATTGGTATCACTGAATTTGCGCAACGTGAATTAGGGGATATTGTATTTGTAGATATTCCTACTGTGGGCAAAACCATGGAAGCCGAAGAGGTATTTGGCACTGTAGAAGCGGTTAAAACCGTTTCTGACCTGTTTCTGCCCGTTGCAGGCACTATCAACGAAGTTAACCAGGACCTGGAAAGTGAGCCGGAGCTGGTGAACACCGATCCTTACGGTGAGGGCTGGATGGTAAAAATGACCGTTAAGAACCCTGCTGATGTGAATGCGCTGCTGGATGCAGCCGCTTACCAGGCACTGGTGGGAGAATAATATTTTATGTGTAAATGTGCAGATATACAGATGTGCAATGAAAGCCTCCTGTTTACCTGCACATTTGCATATTCGCACAGTGAACATCATCCATAAGACACAACATCTCATCTGCACATTTGCATACCTGCATATCTGCACATTAGTACAACCATTCATGAAGGCAATTCGTTATTACATTCCCGCTATTGTGTGGCTTTTTTTTATCCTGGTGATGTGTACATTGCCCGGCAAGGATATTCCTCATGAAGGCTGGATGGAGCGGATCCATATGGATAAAATAGTGCACTTTGGCCTGTTTGGCGGTATGGTATTTTTCCTGTGCCTGGGGGTTTACTGGCATAAAGGCCGTTTTTCTGCAACCACCCTTTTTATGTTTGTAGTGTTTGCGGCCCTTTACGGCCTGTCTATTGAGTATATTCAAAAGTACATGACGGCAGACCGCAGCTTTGATATGACCGATGCGGCTGCAGATGCGCTGGGCGCTATTGCCGGTGTATGGATCTTTCGCCTGTTCCGGCGCTGGTTCCTGAAACCAGGTACTAACAATGCCGTTAAATAATCCCTTTCTTCTTCAGCTTTGCTATCACACTTACCTGCTGCGATTTCGCTCTCGTGCTGGCTGTTATTCCGGGAAAATGCCCCTGATATATAGCTTAACAATTCCTTAATACAATTCAACTGTTCCCTTAAAACAATAAGGCCCGACAGGTTTTACACCCATCAGGCCTTATCAAAAATAAGTGATGTTATTTATTGCTTGCCAGCATCGTTCTTAGCCTCTGTTTTCATTTTTTCATTTGCAAAGATCGCAAACTCTACGCGGCGGTTCTTAGCCCTGTTCTCTTCAGAATCATTGGGCACTTTAGGCTGGCTTTCACCATACCAGTATGCCTGTACGCGGTTAGCGGCAATGCCCTGTGCTTTCAGGAAAGCAGCTACGTTATTAGCGCGCTTTTGAGACAGGGTCATGTTATACTCATCTGTACCTTTATCATCGGTATGCCCTTCTACCCGTACATAAGTATCCGGGTATTTGTTAAGCACCTGCGCCAGCTGTTTGATGTTATCCTGCGCAGTGGCTGAAAGATCGGTTTTATCAAAGCCGAACAGTACACCGGATGAGAAGGTAACGTTAATACCTTCGCCTACACGTTCTACGGTAGCATTAGGTACTTCTGTTTTAATTTCCTGTGCCTGCTTATCCATTTTTTTACCGATCAGCACACCGGCAGTACCACCTACTGCAGCGCCGATGATGGCACCCAGCGCAGTGTTACCGGCTGCTTTACCAATAGCAGCGCCAGTGGCTGCACCGCCGCCAACGCCAATAACGGCACCTTTTTTAGTATTGTCCATACCCTGCCAGGTGGAGCAGCCAAAAAGTACAGTGGCAGATAAGGCTATTGCTACAATTGCATTCAATTTTTTCATCGTACAATTTTTTAATTTTTCTAAGGATTCTAGTATTGAGTTGCTGATTATTTACCGGCTCGTTTTGCAGGAGCATTGAATGGGCCAGGTCATTTTGAATTGTTGTAACGTAACACCAGGGCTTTCCCCGGGATATCCGTTTTTACGACAGAAGCTGTATTTCAAATTCTTTGCCAAAGTCACAAACCGCACATTATTATTTCGCGGCCAAATTACTGGACATTACGGAAGTACAGACAATAAATTTTATACACATAATAGTTATGTGGATAATTACCCAGGTATGACTACGAATTTTATCCCAGCAGATTTTTGAGCATGCCGCCCAAACCGCCTTCAGAAGGCTGTTGCTGCTGTTGTTGTTTGGCGCCGTTGGAAAGTACGCCCATCAGGTCCTGCAGGTCCACATCACCATCACCATCCTTATCTAACCCACCGGAAAGGCGGCCCAGTATACCGGATAAATTAATGCCGGACGCCTGCCCGCCCGTAAGGGAATTCAAAATGCCCTGCAGGTTAAAGCTATGGTCGTTAGGGTCGTTTGTTTTCTTTACCAGCGAGCCCAATACAGCAGGAATAAGGCTGCCGGCTATTTGCTGTGCGGTACCTGCAGGCAGGTTAAATTTTTCCAGCAGGGTACCTGCCAGGTTACCGGAGAGCTTGTTCACTACCGGGTTTTGCGGGTCTGTTGCAGAACCGGCGCCGCCCAGCAGGCTTACTACCTGGCTGGTATTGCCATTAGCCATTTCATCCTGCAGGCCGGATGCAATGGATTCGGTAGCAGCATGTATAACCGCCTCATTCTGCTCATTGGGAACAGCGGGATTGTTTATAACCGCACCTTGTGCGTTTTCCTTAACGAGGTTTAAGAGTTGGTCCAGCATGGTGTGTAGCTTTATGAAGTTATTGTAGTAGTTAAAACAGCCCCGGCATCTAAATTGTTCGGCCGCACACGTTTTAAATGCCGCCCTCTTTCAGCTTCTCAGCGTTCTCGGCAAACTGCAGGGCTTCTATCATTTCCTGGATATCCCCGTTCATAAAGGCATCCAGGTTGTAGATGGTCATACCAATGCGGTGGTCTGTAATACGGCCCTGTGGGTAGTTGTAGGTACGTATTTTGGCGGACCGGTCGCCGGTTGATACCAGGCTTTTACGCTGGGAGGCAATGGCCTCCTCGTGCTTGCGCACAGCTGCTTCATATATACGGGTACGCAGCATTTTCATGGCTATATCCCGGTTGGAGTGCTGGCTGCGGCCCTCCTGGCATTCAACCACCGTTCCGGTGGGAATGTGCGTTAAGCGTACGGCAGATTCTGTTTTGTTTACGTGCTGTCCGCCCGCGCCGGATGAACGGAAGGTGTCCATCTTAATATCGGCATCCCGTATCTCCACATCCACCTCATCAGCTTCGGGCAGTACGGCTACGGTAGCGGCAGAGGTATGCACGCGGCCGGATGCTTCTGTGGCAGGTACCCGCTGTACCCGGTGTACGCCGGATTCAAATTTAAGGGTGCCATATACATCA
>NZ_DATCRF010000765.1:0-12843 GCF_036569125.1 Chitinophaga sp. | reverse complement strand
GGCAGCATTTCTCCCATATGGCCGATGATCAGCTTTAGCCTGGGATACATATCAAAGACACCTGAATAGAGCAAACGCAATACATGCAGCGCGGTTTCTGAATGCCATCCCCAGCCGTAGCAAGCCAACGCTTCTGCCATTCCTGAATGATTAGGCAGTCCGCTATAATAAATATCGGCCACTCCTTTTGGCGGCAGGCCAGGATGAAGGTAAACAGGCACATTCAGCTTTTCGGCACGCAGTAAGACCGGTGCAAATTCCGGATGATCCAAAAACTGGTCCTGGGTGAGCCCACGGATCATTGCCCCGCGAAAATGATATTCCTTTACTACACGTTCCAATTCATCAGCCGCAGCAAGGGGCGCTGTCATAGGCAGGTGAGCAAAAGCCGTGAACCGGTCCTCATGCCCTGCAATGCTTTTCGCAATCAGGTCATTATACTGCATGGCAAAAGCCGGACCTTCCTGCGGACTTAACAGGTTAGCGCCGGCACTATCTACAGACAGCACCTGCATTGTAATACCGTTATCATCCATTGACTGCAGGCGTTCGCCGGTAATATCCGCCAATTTTGGAGCTATCCGCTGCATAGCTGCTGACTGACCAAAACCACCCAGGGCCTCTTTAGGTATTTTATTGGCCATTTCCGGAAAGGAAATATGTTCTTCAAGGGTAACTATCCGCATAACTGCCTAATGTTAATGTTTAATACAAAGATACCTGCCGGCTATTGAACCATTATGTACTAACCATGGCAGGTATTGGACTATTCGTGGATCAGCTGTGCTAAGTTACAGGTTCACTAACCGAAAAGCTCCAGTATGATCAACAGGTCCCTGTATAGGTTGGGAAGGATTATTTAAATAAATCCCCCATCACTACCTCACCCTGCACGATGTCCCGATAGTAATCATTTTTCTTCACACCGTAAGTGGTGATCATGGTAAGAAAAATCGCACTCCTGGTTTTTGTTTCAGACCTAAACACTGTGATTTTATTCTCCAGCTCCTCTGCGTATTTTTTAACTATCACGAATTCGCTATTGGCGAATTTCATTTCACAAATATTGATCACCTTATCCTGGCGATCAAGCAGCAGATCGATTTGCGCGCCTTTTTTTGCTTTTGGTGGTATATATCGCCATCCGGAAGTCTCAGTCAATACGCCTTCTACACCAAGCGCTTTTTTAATCTGCAGAATATGTTTTTGACAAACCGATTCAAACGCAAACCCGCTCCAAATGGTATACGATGCGGTAGTTGATTGCCGAAGCCAGGTACCTGCACCGGTGGCTTTGGCATGTTCGATAAATTTCAGATAGAATAGCGAGTATTCATCCGAAAGTTTGTAGATGCTTTCCTTTTCGGTTTTCTCAAAAGGAATGTACGGCGTAATAAATCCTGACTCCTCCAACTCCTTTAGGATCTTGGTCGTTGTTCCCCCTGAACTAAGCCCGCATTCCGCAATGATTTCATTCCGGGTCAATCCTTTCCCCTTTTTGGCAAGCGCCCGGATCACCGCCTCGTGGTGATGGGAGTTACTGAACAGAGATTGGTAAAGATTTTTAAACTCACCTTTTAACAAACCATCCTTGGTAAAGCATAACCGATCAATCACCTGGGCTACGCTTTCTCCTTTTTGAATTCCTTTCAGGTAGTGTGGTATGCCACCCATAGCCATGTATAACTGCAGGATCAGGTAATGGCTGAGCCGGATGCCCCGGCTGATCAGGTATTGCTCGGTTTCCGAAAGTGTGAAAGGAAGTAAGCGGATGGTTTGGGTTACCCGGTTATGCAGGCCGCCTCTGTTATTGATCACCTGGTCGATCATCCACGATGCCGCAGAACCACAAATGATTACCTTAAGATGATCATTCCTGGAGGCTGAATTGTTCCACCAGTGTTCGAATGCCTGCAGAAAGCCGGATTTTTGGGTATGCAGCCAGGGGAATTCATCAAAGAACAATACAGCTGGCTTATTTTGGGGCAAGTCATCCAGGTATTGATCCAGCATGTGGAATGCTTTTACCCAATTTTCCGGCGTGGCGATAGGTACTTTACTTTTCATCGCAGCTTGCAGGGCCAGGTTAAAATTCTGCAGCTGATCCTTAAAGGCAGCTTCGTGAACTCCCGTCACTTCAAAAATGATCTTGTCTTTGCAATAGGTCCGGATAAGAAATGTTTTACCAACCCTCCGCCGACCATATACCGCGATTAGCTCAGCTTCCCCAGAGCTCATTTTTCTAGCTAGTATCGTTTGTTCCTCTATCCGTCCTGTTAGCATAACATATTTTATACTCAGCCAAAACTACGTATTTTTCTAGGTTTTGGCTAAGTATATTATTTTATACTCAGCCAAAACTTGTTAAATATTATACCACTGGCTAAGTATAATTCAGTATAACTGCAAATCTTTAACATCACCAAGGAGGGTTTTATTCGCCAACCTATACCTCCTCCAACCTAAACGGCAGCTTACGAACCCGCTTACCCGTAAGGTCAAAAATGGCATTACATAAGGCCGGCGCAAAAGCTGGTAATCCCGGCTCACCAACACCACCGGGCTTTTCATCATTCTCCATAATATGCACTTCTATTTCCGGGATCTCATTAATGCGTGGCATTAAGTAGCTGTTGAAATTTCTTTCAACCGCCTTCCCTTCTTTAAAATGTGTGGCGTGGTTAAGTGCTGCGCCCAGTCCCATTATGATGCTGCCCTCGATCTGTGCACGGATAATACCGGGGTTTACATACCAGCCACAATCTATGAGAGCAAATACCTTGTCAATTTTAAGTTTTTGATCCGGCTTGCGGGATACTTTCACTACCTGCCCTACCATGCTGCCAAAACATTCTGTGATGGCTACGCCCCATCCATCATTTTTGCGCCGCGTTTCCCAGCTGCTGATGGCTGCCAGCTTATTTACCAATGCCTGGTAACGGGGAGAGTTAAGATGCGCTTTTCTGAATGCAAGCGGATCCTGTGAAGCAAGGTGCGCCAGCTCATCTATAAAACTTTCTGCGGCAAATGCATCAACATTGGCGCCCGGCGCGCGCCACCACATAGTTGGTATGGGAGACTTTGTGGGAAGATTGCCAAAACTATAGTGCGGTATTGATTGATAATAGTCACTTGCAAGGCCGGCAACCCCACCACTATTAACTGTTACAGGTTGCGGTTCAGCGTCTTTAATTGTTCCTGAGCCAAAGTATTGTGAAGACGAAACAATTTGAAAAGCGAATATTTTATTTTGTGCATCTACCCCTCCCCTGCAGCTATAGAGTGCTCCTCCGCGGAAAGGCCCCATGCTCATGTCGTCTTCTCTTGTCCACATTACCTGCACCGGCGCTTTCATCTCTTTTGAGATAAGGGCCGCTTCCACCGGGTAGTCCAGGAATGCCTTTCTTCCAAAACCACCGCCGAGAAATGTCATATTCACCGTAACATTTTCAATGGGAATATGCAGCCTTTCGCTCAGATCGGCCTGTACCCAATTGGCTTCCTGTATCGGTCCCCAGATCTCAATACTATTATCCTTTACATCCGCAATACAGTTGAGCGGCTCCATACAGCTATGCGACTGGTAGGGCATTTCATACTCCGCTGCTGTAATAGCTGAAGCATTTTTTAATGCTGTTTCAAAAGCAGCTGATGGCAAGGGTTTGTGAAGATCCTCCTGCATTCTTGCAACCAGTATTTCAGAATCCAGGTGTTCAAAGCCATCATCATTCCATTCTACTTTCAGCAGCTTGCGTGCCTGCATAGCCGCCCATAATGAATTGGCCACTACGGCCACGCCTTCACATGACAGATCAAAAACAGGTCTTTGTACCTTAAATACATGTACTACACCGCTAACGGATCTTGTGGCTGAATCATCAAAGCTTTTTACTTTCCCTCTGAAACGCGGGTTACGCTCCACTACCGCATATAACATACCCGGCAGCTTTTTATCCAGTCCGAAGACCGCAGCGCCATTGACCTTAGCCAGGGTATCATTACGGCGCAGGGGTTTGCCGATCACTTTATAATCCTTACGCTCTTTTAGCTTAACCTGCTCCGGCGGCTTTATTTGCACAGCGTCTTTTACCAGTGCTCCGTAGCTGAGCTTTCGTCCTGTGCTGCGATGTATCACCTGCCCGTTTTCAGCATAACATCCGCTTGCCTCAACACCCCATTGTTTTGCAGCAGCTTCGATCAACATTTCCCGGGCGCTGGCGCCCATGCGTAACAATTGCTGGCACCAGCCGCGTATAGAAAAACTTCCTTCCTGCGGTTGCGGGCCATATTTATCAGGGTGGGCTGCGACAAATTGTATACTCACCTGGTCCATGCTAACTTCCAGCTCTTCTGCAATAATTTGCGGAATGGACTGCCAGGTTCCCTGTCCCATTTCTGAACGGTGATTAAAAATGGTTACTTTGCCGGCACTGTCTATTGAGATCCACGACATTAGCTCTGTTGCTGAATTATCCGCGTCACCTGCATGAATAATTTCGCCAACACTTTTCCCCAATGATGGCCAATAACAGCCGATTGTTAAAGCGATACCGGACAGGCCGGCATTCCGCAGAAAAGTTCTCCTGGAAAGATCCTGTTTATGTTTCATGGCGGGATGTTTGTTGTTAGCGGTTATGCACTGGCCAATGTTAAATTAGTCATTCGCAATTAAGGCAGCAAACCTGATTGACGAACTGCATGCCGGAGTATATGAATGCCCGTAAAAAAGGGTAAGAGGTAGTTTCTGACAGATGATTTAATTTTGATCTCACCATGAGTATACAATCCTTAAAACTAACGGTTTCCCCTACGGCAGGCATCGTTTCAGCTAAATACACCACTCCGGACAAACCAAAGTGCATTTTCACGCTGGCACATGGTGCAGGGGCAGGCATGGATCACTCGTTTATGGAAACGCTGGCCAATGCGCTTTCAGGGGCAGGCATTGCCACCCTGCGGTTTAATTTCCCCTTTGCTGAAGGAAAAAAAGGCCGGCCTGATACTCCCGCAGTTGCCCATGCTACAATAGAAGCGGCTATTACAAAGGCGCGTGAATTAGCCCCTAAGCTGCCGTTATTTGCTGCCGGCAAATCTTTCGGCGGAAGAATGAGCTCACAATACCTGGCAGCCCATCCGGAGAGCCCTGTTAAGGGCATTATTTTCTATGGTTTTCCATTGCATCCTTCCGGCAAGCCTTCTATTGAGCGTGCAGACCATTTAAAAGCGCTGAAGATACCGATGCTTTTTTTGCAGGGCAGCAAAGATACCCTGGCTACCTGGGAGCTGATCGAAACCGTATGCGCCTCTTTGAAAAAAGCTACCCTGGTAAAACTGGAAGGAGCAGATCATTCTTTTAAAGCAGGCAAAAAAGATGTGATGTCATTGCTGGTTGATGAAACAAATAAATGGGTAGAGAAGAAGCTCAAATAAAAAGAGCCGGTCAATTGCTTGCCGGCTCTCTGATCTAAAATTAATTTTACTTCCATCCACCTCCCAGATCCCTGTAAATATTAACCACTGCATTCAGCTGCTCTTTCTTAGTTTCAACCAGCTCCAGCTTAGCTTCCAGCGCATCGCGCTGTGTCATCAGCACTTCAAAATAATCTGCCCTGGCAGACTTGAACAGGTCATTGGAAATATCAATAGACCTGGTGAGCGCATCTACCTGCTTTGACTTCAGGTCATAACTGTGACCCAGGTTACTGATGTTGGAAAGCTGGGTGGAAACTTCCAGGTACGCATTTAAAATGGTACGCTCATAGTTATAGATAGCCTGCAGCTGCCGTGCATTGGCGCTGTTAAACTCCGCTTTGATAGCATTCCGGTTAATAAGCGGCGCAACCAGGTCACCGGCCAGGGAATAAAGCAATGATTCAACCGGATATTTCACCAGGTAAGAAGGCTTAAACGCTTCAAGTCCTACTCCGGCTGAAATGCCGAGTGAAGGATAAAATTCAGCCCGTGCTACTTTTACATCCAGCTTTGCAGCGGCTAAGTCCAGCTCCGCCTGTTTAATATCCGGGCGGTTAGCCAGCAGCTGCGAAGGGATGCCGGAGTTAACGGCCTGTGGCAGCAAACCTAAGAAGTCGCTTTTATCCCTGGGTATTTCCTGCGGATAGCGGCCTAACAGGAAGTTGATCTTGTTCTCTGTTTCCTTTATGCTTTGCAGAATGTCGAACTCCATGCTCTGGGATTTCAACACTTCTGCTTCAAATTTCTGAACAGCCAGTTCAGTTGCCCTGGCAGCTTCTTTCTGCACCTTTACAATTTCCAGTGCGCTTTTTTGCAGCTCAATGTTCTGTTTTACGATGCCCAGCTGGTTGTCCAGCGCCAGCAGCTCATAATAGGAATTGGCCACTTCAGCAACCAGGTTTGTAAGCGCAAAGTTCCTGCCTTCCATTGTTGAGAGATACCTGGTAACTGCAGCTTTCTTAGCGTTGTGCAGCTTTTTCCAGATATCCGCTTCCCAGTTTGCATAAGCGCCTATCATATAATTCGGCAGGTTCTCCGGCACTTCCGTCCCCGGCTTTATTTCTGTAGATGCATCACCTGCACCCTGGCTGGTATACCGGCCCACTTTTTCCAGCTCAGCGCCGGCCCTTAAGCTTACTGTTGGCAGTAATGCTGCGTGCCTTGACCGGATATCATTTTTCGCGATCTCAATTTCCTGCAGGGTGATCTTCATCTCCTGGTTGTTCTTCAGCGCAGTGTCGATCAGGCTTACCAGGTTTTGATCTGTGAAAAAGGTGCGCCATTGAGTGGCCGACATATTGGTGGTATCCTGGCTATCGTTGTAGGATCCGGGAACCGATCTGTTCTCATTTGACGGCATGATCGCGGGAACCTTGCAGCTTGCTACAGCCAGGCAAATACTCAGCGGCCCAATCCATCGTTGTATCCTTGATTTATACATTGTGATCAATTTCTTCAGTTAATGGATTTTCGTCTTCATCTTTAACAAGCATACGTCTTTCTGCTATTTTGCCGAATATGTAGTATAACCCGGGTATAACCAGCACGCCGAAAACTGTTCCGAAAAGCATACCGCCTGCAGCGGCAGTACCAATGGTCCTGTTACCGATCCTGCCAGGGCCGGAGGCAAAAACCAACGGGATCAAACCCGCAATGAATGCGAATGAGGTCATCAGGATGGGTCGGAACCTCACCTTTGAGCCTTCCATGGCAGCCTGCAGCACGGTGGCGCCTGAGCGGTGTTTCTGCACCGCAAACTCCACGATCAATACGGCATTCTTACCTAACAAACCGATCAGCATTACCATGGCTACCTGTGCATAGATGTTATTTTCCAATCCCGTTAGTTTCAGCAGCAGGAATGCGCCGAAGATACCGGCCGGCAATGAAAGGATCACCGATAAAGGCAGGATGAAACTTTCGTACTGTGCAGACAGGATCAGGTATACGAAACCTAGACAGATCAGGAAGATGTAAATGGCCTGGTTACCCTGTGCTACTTCATCTTTTGATATACCCGCCCAGTCGATCCCAAATCCTCTTGGCAAAGTTTTTTGCGCCACTTCATTAATTACCTTAATAGCCTCACCGCTACTGCAACCGGGTGCAGATGAACCGCTTATTTCCGATGCATTGTACATGTTATGCCGTGTGATCTCCGACAAGCCATACACCTTTTCCATTTTCATGAAAGCGGAGAAGGGCACCATTTCATCACGGTCATTCTTCACGTACAGCTTCAGGATATCATCAGGCAATGCCCTGTATTGCGGCGATGCCTGCACGATCACCTTATACTGGCGGTCGTATTTAATAAAGCTGATCTCGTAATTACTGCCTATCAAGGTAGAAAGCGTGTTCATGGCATTGTCAATGGTCACGCCTTTTTGCTGTGCAATGTCATTATCCACCCGCAGCATATATTGCGGGAAGCTGGCGCTATAGAACGTGAATACGGATGCCAGCTCAGGACGTTTACTCAATTCCTTTACAAAATCACGGCTCACGGTTTCCATCTTTTTATAATCGCCTGATCCTGCTTTATCCAGCAAACGCAGCTCAAAACCACCGGCAGCACCGTAACCCGGCACAGCTGGCGGCTGAAAGAACTCAATAGTGGCGCCCGTGATATCTTTCGATTTCTCTTCCAGCTCACTAATAATTTCCTGAACGGAATGTTTGCGTTCTTCCCAACTTTTCAGGTTGATCAGACAGGTGCCTGAGTTAGACCCGGTTCCTTCCGTAAGGATCTCATAACCTGCCAGGGAAGAAACGGATTGTACACCTTCAATATGCTCTGCAAGCTTTTGCAGCCTTTCCGCTATTTCGTTTGTTCTTTCCAGTGAGGATCCCGGGGGTGTTTGAATAATCGCATAGAACATGCCCTGGTCCTCATTCGGGATAAAGCCTGAGGGCACACTCTTATTCAGGAAAAAGATGCCGATACAGAAAGCGATGAGCACCGCAAAGGTGACCACTCTCCTGCTCACAATTTTCCCCAGCAGCTGCGTGTATTTTCCCTGCGTACGGTTAAACGAGTTATTGAACCCATCCAGGAACTTATCAACCACCGTTTTCTTTTTGGGCTTTCCATGATTATTCTTCAGGATCATGGCGCAAAGAGCCGGGGTAAGGGTAAGCGCTACTATACCGGAAAGGATAATAGCAGTTGCCATGGTGATAGAAAACTGCCGGTAGAAAATGCCCACGGGGCCAGACATGAATGCCACCGGGATAAATACCGCTGCCATCAAAAAGGTGATCGCAATAATGGCTCCGCTGATCTCATGCATGGCTTTTTGGGTGGCCTTTAACGGCGAAAGATGCTCTTCCTCCATCTTTGCGTGCACTGCTTCAATTACCACAATGGCATCATCCACCACCACACCAATGGCAAGCACCAATGCAAATAAGGTAATGAGGTTGAGCGTAATGCCGAAGAACTGCATGAACATAAACGTTCCGATCAGGGATACCGGCACTGCCATGGCGGGGATCAGCGTAGAACGCCAGTCGCCCAGGAACAGGAACACCACCAAACCCACCAGGATAAAGGCTTCCACCAGGGTGTGAATTACTTTTTCGATAGAGGCATCCAGGAATTTGGATACGTCATAGCTGATCTCATAATCCATTCCCTTGGGAAAGGAGCTGGCCTTGATCTCTTTCAGCTTGGCCTTCACATCCTTAATAACCTGGCTGGCATTACTTCCGTATGATTGCTTTAACACAATTGCCGCTGAAGACCTGCCATTCAGGTTGGAATAAATATCGTACATGGAGCTTCCGAACTCCACGCTGGCCACATCTTTCAGGCGAAGGATCTCACCATCCGGGCTGGATCTTAAGATCACATTTTCGTATCCTTCCTTGGTGCTGAAACGGCCGGGATATTTCAATACATATTCAAAGGTCTGCGATCTTTTACCGGAGCTTTCACCTGTTTTACCGGGAGAGGCTTCCAGGCTTTGCTCATCCAGCGCTTTCATTACCTCATCGGCCGAGATCTTATAGGCCAGCATGCGGTCGGGCTTCAGCCAGATCCTCATGGCATATTCGCGGTTACCGAGAATATCCGCAAAACCAACACCATCCACCCTTTTCAGCTCTGATAATATGTTGATGTCGGCGAAGTTGAAAAGGAATTTCTGATCCATGTTGGGATCAGTACTGTAAAGGTTCACGTACATGAGCATGTTAGATTCCTCACGCGTGATCTTTACACCTTCACGTACTACCAGCGGTGGCAGCTTATTCACTACAGATGCCACCCTGTTCTGCACGTTTAACGATGCCTGGTTAGGATCGGTACCCAGGTTAAATACTACCTGTATAGAAGCCTCCCCATCATTCCCTGCATCGGATGCTATATATTTCATGCCCGGAACGCCGTTGATGGCCCTTTCCAGGGGAATGATCACAGATTTGATCATTAATTCACCGTTCGCCCCGGGATATTCTGCCGTAACATTCACCTTGGGCGGTGATATGGATGGAAATTGTGTAACCGGTAAAGTGGTAATGGCCAGTACCCCCAGGAAAACAATTATAAGCGAAATAACTATCGACAGAACCGGCCGTTGTATAAACTTATTGAACATTGAGCTACGCTATTAGATAATAAACTACTATTCCGCTTTTAACCGCAGGTGGGAAATAACTTCCCCGGGCGCCTGGTATTCAAAGTTGATCTTATCATCATCTTTTACCTTCTGCACACCTTCGAGCAGTATTTTGTCAGTTTCTGAAATGCCACTTTCAATCACATACAGGTCCGGCATACGGCCGGTGATGGCAATGTTCTTTGACCTTACCACATTGTTCTTATCTACCACAAAAACATACATCTTATCCTGAATTTCGTAAGTGGCTTTCTGCGGAATAACCAATGCATTCCTCAGCGGTACTGTCATCAGCACCTTACCGGTTTCGCCATGTTTTAACAGCTTGTCGGGATTCGGGAATTTTGCGCGGAAGGCAATGTTTCCTGTTTCATGATCAAACTCGCTTTCAATAGTTTCCACATCTCCCTTATAGGGCAGGGGGCTGTTATTGGCCAGCAGCAGGCTTACCTTATTGTTGCCGCGGCCTTTGGTATTGGTTTCGTAGTCCAGGTATTCCGGCTCAGATACATTAAAGTAGGCGAACATCTGGCTGTTATCTGAAAGGCTGGTCATTAACTGCCCCTCATCCACCAGGCTTCCCAGCTTCAATGGGATGCGGTCAATAACCCCGTCAAACGGTGCACGGATCTCAGTGGCCGATACATGGAACCTGGCAAGTGACATTTCGGCTTTTGCCTGATCCAGCCTGGCCTGGGCCACGGCCTGCTCATTTTTTGAGACCACATTTTTTTCGGCCAGGACTTTTGTATTCTGCAATTCTATTTCTGCAGCTTTGGCTTCCGCTTCAGCTTTCTGCAATTCGGCTTCATACATTTTCGGCATGATCCTGAACAACAGCTGGCCGGCTTTTACAAACTGGCCCTCATCAACATAAATGTTTTGCAGGAAGCCCTTTTCCAGTGCACGGATCTCGATGTTCCTTACAGATTTTATCTGCGAAACATATTCCTTGGTAAAGGAGGTATCCACCCTTAAAGGACTGGTAACGATATACTTACTGGCTTCTTCTTTTTCTTCGCTTTTGGCAGATGTACAGCTTGTTTGGTACAGCATGGCAGCTATGCCTGCGAGCATGACAATTTTCTTCATGATTGTTAATGTATTGAACGGTTGGCGCTTGAACCTCAGAGATCTCTTTGGGTGTAAGATGGCATCAGTAGCCAGGGCAAGACCAGAATTGTCGTGCAGGGGGAGTAATATACGTCCGCCAGGTATTCATGCTCGCACCATAGGTTGCTAATGCAAATTACCTGATCAGATCCGTAAAGTTCTTTGTGTAATGTATTTATAGGATAAATAGCCGTAAAAGAGTGGACGGTCTTTAAAGCCGCCATAGAAATGACTTAAGCCGGGTGAGCCGGAGGGAACTAAATAACACCTGGTTAACAACTTATATTTCCTGGCAAAGTAATTATTTGCATCCTCATCCTCCACATTGTCACTGATCAGGAATTCTTCTTCTTCATTTGGGTGAATGTCCTGTATAAAGGTGTAGGCCTGATCTGTATTTATGACAGCATTTACCTGCTGCTTTTTTTCACTATCCTGTGCCTGGGAGTAGCACATGGTGCGGTGCAGGGTACCGGTGGTATGAAAATAGTCATACCCCAGCGACATCAGGCAACACAGATATATGAAAAAAATAAATACTCTCATTTGGGGCTCAAAATTAATAAAACTTTGAGAAGCCCTTATTAAAAATTGATTAAATTTTGATGGTTTGATGAGTAAAATGAATATAAACGAATTTTAATGTAATTTTAACAGAAGTTATTTTGCCGGTAAAAAATTGGGGGTAAGGGTAATTTCCGGTTGTTGTAAAGATCCCATTCCGGGTTTATCTGCGCCTGAAAGGATGGGTGATCCGCCACCCTTCTTACCTTTAATAGCTAACATAACGCCACTGTGAAAAAAGTAATCCTTGTAACAGGCGCTTCTTCCGGTATTGGCCTGGCCTGTGCTAACGCACTACAGCAAAAGGGTCATATTGTTTATGGCTCCACCCGGAACCTGCAACGTATGCAGGCAGTATCCTTCAGGCCCATTGAGCTGGATGTAACGGATGATGCTTCCGCACGTACTGCTGTTGAACAAATACTGAAGGAAGAAGGCCGGATAGATGTGCTGGTTAACAATGCCGGCAATTGCATTGTGGGGCCGGCTTATGCCATGCCTGTTGCAATGGCGCAAAAGCAATTTGAGGTGAATTTTTTCGGGATTGTTCGTATGTGCAACACCGTATTACCGGGTATGATCGAAAATAAAAAAGGGTTAATTGTAAATACGGGTTCTTTAGCCGGCCTTATGGGGCTGCCTTACCAAAGTATGTACGTGGCTTCCAAATACGCGCTGGAAGGTTATACGCAAAGCTTACGAATGGAATTACGGAGCACCGGTGTTAAAGTGGTGATGCTTAACCCCGGCGATTTTAATACGCCCATCACGCAAAACCGGGAGAAGGCTCCCTTTACAATGCAACACGCTGCTTTGGAAAAAGCTTACAATACCGTTATAGCAAATATTGAGAAACATGAAGGCGCTGCTCCATCCCCGGCTGCCATTGGCGCCAGGCTTTGCAAGATTGTAGCGGCCAAACATCCGGCGCGACGTTATCTTATAGGTCAGATGGGGCAAACTATAGTTCCCTTGCTTAAGCAAATATTACCCGGACGGTGGTTTGATAAGTTGATGAATGATTATTATGGGATAGAGTAAGATCAACTATTACTCAACAACTCCACCGCCC
>NZ_DATCRF010000764.1:0-7949 GCF_036569125.1 Chitinophaga sp. | reverse complement strand
TCTGGTACCACAACGTAATGAAATTATTGCACGACTGGTACCTGGTGCAATGCGCCGCCGTTGATCCCCGTGCGCGCAAACGTGAGTTCGATGACGAGCTCATGGGGCAATTGATCCGCTTTGTATCCAGCCACGAAGTAGGGCATACGCTGGGCCTGCGTCATAATTTTGGCGCATCCTCCACCGTGCCGGTAGATAGCCTGCGCAATAAACGCTGGGTGGAAAAGTATGGCCATACGCCTTCCATTATGGACTGTGCCCGCTTTAACTATGTGGCGCAGCCGGAAGATAATATCAGCGAAGCAGGCCTGTTCCCCCGTATTAATGACTATGATAAATGGGCCATTGCATGGGGCTACCGCTGGCATCCGGAATATAAAACGCCGTGGGAAGAGCAGCTGGCATTTACTAAAATGGTTACCGACAGCCTGAAAAAGAACCACCGTTTATTTTTTGGCAGTGAGATGGAACCTGCAGATCCCCGCAGCCAGAACGAGGACCTGGGCGATAATGCCATGAAAGCCGGCATGTACGGTATTAAGAACCTGAAACGTATACTGCCGCAGCTGGCTGCGTGGAGCACTGCGCCGCAGGAAGAATCTGATGCTGCAAAAGGTATGTTAGGCGTAGTATGGAGCCAGTATGTGACCTACACCGGGCACGTAATAAAATACATTGGCGGTGTATACCATACCCCCAAAGTAGGCGCGGAGCCCGGCCCTGTTGAGGAAATTGTGCCTAAGGTCAAACAGCTGGAGGCGATGGAATTTCTGAAGAAGGAATTTTTTACCACACCTGTGTGGCTAAACGAAAAAAGCCTGATTGAAAGATGCCAGGTGAATTTTACGCAGGAATTATCTGAGCTGCAGATCTCCGGTATCAACACCCTGGTAAGCCGTAACCGTTTAAGCCGCCTGCTGACCGCAGAAATTGAGGAAGGTAAAAAAGCTTATGGCGTGCAGGAGTTTTTTACGGATATGGATAAGGCTATTTATACGGAATTATACCAGGGTAAGAATGTGGATGTGTACCGCCGCAATTTGCAAAATACCTACCTGAACCGTTTACTGGAGCAGGCCTTTTTTCCGGATGATCAGTACACGGTTACGATGGGCTCATTTCACCCGACATTCTCTGACCTGCAGGGTATATTCAGGGATGAGCTGCAAAAGCAGCAGGCACTGATCAAAAAGAATATGCTGAACCCGGGGCTGGATAATATGACCCGGATCCACCTGCGGGAGATGAATGATAAGATCACGCGCAAGTTTGCGATCAAATAATGAACATTCCTATCCTATATAAAAACTGTCCTGTAACTATTCCCGGAGTTATGATTGATAGAAGAGAGAATTGACTGACTTTAGATTTTGATTGACACGAGGAACCCCTGCCGGTTTTTACCGGCGGGGGTTTTTTATACTACTTCGTAGTGCCGCGCATGTTGGTCGTAGCTGATCATCATTTCCTGCACAACAGCAGGTACAACTGCAGTCTCAACATCTTCACCTGAAAACTGATGGATAACGTCCATGGAGGCCCACAGCGTTATAACCAGGAATTCCGTGCCATCCGGCACCTGCCTGTGTAAGATAGATGCTGATATAAATCCGTCGATATGCTTTAATCCGGGGATCGTTTGTTGTTGCAAATGGTCAATATAGTCACTTGCTTTGTCTTGCCGGCAGATGCCCGACCAGTGGCGTGCGATCATTGGTGATGTTTTATTTTGAATTTAAAGTTCCATAAATTTTTTGTAGGTTTATCCATAACCTATACTGTATTAAAAAGAAGATAGCTTATGAAAAAAACACCGTTGACCCGTTCCCTCACAAAGAAATTTTATTATCTGCCGCTGATATTGCTCTTTATTGCAAGCCTGGGATCCGGATGTAAAAAATCATCACAACCTGATCCCTGCGATGGCGTGCTTAATGAAGGAATGCCTACCCAGGTGGGGCTGATATTTCTGGATGGCCAGACAGGGGAGAATATTCTTTTGACAAAAAGTATTGATACTGCTGCCATAACAATTATCCCGGAACCAATAGATCTGAAACGGGGGGTGATCGTAAAACAGCCAGGTGCGCCCATGTATGGAGCGCTGGCGTTTGCTATAGCGGATACGAAAGAAGGGGTATTCAAATATAAAATAGATATTGCCAATGGGGCCAGCGCTACGCTATCTTATACCAACAAGGAAGTAAAAACCACCGATAAATGTAGATCCTATTATATAAGTGTAACGGATCCAAAAATCGAGGACCACCCGTTTACAGTTTCACGAACAGGCTCCCGGATCATATTCAAAATAACACTTTAAAGGGGAGTGGGATGCGTATCCTCCGTATGTGTAGGTTTAGGCAAATAATCCCCATGTGAAATAAACGTACCTTCTTTTTGCAGCCAGCTGAAAAGCGCAGCCAGCTTATTTTCCAGCTGTGGGCCGCATACCCGTTTTACATACCAGGGCAGCTCATAGCTATGCAGGTTTTCCAGCTCCCAGGGGTGAAAGTAAAAGGAGCAATGATCTCCTTTCCGTAAAATGCGCCGTATGCAGGCTTTGCTGAACCATAAAGGCAGGTTCTTAACACTTAACCAGAAAACAGGCAGGCGTAGTACCGGTGTTACGGATGCCGGCATTATCCATAGATTGGCTTCGCGGAACACCTGCCGCGGGCGGTGTAAATTGTTATACCGGCCGGGTAGCCAGGTGGGGTTTAAAGAGGCGTCATAAATATACCCTGCTTTGTGTAATGCGGCGAGGCTTACCGGCTGCAGGCGCGGCATACGGAAGCCTTTTACCGGCTTACCGCAAATAGCTTCCAGGGTTAGCCGTGAATATAGCAGGTCGGCTTCTTCAAACCGGTCATGATAAAATGCATGCGATGCGATCTCATGTTTTTCAGCGATCTGCTGCAGCAGCGCCGGATGTTGCTGCGCCCAGTAAGCGGTAACGAAAAAAGTGGCGCGTATGTTCAGGGTATTGAACAGCTCCAGTGTTTTTAGCAGGCCGTTGCGGGATACCGCCAGCTTTTGTTCCATCTCCACGGCCTGGCCATATTCCTCCGGAATATCAAATTCCTCTACATCTACACTGATCAGGATCTTTTTCTGCATGTTAATCTATCAACAGGATGGTTACAAAATTAAAGCATTCCTTGAACAGGGTCTTTAGTTTGAAATCGGAGAAGCGGATGTCTTTCCGGCAACGGATGGAGATCTTGTCAATAGCCAGCTGCCGGTTCTTACCGCTGCGGCGCACAAACTCGCTATCGTATAAAAATCCGTTGATGCGGGTGGAGAGGAATTCCCTTCGCCCGTTACCGTTAAAGGCTTTCAGGCCTGCCTGTGCATCTGATACCGGTAAGCGCAGCACATACCGGTTCAGCAGGCGGTTAATACGGGTAATGAACCTGCGCTGAATGGGCAGCAGGTTGGTATACTGCCTGCCCCGCACACCTGCCACTACATCGCTCCCACGCAGCAGCTGGTGGTATGCCCGGCAAATGGCTTCCACACCAAAGGGCATATCATAGTCGCTGCAAACCTGGTAAGGATTTTCAGCCATAGCCACCCCCAGCCGCAGGGCATATCCTTTGCCCCGGTTCACCGGGTGATTGATGATGCGGATATCCGGAATAGCATCTTTCAGCTCCTGGATCTGCGTGGTGGTGAAGTTCCTTACAGAACCGTCATTCACCAGTATAAGCTGTATGAAGGTATCCGGCAGCAGATGCTGCAGTAAATGAAAGTCTTCGATCAGCTGATACGTCCATGCGCCGGGCGGGTTACAGCATGGAAGAATAAGATCGAACCGGTTGTGAGCCTCGTTATGCGGTTCACCGGGCGCCTGATTAAGTACAGTTATAGGTTCAGACATTGCTATGTGCATTTCACAGAATTTTACATGACGATTGCTGGTAAAAAGAGAAGAGATTTACAGCACCCGGAATACCGGGTGTTAAAAAATAGGAGCGATGCGCCTGGGAGTATTGTTCAATAGCAGCAGGGATGATGGCACTACTTCGCCATCTGGGGCGGCTGGTTTCCAATGGAGCCAGCCGCCTGGTGATGTAATACATATTGTTAGGTTAAATGGTACTCTTCTTATGTACTAGACGCCAAATTTAAATCTTACCCCCATGCGCCTAGCTTAAAATGCGATTAAAATAGTCTTGTCAGCGATCTAAGGCCAAACTACTCTTTCTTATTTATGCTTATGCAGCAGGTAACCTACGCTAATACCCAGGTAATGATTCTTCTGAGTTTCACTTTCATACGGGCTGGTATTGGTTAAACCCAGGCTGTAATTTACGCTGAGCAGCAGGCCCATTTTAAGCTCATAACCGGCAATGAAATTGGCGCCGGCATCAAAAGGTTTTACATAAGTTATACCTGCAGCATAGTCCTCTTTGTTTTCAAATTTTACCTCACTTTCCCTGCTGGCATAATGCTCATATTCAGTTTTTATTTTACCGCCAACGCCATAAGCCAGGTAAGGGCCAAAACCGGCAAATATTTTACCGGGGCCCAGCGCACGTTTATACAGGAAATTAACCGGCAGCTCCAGGTAATTAAGGTGGGCGGTAGACACTACTTTCTCTATTTCATCGGCCGGGCCGGTACTTATTTGATGCAGCTTGGCACCTTTGGCGCTATAAAACAGGCCGGGTTGCAGTGAAAAGTTTTTTGCCAGGGAAATGTCGGCAATAACACCTGCATGGAATGCGGGAAGTGTTTTGGTGTTAGCCTCGTAAGGAGTATTGTCCGTAATGATGTTCTTGGCGCTCATACCAGCCATACTATAACCGGCTTTCACACCAAAAGAAACCTGTGCATAGGAAAACAATCCGCAGGAGAGGGCTGCGGTCAATAACAAAAGATGTTTTTTCATGATGGGCATAGATGGTTATTAATGTATATTTTAGGTAAGGTGATGTTGTAACTTTGTTAACGAGGTATAAGGTATCCTTCACCGTTTTTTACTTACGCTTATGCAGCAGGTATCCTACACTGATGCCCAGGTAATGGTTCTTTTCAGTTTCACCCTCGTATGGGCTGGTATTGGTTAAGCCCAGGCTGTAATTTACGCTGAACACTAATCCCATTTTAAACTCATAACCGGCAATAAAATTGGCGCCGGCGTCAAAAGGTTTTACATAAGCTACATTCGCAGAATCCCCCCGTTGATTTTTAAATTTTACATCCAAGTCACTATCTACAAAGGAGTCAGCGTCGTAGTCAGTTTTTATTTTGCCGCTAATGCCATACGCCAGGTAGGGGCCAGCACCGGCAAATATTTTACCAGGGCCCAGCTCATGTTTGTACAGGAAGTTAACTGGCAGCTCCAGGTAACTGAGGTGTATGGTAGACTTTACTTTCACGGGTCCATCGGCTATGCCGGGAATGATTGCGTCCATCTTTGCTCCTTTGGCGCTGTAAAACAGGCCGGGTTGCAGAGAAAAATTTTCCGACAGGGCAATGTCTGCAATAACACCTGCATGGAACGCGGGAACAGTTTTTGTGTTAGGCTTGATAAATTCATTGTCGTATTTGTGGCTCATACCAGCCATACTAAAACCGGCTTTTACGCCAAAAGAAACCTGGGCATAGGAGAACAAACCGCAGGAGAGGGCGGTGGTCAATAACAAAAGATGTTTTTTCATTTAAATAGGTATAATTAATGGTCAAATAATGAATGGATAAAGACTAATGATGCTTTGCCCCTTTTTTGATGCTAACACTGCTACGTAAAAAAGTTAAACAACCATGAAACGCAGCAAAGGATCAGAATGTTACAGTCCTGTGCTAACGTTTAGCGGCGTACGTTTCCCCGGGAGATCTCATACTACTCATATAAATATCGGGGTTTCCGTACCCTGTTCTACCCATTTTATACCCATTCATCCCAAAGCCTTACCTGGCAGTATTACAACGATACTATCCCCTTACAATTACTGATTTAAGTATGCGGCGCAAAGATAATTAAAAGAAAAATAGTATTAACTTTATCCCGCATATTTTAATTATGAACCATGTCATTGAGGCCGTGTGAACTGTACCCGGAAACATTATGTACCGCTATTGTAGCATTTCCCGAACACCATATTGATCACCTAAACTCCGCACGTCACTATCCATTAACATAACAACAATCTTTATCCATTCAAAAAACCACTCTTGCATGATGAGAAACCTACCAAAAATGCAGCAATTTTTGCGTGCCCGCCTATTGAAAGTATGCCTGGGCATTACCCTGTTCCTGGGCGGCTTTGCCGGCAATGGCTATAGCCAGCTGCCCGCAGGATTTATTCAGAAAAAGCTTACCGGCGATAACATTAATGAGGCCACTGCAATGGTGCATGCACCGGATGGCCGCATTTTTATTGCAGAACGTTCCGGTAGTGTAAAAGTGTTCCAGAACGGTAACGTATCAACGGTGCATACCGTTAGCACCACCACCGGCTCGGAACAGGGCCTGCTGGGTATTACCCTGCACCCGCAGTTTGCAACGAACGGCAGGTTTTACATTTTTTACACCAACCCGGCTATGACGGTGCATTACCTGGATGCAGTAGTGATAAACACTGCGAACGTGGTAACTTCCACTACCCGTATTATGGAGTTTGATCCCATCATCAACGGCTTCCATAACGGCGGCGCCATCCTGTTTAAAGATGGTTTGCTGTATGTGGCCATTGGTGAAAGCAACTCTCCCGCAGAAGCTACCAAGCTGGATACCTATCGCGGTAAAATACTGCGGTTAACGGAAGATGGGCAGCCTGCACCGGGCAACCCGTATTACAATGAGGCCGGCGCCTCCCGCCAGAAGCGGAGCATTTGGGCCATTGGGATGCGCAACCCCTGGAAAATGGCGCTGGATCCGCTTTCAGGTAAAATATTCGTAGTAAATGTAGGCGGTGATTATGAGGAGATCAATGATGTTACCGCACCGGATGCCAGCAAAAATTATAACTATGGCTGGGACCAGAACGGCCGCTCCGGCCCGCAGCAGGCGGCTAATACCATATTACCGGTATTTGCCTACCCGCACGATAACTGGGGATGCGCCATTACCTCCGGCGTATTCTTTAACCCGCCGGCCACCAATTACCCCACGCAGTACCGCAACCGTTTTTATTTTTCTGACTGGTGCTCCCAGTGGTTCCGCAGCGTAGATGCGGTGAACCCCGGTACAGGCGCTGCGCAGGAATTTTCGCCCAGCGGTTTTGGCTCCATCTTAGGAACCAGTGTAGGCATTGACGGTAATATCTACTACATTAAATATAATACCACCGGCAGCTTATGGCGTATTGAGTTTGACAGCAACCAGAAACCGGAAGTGGTGAACAACCCTGCCAGCCAAACAGTGGTAGCCGGCGATCCGGTTAGCTTTTCAGTAAGCGTATCCGGCGCTACGCCCATCACTTACCAGTGGCAGAAGAATGGGGTTAACATCAGCGGCGCTACCGCCAACACCTATACGATTGCGCAAACCACAGCAGCAGATGCAGGCAGCTACCGCTGCCTGGTGGCCAATACCCTGGGTGCAGATACCAGCACGGCCGCGGTGCTTACCGTGCAGCCGTTTAATGCCCGCCCGGTACCGCACATCTTAACGCCTACATCCAGCCTTACCTGGAGCGTGTTGGACCAGGTAAGCTTTTCCGGCAGCGCTACAGACCAGGAAGATGGCACCTTACCCGCATCTGCCTACAAATGGGAGGTACGTTTTTATCATAAGGACAATCCTACCAGCGAGCACTATCATCCCGGCCCGGTAATACCGGCAGGTATTACATCCGGTACTTTTGTAGCAGATAATGGCGGGGAAACATCGCCCAACATCTGGTTCCGTATACTCTTAACCGTTACCGATTCGCAGGGCCGTACCGGCGTGGATTCTGTGGATATTCAGCCCAATAAGGTAAACCTCACTATCACAT
>NZ_DATCRF010000763.1:0-14982 GCF_036569125.1 Chitinophaga sp. | reverse complement strand
AGCTGCTTTTTCTTCAATGCTCGGATAGAGCTCGCGCCCTCCGAAAGACTGATAGATGGTTGCAATAGAGCTCTGAAAAGATTCATCCTTTTCATTGCCGAACAAGCTGCTGCCACCGTTTAACCGCTCTTTTTCCCTCATTTTGAACTGTCAAGGATTCCTTGACAGTTGTTTTCCTCATGAGTTCCCCTTCGTTAAATATGTTATTTATATGCAAACTGATGTTTTGCTTGCTGCTTTGGAACAATTCAATCATCTGACTTTGGGATAACCAAACTGTTTCCTGATCAATTGTTACATCGATGGATGTCTCCCCATCTTCAGTCTGATAAATAATAATCTGATTATTCTCCATTGCACACGTCTTTGTATTAATCATGAAATTAACACATCCGCGATGGATAAATAGTTAAGTGCTGGTAAATCTTCGTACAATTCTATGTTTCCGTTGTTTTCAATTTCAAATTGAAAAAGGAGGGCTAACACCCTCCTTCTTTTCTTACCACCAAACCGTTGTTTCACCTTCATCAAAAGGAGGTCTTGGTGTAGTAAAATCAAAGAATTTAGCACCGTCACCATGCACCATATCTTTGCCATTCACATCTGCAGCAACAAGTATCATCCTGTCATGGTGCCCACGTTCTGCGCGGCCAAAATAAACGCGCACATATTTCATTCCGGGGATACGCAATATCTCTTCCAGCTCCGCGGCATCAATCCGGTAAGAACGAACATAATTAGGGGTGTTGGCAGCTGCCAGGTCGGCTTCCCAGTTCCGGCGCCATTTTACAGCGGTTTCCCGGGAGATCTCATAAATACTGTGCTGAGCAGGTTCGGTTGCGGGCATAGGTGCAACAGGGGTGATCATTGGATCTTGCATGTCGTATGGGTTTAATGTTAACAACGTATGGGAATGTCATATTAAATATAACGTATAAAACGGCCCCTGTATTCACTCTTTCGTGCTATAAAAAGGAAAAAGCTCCGGGCATAAATGCTCAAAGCTTTTTCCTTGTGTATCAAATTTAAGCTCACTCCATCCTCAAAAATTCGGATCAAAATTAAAATAGATCGGGTTCGACAGCCCCACCATATTACCGCTCAATGCCATTGATGCCGGCACTTGCGGATAGGGTGTTGCCGGGCCTTCTACCGTAACGCGGTAATAAGTACGGCCCAGTGCAGCCGGCGTGTCCGTGAACTCAGCAACGGGAGCTTTACCGGTGACTTTTAAGGAATCGAACTTATTACCGTTCTTCACAATGCTGATGGTATAAGCACCCTCCGCAACAGTATTTCCTGCCAGCTGAACACGGAACTTCACAGCCTTACCTGTTGATTTAACGTTATCGCCCATCATCATATCCATCTTACCATCCTGATCCAGGTCCGCATAAAATTCAACGCGGGGCGCGTATGGGTTTGCGCTAACAGCCACCCGGCCATTTGTGAGCGCATCCACCACTGCCTGCGGAGTCCGTGCTGTGGCAAATACCCAGGTTGTTGGAGTGCCTACATAGTTGGCCTTTGCCTGCACACTGTTCTTTGTTGCCTTGTCAGGTGTATCCGGCGTACCATGATGCGCATCGCTTCCTCCCCTGCCGGTTAACTTGCGGCCTGATGACAGCATATCATCCCAGATCATGATCGCATTTTCATTCTTTGACCAGATCGCAGAATTCCATACCTCAATAGATTCAATGATATCATAGGAGTATCCAAAATGATCTTTCCCGCTCGGATGGTTGGCCGACAAATGGATCCCCAGCTGTTTCTTTACAGCCCCTATTACCACATCGCGCTGATCACGAACATCGTAGAGCCGTTGGTGATCGTACGGCTTGGCGGAAAATGCATTGCCGTGGCCGCGGGTGGTTGTCCATTCGGCACCATACAGCAGCAGCACCGAATCCGACTTAAACTCAGGATCAGCCCAGGTGTTGTTCGCAACATCACCCTCAACATGGTTATCATGGTCCGTGATGCAGATATAATCTATACCAACAGACTTAGAAAACGCGATGATCTTTGCAACAGAGTTATTCGACGATTCCTTACTATGCCGGGAGTGTACGTGAAGATCGCCCTTTAGCCACACCCCATTAGTGAGGCTGGCTACAGGCGGCATTGTATTAATGACCGTAGGCGCCCATGGATTACTATGGCCCGACTGCGCCAGCGCAGCACTGCTTATACACCCCATCAGCATGCCGGTATAAACCATACCTGCAAGCATGCTGTTATTCCTGAACATCATATCAAAATTATTATTGAGTTAAAAGATCCCGCAGCAAAATTGTGCGCCGCAAAGTTATAAGCCACCAAACACCGGCCATGTTAAATTTGCATCAACAAAATACAAAAGCCGCAAACACCTGTTCAGTGTTTGCGGCTTTATGATTATAAAAACGTTCTATAACCCTTTTCTTTTTGTAACAATATGCGTGATACCAGCGCCGATCATTTTTTCCAGCAGCTCATAACCACCATTAGCTTTGCTATGTGCACTTTCTCTTTCCGCCAGTGTTATGGGGCAAGCCCAGTAAAGATTTACACGGTCGCCTTCCATGGATGGCAGGTCTATGGCCGGGCCTTTATACAGCGCGGATGAAAGAATAAAACTATCAAACCCTGCGGGCAGGCCGGAGGAGCTAATAGTATGCCCTTCTCCCAGCCAGGTCAGGTTGCGCCAGGGGCTATCTGCCATACCAGATACTGCCTGCGCCATGTTCATGATCTGCTCTTCTGTATAATCTTTTTTACTAACGGCAAGGCCCAGCTCCATTCTTCTGAAACCTGCTGCCTGGTCATTATACAACAGCTCTACCCAGGGCATAGGCCGGATGCTTACACCCAGGCTCATAAAATATACAATATCATCTTTTTCAAACCTGGCTAATGCCATGGGCGGCCACTGCTGCTGATCTATAGCATAATATTGCAGTGAGCTTCCCAGCTGCGCTTCGTACGCATCCAGGAACTGTTGCTGGATGGGCGGCCAGGGATTGCTATTCTCATCTCCCCACTTATCCCAGAAAGCCGATGTTTTTTGCAGCCGGTCATATAACGCGGGTGCGGTTAACGGAAAAATACCCCTGTCCTCAACTATAGCACTACAGTCCAATGTATAACAAGCACGTTGGTCGGAATAGAGGCTCCATCCGGGAATAATGGCCATAGGCTCATCCTGGTAAAACACGGTAGCCCCATCATCTTCTTCATTCCACATGATGTTTACATACTCTGCCTGCAAAGGTTCGGCGCCTTGCGGATGTTTACAATACTGTGCCTCCAGCAGCGGCGCCCTTCCCTCTTCCATGGCCGCGTTATCCCGCTCCTCAGGCGCGGGCTGCAGGTTGCGCAGCCAACAGGCTCTTATATTATAACGTTCGGAAAATTGCGCTGCAGGGTAAATATAAAAATAGGCGGTACGGTCATCCTGCTCTACTACTGCATGCAAAGTGCCGCGGTTATTAGCTTGTTCTAATAATACTTCAGGGCTATTCATCTTGTGAAAATGGTTTGATTTGCGCAGCAAACTACAAATTATTTTTTACCCACCGTAAACGCATATACTATTACCCTACTTGCTTACCTGCTCAAAAAAGTATACGCCTTTCTTATTGCTCACCACAATATCCAGGAGCCCATCTTTATTCATATCCGTTACCACAAAGCTATTGCCGATGCCGGAATTGTTATCGATCTCATGCGGGATCCAGCGCGGGGTTTTGCCTGGAATGTACTCAAACCAATATAATACGGCCGGCTCATATTCGCCGGGATCATGCCCGTTATGTGCAAAATAGCGTTTGCCCGTGATGAGGTCGGGGTGGCCATCCTGGTTAATATCTGCCATGGCCATGGCATGTGATTGAGAAAATGAGGTATCGATATCATGGGTGATCCATTTACCGGCGGCTTGCTGCTCATGCCACCAAATACCATAATCATGCGCGGAAGAGCTGATCACATCCATATCACCATCACCATCTGCATCCAGCACAAACATATTGGCGCAGTCTTTTCCAAGATCAGCAGGATGGAAAGTCCAGTCAGCCTGTTTTACATCTGCAGGTGATTCCCACCAGCCGCTTTTAATGATCACATCATTACGGCCATCCTTATTCACATCTCCCCAGCCCAACCCGTGCGTATAGCGATGCGTACCCCTTGCAGGATCGCTGCTGACGATATGGCGCTGCCAGAGCGTGTCACCCTTGCCTACCGGCGATTTCAGCCAGATAACCTGTTTGGCCAATGTATCATTGCAGATCAGGTCATTCCTGCCGTCCTTATCTACATCTGCAAAAAGCGGGGTTTCAATACCCGCAGATGGTAAGATCATGTGCGAAGGCCAAAGCTTGTTATTAGTCTTTGGATTTTCATACCACACACATACACCGCCAGGCTGGTCAAACCGGATGAGGTCTGCCCAGCCATCATTATTCACATCCATACAAAAATTCAGGAAGGTAGTGCTGTAGCCCGGTACCGGGTGCAAGGTGTCTGCATGCAGCAGGTGTGATTGCCAGCCGGGCGCTTCATACCAGTAATTGCCGGCCAGTATATCTGTGCGGCCATCATTATTTACATCGCCGGTGGCCGCCCCTTCTGATACAAACACGGGATTAATAACATGTTTTTTGAAAGTGACCGCTTTAGGCGATTGCTGTCCCCGGCAAATGGGGAGAACGGCCAGCAGCAGGAAGGCGGTAACCATATGTGGAATTATTTTCTGCATAATAGAGCTAATGAGTACCTTAAAATAAAACAATAATCCCGCAATGTCTATTACTACCTAAAAGATTAGCAAGCACCTAAATATAGCCGGTAAAATAATTACCTTGTAACAACAACAACTGCGACATAACCATGTGGAAGTTTATTACGCTGATCCTTTTGCCATTTTGCTTTTCCTTTTTGCCGGCTGGTAAACCAGTGAAACCAGGCACTATCATTACCGGCGCGGACCAAACAGCAGCTTACCTGCCTTACCTGAAAGGCAAACGGGTAGGCATGCTGGCCAATACAACCTCTATCATTGGCAACCGGTCAATTGCAGACAGCTTACATGCCTTAGGTGTAAATATTAAAGTGATCTTTGGCCCTGAGCACGGCTTTCGTGGCAATGCCAGCAATGGCGCCAAGGTAGGCGATGAAATTGACCCGGCTACCGGGATCCCGGTAATTTCTTTATATGGCCAGAAAAGAAAACCTTCGGCAAAAGATATGGCCGGCATAGACATCATGATCTTTGATGTACAGGATGTGGGCTGCCGTTTTTATACCTATATTAATAAGCTGGCGGATATTATGGAAGCCTGCGCTGAAAATAATAAAGAGCTGCTGATCCTGGACCGGCCCAATCCCAATGGGTATGTAGACGGGCCTGTGCTGGATATGAAGCTTACGTCCGGCATTGGCAAATTCCCTATCCCCATTACACACGGCATGACCATTGGTGAATTTGCGCAAATGATCAACGGCGAAGGATGGTTGCCAGGCAAACAAAAATGTAAAATAAAAGTGATCACCGTAAAGCACTATGCTCATCACATGGATTATACTTTACCGGTGGCGCCATCGCCTAATTTAAACACACAGCAATCCATACTGCTCTATCCGTCACTGTGTTTGTTTGAAGGCACCATCATCAGCCAGGGTCGCGGTACCCATATGCCTTTTACAGTGCTGGGCAATCCTGACCTGAAAGGGAAATATACTTTTTCCTTTACGCCGGTAAGCATACCCGGCATGTCGGAAACACCTTTGCACCAGGATAAAGTTTGTTACGGCCTGGACCTGCGGCAGTATGATATGACGGCCCTCCGCAACAGCGGCAAAGTGAATATTCAGTGGATGATAGAAATGTACAAAGCTTATCCCTTCAAAGGAAAATTCTTTGATATGAGCCAGAGCAAACAAATGGGCAATATAGATAAGCTGGCCGGTACTACTCTTTTTAAACAGCAGATCATAGCCGGTAAATCGGAAGCAGAGATACGCAAAAGCTGGGAGCCCCAGCTCTCCGCATATAAGACCATGCGAAAAAAATATTTGCTGTACCCTGAATAGTAAATGTTAAAAAAATGCGCGGAACACGGGTTTATCCTGTTGATAGAGATTGATATCCTTTACTGCGCCGGCGCCCTTGAAACGGTAGATCATGCCTACAATATGCACCGGCCTTTCAGGCAGCGCACAGGTGTATACCGTTCTCCCGTTCACGTTATATTCAAGCGCTTTACCAACACTTTTACAGCCTATCTGTACCCAATCTGAAAAATCTGCCCCAAAACCAGACAGGTCGGCCTGTTTACCGGATACCATCTGGTCTACACTTAACAAACCTATTTCAGATACACAGCCTTTGGCAGACAGGGGAATGACGATCGGCGAATCGTCCGTGACCAGCGTAATGGTTGTGAACTGGCAGGCTGCCGCACCCTCCCTGTACTCATTTTTTACACGAACGCTAAAAGTAAATTCCGACAGGGGAACCGGGTTAAAATTGCCTACGTTATAAAAACATATATCCGGTGCATCCGGCTGCAATGGCATATTATGCGCAGTAACCGCTTCTGCCGGTAAGCGTAACATGGATTTATTCATGAAACCGGCTGCAGGCAAATAAACCGGCACAGGTGTTTTACTTATAGCAGCCAGCCATCCATCAGTTGGGATCAGTAAGGGTATTTCTTTTACCACCTGGTTATTAGCCACCAGCTTGGCCAGGTAAAAACCCGGTTCATAATAAACAGAGGTATGGGTATGCTGGTTCTTACTTACTAAAGTTCTTCTGCGTATATCCCAGGATTGCTGAATGTAAACGGAATCTGTAGGTGCAGCAACCGCATCGTACGTAAAAATAACCGAGTTGGGAATACTGCGGGTAACCGGCTTTACTGCAAAACGATAATCACTTTTTTTAACCGGCGGCGGTGTTTTCTTTAATGCAAAAATACCCAGCAACGTAAGGGAGATCATTACACTTGCCGCTAACATCCATACCAGCCTGGCGGGTTGCCGCTTAGCCGGTTTAGGTACAGGCAAGGGTTCTGCCGGTGCTGCAGTGTTATTATGATCCGTATGTTCCTTTATAAACTGCCGCCAGTTCGCCGTACCGGCAAAACGGGCCAGCGTATCCAGCGTAGTGGTGCTGGGCAGGCTGTTATAGGTAACACGGCCCCACACCCTTCTTAAAGTGCTGGCGCTAAGGGATACCCCTGTTTCGTCCAGGATCAGCTGCTGCAGATTTTCAAAATCCCTGCTTTGCCAGGCCGTACTATCACCCCAATCGAGCTTGTGCTCAATCATACGCAACAATTTATCTATATCTGCCGGCATTGGAAATCAGTGTGATAAAACTTGAAAAAACTTGTACCATCCGTGAATTGCACCTGTTTTGCACCTGTGATAGCTTTGAACAACAATACAGTTCCTTTCGCAAAAAGTTACAATCTTTTTTTGGTTTATCATTCACCCTCAACCTGTTTAACTATGTACAAACACTTTATGATTGCTGTGTTACTATTACTGACCACCACCCTGGTATGCCGGGCGCAAGCTGATTTCTGGAACAGCGCCCATGCCTACCTCGGACAAACGCCACCGGGTGATACACCTAAGATCTTTGCACCTAACCTGCTGCCCGATACCGGCATTGCAATGGACCGGGTAGCCTGGTCGGCAGACGGGAAGGAGTTTTATTATTGTAATGCGCTGAAATGGTTCAGCGCCGGTACTAACAAGATCAAATACTTTAAGTATACCGATCGCCAGTGGAAAGGCCCCTTTGTTTTAACGGACCAGTATTACGCACCTACCTTCTCATTAGATGACAATACTTTATACCTGCAGCTAAACAGCGGAGAGGTATGGCAATCGAAGCGTAAAGGCAAGGGCTGGAGCAAACCGGAATTGTACCTGAAAAAAGAATATGGGCTTTATGATTTTATGCCGGTGCAAAGCGGCGCTTTTTACGTGGGCAGTAACGGGAACCAGGGAAGCAGGAAAGACTGGAGCACCTATGATTTCTGCAAATTCACCATGTCGGCCAAAGATACCACCATTCAAAGCCTGGGCGCGCCTTTAAACACACCCGGCTTTGACGGGGATTTTTTTATTGCAAGAGATGAATCCTATATCATTATCAGCGCCAAAGAAACGAAGGACTTTGAATGCGAGCTGTATATCAGCTACCGGCAAAAGGACGGCAGCTGGAGCACACCTGAAAGTATGGGGCCACTCATTAACAATGGTACCGCACACCGCTGGGGGCAATATGTTACGCCGGATAACAAATACCTTTTCTATACACAAGGCACCAGCGAAAAAGAATGCCACATTTATTGGGTACGGTTCCACAAACCGCAGTCTAATTAAAATTAGCGGCTATCTTTTCCAGGTATTCCTCAATGGGTAAGCTGTTGCGCATAGCCATCAGGCTCTTACCCATGTTACCGATCAATGTCCTGAACTGCCGGCTTTTGCCGGCAGCCAGGGCATAGATCTCGTCTACGATCACTTGCGGATCATCCAGCACAGAAGGATCGGCATGTTCCATCAGGGCTTTCACTTTATTCACAATGGGATCATAATCCGTAATAGTAGGATGGGTGGTCCATACCACATTCTCCTTAAAATTGTTACCGCTGGAGCCACCCTGTTCTATGAGCCGCAGCTGAATGTTGAAGGGTTTTAGCTCATAGTACAAGCCTTCCGTTAAACCTTCCAGCGCAAACTTGGACATGTTGTATAAAGAGCCGGTGGGCACCGCGGTAGTTACCCCCATAAAAGAGCTGATATTAATGAACATGCCGCCCTTATTGGCCCTGAAATGTGGCAGGAAAGCGCGGATCACGTTAATGGGGCCATGCACATTTACGGCAAACTGCTGATCAATAACAGCATCCGTTGCAAATTCCAGCGGGCCGTAAATGCCTACCCCTGCATTGTTCACCACTACATCAATTTTCCCGAATGCAGCAATAGCCGCTTCCGTAGCCGATTGTACCTGTGTTACATCTGTAACATCCAGCTTAAAGATCCTGATATTGGGATAGGCAGTTAATACTGTTTCCTTTTCCGGGCTGCGCATGGTGGCCGCTACCTGCCAGCCCTGTTTGGCAAAATAGATGGCCGTTAATTTACCTAAACCGGTACTGGTGCCGGTAATAAAAATTGTTTTGCTCATTTTCTGTTTGTTTAAATACAGTGCAAATATCCGGCGCAATTGGTATAACTTTGTAACCAGTATAACAGAGTATACCAGGTATGCATTTAGAAAAACAGGCAAAAAAGATCTTATCCTTCCCCCGTAGCCAGCCGGAGGAAGTGCAGGCCCTGCAGGATACTATTTATGTAATAGGCGGTAAATGGAGGCTGCCTATTATTAACTCCATTTGTAATGGCAACAAGCGCTTCCGCGATATACAGCGCAGCATTCCGGGCATTACCACCCGTATGCTGTCAAGGGAGCTAAAGGAAATGGAGCTGAATAAACTTATTACCCGCACGGTGTATGCAGATATACCCGTGAGTGTGGAATATGAAAGCACGGATTACTGCAAAACCTTTGGCCCTATTATATTAGCTATGATAGACTGGGGCAAAAAGCACAAAAAGAAAATAACCGGTAAAGGATAGCTTACCGCTCTAACTGAAAACCAGGTTCCAGCCGCGGGCGTTGCGCTGCGTTGGCTACCGCAAAACCGGTGGCATACATCCAGCGGGTGATCTTAGTAAGCTTTTCTATGTTGATGCTGGCTGCTTCATCGCCCGGCGTATGGTACAGGGGATGCGGCAAAGAGCTGAAGAATAAAGCAGGAATATTCTTTTTAGCATAAGGGAAATGATCGCTGCGGAAATACCAGCCCTCAGGGTGCGAGGCTTTATCCCAGGCAGTATCCAGCTTAAAGCGGGGACCTTTTTCATTTTCATGCAAGGCAATATTCACCAGGTCGGCCGAGCTGCGGTGTGGCGGTACTACACCCAGCAAAGCAGCGCTATCCGGTGCATTATTACCGATCATATCCCCGTTTAATACGGCTACAATAGCTTCCCGCGGCACCAAAGGATGATCTGCAAACCAGGTGGAGCCAAACAATCCCCGCTCCTCTGCCCCATGCCATACAAATAAGGCGGAACGCCTGCCCGGCTTCTGATGGAACGCGCGGCCAATGGCCAGCAGCGCTACGCTTACCGTAGCATTATCATCGGCTCCGTTGAAAATAGAATCTTTACCCGGTGTAATATTACGTACCCCATCATGATCCTGGTGGCCGCTGAACAGCACATACTCATTGGCCAGCTTTGGATCACTGCCTTTTACTTTAGCCACTACATTCACAGAAGGGTAGGTGAAATTCTCAGAAAAGATCTGCGCATCTACCTGCTGGTTAGGCGTACGCACCAGGTCCAGCGCTTCCTTTTTTAGCCAGATGATGGGAATACCATTCAGCAGCTGCCGGTGAAAAAGGCTGCCCTCTATCTGGTAAGAGCCCCTGTTGGCGTATTCGGAACCCCGTGCCCAAACCTTATCTGCCAGGTCATCAGACACAAATACGATGGCCTTAACGCCTTTAGCAGCCAGCTTTTTAGCCCAGAAGCTGATAACGATAGCGCCATACCGCATAGGCACATGTACCCGCGGATCATTAATACCTTTATCTGAGAACTGCAGGGCCACTACTTTACCGTTCACCGCAGCATCCGAAACTGTAGCCGGATCATCCACATACACCAGCGGCGCATGCACCGCTGCAAAAGAAGGTTCATACACAATAGCATCTTTCCACAGCACAAAGGAACGGCTGCCGATGCTAATGGTGCTGCGCGTGCTTACCCGCTCGCGTATTAAAGGAAAGAACTGAAAATAAGTACCATCCTCCCCGGCCGGCTCCAGCCCTGCTTTACGTGCCTCTTCTGCCAGCCATACGGAGGCTTTCAGCTCATCCAGCGTACCGGCTTCCCGGCCGCGGAAATAATCATCTGCCATGCGGTACAGGTCCCGTTTAAGATCAGATGCCTGTATAGGATCTTTCTTCACCTGCGCCAATACGGTACCAGCTGTGAGCAGCAACATCATAACAAAACTGGAAGCGGTTTTCATTAGTCTACTTATTTAGTAGATAAAAATAATACATTCCGTTTTATTTTCTTCAAACCGTATCTTTAAGAGGATCACATAAAATTGTGCGTATGACCCAATCAGCTTCCGTTCGTTCCATACTGTTATTACTTGTGCTTACCGGCATTGGCTTTCGCTGCCTGGCGCAGGATACTGTAGCCATACAGGTACACCTGGACCAGCCCAAAGGCCCTATGACGCCCATCTGGGCCTGGTTTGGCTATGATGAGCCCAACTATACCTACATGAAAGACGGGCAAAAGCTGCTCACCGAAATTTCGCAGCTAAGCAAAGTGCCGGTGTATGTAAGAGTACACAGCCTTTTAGTGACCGGCGATGGCGAGGCTGCTTTAAAATGGGGTTCTACCAACGCCTATACGGAAGATAAAAATGGCAATCCTGTATATGACTGGACCATCACCGACCGCATATTTGATACCTTTATAAAACGCGGTATGAAACCAGTGGCACAGATCGGGTTTATGCCGCAGGCATTGTCTGTAAAGCCGGAGCCTTACCGGCATCACTGGCAGCCGGACCATCCGTACGACGAAATTTTCACCGGCTGGGCCTACCCTCCTAAAGACTATAAAAAATTTGCAACGCTGGTATATACCTGGGTACAGCATTGCGTGGCACGTTATGGAAAAAAAGAAGTGGAAAGCTGGTACTGGGAATTATGGAATGAGCCTAACATCAGCTACTGGAAAGGTACTACAGAAGAATACATTAAGCTATATGACTACACGGCCGATGCGGTAAAACGCGCATTGCCCACTGCACGTATAGGCGGCCCCGAAGTAACCGGCCCTAACTGGAAAGATGCAGCCGATTTCCTGAAAGCCTTCCTGGACCATGTGGTGAGCGGAACCAATTATGTAACCGGTAAAACCGGCTCCCCGCTGGATGTTATCACCTTTCACGCCAAAGGCGCGCCCAAGCTGGTAAATGGCGTAGTGCAAATGAACATGGGCACACAGCTACGTGATATTGATAAAGGTTTTGAAATAGTAGCCTCCTATCCCACGCTGAAACATTTGCCCATTATCATTGGCGAATCAGACCCGGAAGGCTGTGCCGCCTGTTCTGAAAAATATCATCCGGAAAATGCCTACCGCAACGGCACCATGTACAGCAGCTACACAGCGGCTTCCTTTGCCCGCAAATATGAGCTGGCAGCGGCCCGTGGCGTAAACCTGGCCGGCGCTGTTACCTGGGCTTTTGAGTTTGAGAACCAGCCCTGGTTTGCCGGTTTCCGTGACCTGGCCACCAATGGCGTAGATAAGCCGGTGCTAAACGTATTCCGTATGTTTGGCAAAATGCAGGGTAATCGTGTAGCCGTTAGCGGTACACTGGCATATGACTATATTAAAATAAAAGATTCCAGCGTGCGTGGCCCGCAACCGGATATTAACGCCCTGGCAACAAAGGATGCGCGCACGGCTGCCATAATGGTCTGGAACTATCATGACAATAACAGCTCCGCGCCGCCTACCCCTGTTAGCATTACTATTCAGGGCATAACGGCCAATAAAGTGCAGCTGCAGCAATACAGTATTGATGCCGCCCACAGTAATGCCTATGAAGCCTGGAAACAAATGGGATCGCCCCGGCAGCCTACGCCGGAACAAATAACAACGCTGGAAAAAACAGGACAGCTGCAGGTTACAGGCGACCCGGAAACACTGCCTGTTAATAACGGCGCAGCGGTAGTGCGCCTGCAGCTACCACGGCAGGCCGTATCTTTATTCCAGCTTTCCTGGTAAAAGCAGCTTGTACCTATGAGCATTCAGGCATTATTACTGGTTGTTATTGCAGCGGTATTACACGCTGCCTGGAACCTGATCACCAAACAGGTGAATGGCAAGCTGCCATTTTTCTGGCTGGTATCGCTGGCAGCCAGTATTATTTGTTTACCCTTCCTTTGGCTGCAATCTTCGCCTGTGCGGTTTACCTGGACGCAAACCGTATTGATCTTTGCACTGGTAAGCGCTATCCTGCACCTGTTATATTTTGTGCTGCTGCAAACCGGTTACCGCAAAGCAGACCTCTCTGTAGTATACCCCGTAGCACGGGGCGCCGGGCCGCTGTTCTCCGTAACGGGCGCCGTGCTGCTGTTCCATGAAAAACCAGGCCTGTTGGCTATTACCGGCATTTGCCTGATCATTGCAGGCGTAATTGTAATGACGGGTTTTAAAGTAACAAAGAATACGCGGGTGGCCACCGGCTTACAATATGGTTTGCTCACAGGCTTATTCATAGCCATGTACACGTTATGGGATAAAGCAGCGGTGGTGGATTATCATGTATCGGCCCTGTTCATCACCTTTGCCTCTATGCTGCTGCCCTTATTATTGTTAATACCGGTAATGCTTAAACGGCGGCAGGAGGTTGCAGAAGAAGCCCGCCGGCACTGGAAGCAGGTAATAATGGTAGCCATTTTTCAACCCCTCTCTTACCTGCTGGTGCTGATAGCGCTAAAAACCACGCCCATTACGTATGTGGCCCCGGCGCGTGAGCTAAGCATTGTGGTAGGCGTGTTCTTTGGCACCAACCTGCTGAAAGAAGCAGATGCAAAAAAACGTATAGTGGCTGCCGTAGTAATACTGGCGGGCATTGTATTACTGGCAATAGGCTGATTTATTTCTGATCTATTTGCAGAGAGCTATCGTTGATCACAAACGGAAAATGTTTTAACAGGTTCAATACTTCGGCGCCGGCCAGCAATACCGGTCCGTAGCCATGCGCGGCATACACATTTACCGGGCGGTAATAATAAAATGCCGGGTCAAAAGCCATACCGGTGCCTACGCAGGTACCTTCTACCTGCCCCTTATCATTTACTTTGGTGGCTACCGCATTCCAGGCCAGTAATGCTGCCGGCCCATAGGCCATGGCATTCAGCCAGCCTTTATTAATACCGCGTGCATAACAGTATGCATAAATAGCCGTAGCAGAAGTTTCCAGGTAAGAATCATTACGGTCCAGCAGCTGATGCCAGAAACCCTGGCCGGTCTGGTAGCCGGACAGCCCTTTTGCCAGTGCCTGGAACTGTGCCAGCACTGCAGGTTTGCCGGGATGGGTATCCGGCAGCACTTCCAGCAGCTCTGTCATAGCCAGAAAGGCCCAGCCGTTGGCGCGGCCCCAGTGAAATTGCGGATGTACATCCATACCCTGTACCCAGCCATGCATATACAAGCCCTTTTCTTTATTGAACATGCGTTGGGAAAATTGCAGCACCTGCTTTACTGCATCATCAAAATAAGCACGCTGGCCGGTAAGCTTGCCCATTTGCGCCAGGGCCGGTACGCTCATATACAGATCATCCAGCCAGAGGGTATTTTTCTGGGGGCGGTTGCGGGCCAGGGTACCATCCGGCAGGCGAAATTCTTTATGGGATATGTAATCAATATAATGATCTGCCAGGGGCCGCAAATTAGCCTGGCCGCCGGTGCGCAGCGTTTTAACTACTGCGGCGCACATAGCGCCGGCATCATCCAGGGCATGGGGAAAAAGTACGGCCCGCAGCGGATTGGCATTGTTACCGGGTTGCCGGTATAATTTGCTGAAAGCCGGTTGCGCATCTGCAATAAAGTGCAGGCGTTTTTTCGTGTAGGCGGTAAAGAGCGTATCGCCGGTAGCTTCACCGGCCAGCAACATACCGCAGTAGGTAACGCCCCATTCATAGCTGGTAAGGCGAAAAGCTCCCTGCTGCCAGGTGGTATTTTCATTTACAGCAGCAAAGTCTTTTACCGGCTGCCCGGAAACTTTGTCCACCAGCTGCGGTGGTGTAACCGTATCTAAATAATGATAAATGCGGTACAGCACCTGCTTTACCTGATCTGCGG
>NZ_DATCRF010000762.1:0-2930 GCF_036569125.1 Chitinophaga sp. | reverse complement strand
GCTATTCAAGCGAATTCCCATATCCCACTAACAACACAGATATCACAATAGTAATGATGCCCGCGATGATGGTGCCGTATGTTTTTGAGCTTACCCCTTTCCATTCTCTCAGTGTAATGCCCCACAGGCTGGATACCATGATGATAAACGCCATGTGCAATATCCAGGAGCTGGCGCCGTTACCCAGCTTACTTTCGCCCATCCCGTAAAAGAAGAATTGCAGGAACCAGGTGGTGCCGGCAATAGCGGCAAACAAATAATTGCTGGCCAGCGGGGTGGATCTATCGGTGTAATTACCAAAGGTCTTATTACGTGCGTTTAACAGCATGCACCAGCATAAGTTGGTGGTAAGCCCGCCCCAGAGCAGCACTACAAAGATCACGTTATTCTGGAACAGCGGGTTGCTGCCCTGCTGTACGGCTATCTCCGCCATGGGTTTACCGGCCTCAATACCAAAGTTGAAACAGGCGCTTAAGATGCCTGAGATGGTAGCCACCACCAGGCCCTTGCGCAGGTTAAACTCCTGGATGCTCTCTTTCTTCTGATCTTCCGGTAATTCCCGTTCTTTCATTACCCCGGCCTTACCGCAAATAGCAATACCTAATAAACATACTACTACCCCGGCCAGCACCAGTAAACCGCTGTTGCTGTGCAGCATCGAGGAAAAGGTTACAGCGCCTGCCTCATGCCCGAACAGATCGCGGTAAATAGGCGGTATCAATGAGCCAAATGCAGAGGTATAGCCCAATGCCACGGACATCCCCAATGACAAACCCAGGTAGCGCATGGCCAGGCCAAATGTTAACCCGCCAATGCCCCAGAGCACCCCCATGAAATAGGTCCAGAAAAGTGTGGTACCGCTGGTGTTGCGGATAATGGCCAGGAAATCCGGCACCGTGATCCAGGCAGCCAGGAAAGGCACTATAAGCCAGGAAAAGAAACCGCCTACGATCCAATAACTTTCCCAGGCCCAGTTCTTTACTTTCTTGTACGGAATATAAAAGCTACCGGAAGCAAAGCCTCCGATAAAATGAAAAAAAACGCCTAAAATAGCTTGCATAAATGTGGAATTGTTTTAACGCTGAAAGCTTAATGCTGAATGCCTAACGCTGAATACGTTGTGCCCGGATGGCTAAAATAAAGAAAGGTGGAGAAGGAACTATCCTATACATACCCAGTGGGGAATTACGAATTAGTCAATTACGAATTACGAATTGGACACTGCATGTGTGAATGTTGTTCAATAAACTGCAGGGGATCTGAGCTGTGCTTGTACATGGCAATGCCTTTTAGCGGTTTATTTCCACTATGAAGTACTCAATTCGTAATTGACTAATTCGTATTTATAAAAATAGTCCGGCTAGCAGCTCATATGACCGGAGGCGGTCTTCAAAATGATCGGTGATGGTGGCAATTACAATTTCATCTACCTCATAATCATCGGCCAGCTGCAGCAGCTGCTCCTTTACCTGCGGCGGGGTACCGGCTATCATGCGGCCGCGGTTATGCAGCACCCGCTCCCACTCTGCCGGGGAATATTTGTAGTCCTTGATCTCGTCGTAAGAAGATATTATATCTATCCGGCCCTTTTCCAGGCTTAACAGGCGATAATCCATTACAGCCTGTAGCTGCTGCACCTTTTCTTCTGTATCTGCACAAAAAACAAAAATGCCTACACTGGCCTGCGGTTCCTGCAGCCAGGGCGATGGGCGGAACTGCTCCCGGTAATTTTGCAGCGCCTGCGGGCCCCCTACCGGGTAAATGAAATGGGCAAAGGAAAGGGCAATGCCATAATGGGCGGCCAGCAAACCGCTTTCCCCGCTGGAGGTAAGCATCCAGAGATCTGGCATAGTATCTATATGCGGAATGGCTTTTACCTTTTCATGTACAGAGCCGGTATTGGCGTTCTCGCTCAGGTAAGCCTGCAGATCAGCCACCTGCTGCACAAATTCCCGTGGGTTAAAGCTGTTGGATGGGTTGAGCAAATGCGCCGTAATTCGGTCGCCACCCGGGGCGCGGCCTATGCCCAGGTCAATACGCTGCGGATACAGGGCTTCCAGCAAACGGAAGTTCTCCGCTACTTTTAAGGTGCTGTGATTGGGCAGCATTACGCCGCCTGAACCTACCCGGATGCGCTCAGAAGCGGCTGCCAGGCGGGCAATCAATATTTCCGGGGCTGAGCCGGCCAATGTAGCGGTATTGTGATGTTCCGATACCCAGTAACGGGTAAACCCTAAACGGTCTGCTAATTGCACCAGCTGAACGCTTTCCTGCAGTGCTTCTACGGCATTGCTGCCTTTACGGATGGGAGATTGGTCTAAAACGCTGAGCTTAAGTTTCTTTTGTCGTGCCATAATAATTGAAATGTGGCAACGGTTGCAGGCAGGAACGATTGTAATTACGAATTATTCAATTACGAATTACGAATTATGGATTGCAAAAGGCAAATATAGCTATTATTGACGGATTTCGATGAATGAATGGACTGGATTTGTTAAGGCCTGATCGGTTATAGCTTTAGAGCGCCGGTTAGTGATCAGCTGCTTTTCCAAATGTTTTAAAGACCTGTTTGAAATATTTATGATCGCTTGAACTATAAGCCACACGAACTACTCAATTCGTAATTCGTAATTGAATAATTCGTAATTACCCTTTGGCTGAGGCCAGCCTGTTATACCCCTGCACCGCCCTGATCTCTGCATAGCTTACCTCATCGCCTAAACGCTGGCGGATAGCGCCGGCCGCAGCGGCTCCCATGGAGGCAAGGAGCGGCATGATCTTATCTATTTTTTCTTTGGATACAAAACTTTCCAGCGCCAGCTCCCCTGCCCCTACGCATTGGGCCAGGTGCCCTTCTACTGTACCGATGGTGAGCTGCCTGAGATCTGCTATTTCCGCTATGCTTTTACCACCCAGGTACAGCTCCAGGC
>NZ_DATCRF010000761.1:0-5369 GCF_036569125.1 Chitinophaga sp. | reverse complement strand
ATCCACAGTAATCATATCGCGGTTCAGCTTAGCTGCAAACCGGAGCTGCCAGAAAACATAAGGCTGTCCATCATCGTCAATAAAAACTTCAGCATCTATACCTGCAGGCTCTTTCCGGCCTTTTGGCTGCAATAAGGTGGCCGGAGTAAAGGGTAAATAAAAACTGTCTATACCCTTTGCCAGCTTAAACGGCCCGTCAGGTGAATCTGAAACAGCAGGATACATAAAACCATTCACGGTAGGGTAAATATAGTACCTGCCATTGGCTGCAACGGCCTTACTGGGCGCCCAGTATTTTTGCCCCACTGCGGAAGGGAAATAAAAACCTGAAAAACTCCAGTGAACAAAATCTTTCGACTTCCATACCACCGGCGGGCCGGATGTTTTTAAACCCTGATCATATCCATCTGTTGTTGCATAACAATAAAACGTTCCATTGATCTCCTGGATACTGGCATCTGCGATCATATCCGGCACCAATGCATTACCAAAGGGGTTTTGCACGGACGGGGCAGCCGGGTCAATACGCCCCTGGGCGCCGGACTTCAATAAAATGAACGGAAAAAATACGAGCGCAGCAAGTGCTTTTACAATTTTCATCTGTGTATTATTAAACAAGAAGAAACAATGGTCTCTTCTTTATTTGCTTTTGTGAATGGATACCTGATCAAAAAATACGGTTGTTGCACCGGGCATGCCTGATGATACCGTTATTCCTGTCAGTAAGTTCCTGTTTAGTTCCAGCAACAGCTCCGGCAGCTGCTTCCACGTTTTCCCATCCAGTGATATTGCACCCACAAAACTATTTCCCCTACGCTGAAAACTAAGCCAGACACTTCCCGTTAGCCGCCCCCATGTAACGGCCGGTTCTGAAAGCGGCAGTGAAACACCGGCGGTATCTGCTTTTGCCCCTGCAACATTTCGTGCGATCAATTTCACTTTCCAATCCGGCAACTCGATCTGCCCGGTTTTTCCGGGATAAATCACCAATGCAACAAAAGGAGCGTTATCATTTAATCCATCCCGCATCATCAAACCCATTTGAGAGAACTGCGAGTTTGTTTGCGGAACAAATCTTGCAATAATTTCACCGTTGCCCGCCAATGGCTGACAGGTAAAATGCAATTGATCATTCGTGCTGTCCAATTCTCTTCCTCCGGCTTCAATTGTAAATCTCTCTCCATCAAAATATGTGAAACCTGTTGCATTACCAGTATTATGCTGCTCCCAGGGATAAGGCAAACCGGCTGCAGCTGCTGTTCCATAAGCATCAGCACTTTCAAGCGCTGCACCTGATGCAGTAACAGTATAATAGTAAACTATTCCATTGTTCACCTGGTTGTCAACAAAATAAGGTTGTTTAATGTTTTTTGCAACTGCTATGTAAGGTCCTCCGGCCTTCGTTGCTCTTTTAATGGTGTAAGCATTTGCCCCAATGCATTCAATCCAGCTTAGCTTAATATGCTTATGAGATCCTTTAGCAATGATTGCAGCAGGAGGAACGGGACGAACGGGAGCAGCGCCTTTCTCCTTTGCTGCGAAGTAAAGTGTTCCATATCCCGGATGATCTGCACCCGGCTTTCCCGGCCCTTCGGGGCGAAGCTTTTCCGCAGCCTGCTGTATATAGGGCGCAGACAACCCTTTTTCAATTATATAATGATTATACACCTGTTCATACACTGCACGCAGCTCACCACAGGCTTTCTGCGATATTTGTGTATGATGATATTTCCCGGTTCTATCCAGCCATTCTGTAAATGGCGCCTCATCATTTCCCAGATTAAATTTTGCCGTGTACTCAAATCCTTTGAGCAAACGGTTATTGCCATAGGCATATAGATCCAATCCCTGGTTCCATGCAATGGCGCAGCATTCGGCAAGCATTCCAAGCCCCAGCTGCGTATGTGCCTGGTCCCTGCCACTTTCCTGTACCTGGCCACGCTCATTAATGATGTAATTAAATAAGCTCCCGTTTCCCTGCCCATTTACATAATACCGCAATGCCCTTTCGAACATCGGCCTGTCGTTACAGAACACTGCTATGGCCATCACCGTTTTCATAGCTGCCGCATCCCAGTTGCCATTGGCAAAGGGTGCAAAATCCTTTAAAACAGGATGAATAACTGCTTTAAAATGCTTTTCTGTTTGCCTGATATCCGCCTCCTTCCATCCTGCATTGGTGTATCGCAGAATTTCAGCGGCATTGATCATTTTAAAAGGCCCAAGCCCTGCCATCAGCACCGCATCTTTTCCGGTTACTGATCTTAATGTCCGGGACCAGGCATTCACTATTTCAATTGCTTTATCTGCATAACGCTTATCCCCGGTAATTGCCCACATCACCGCATTCTGATGTGCTGCATTGGCATCATTATCATACATAGCCTGACCCACAGTTGGATTGCGCCCAACCGTTGTTAATGGACCCTGCATTTTAAAATTGAATTGTGAAACAGAGTCCCGGATAAAGCGCTGATAGCCTGCATAAACAGGTTCCTGCTTATTGGCAACCGCTTCTTTCATTCGCTGCAGATCGCCTTTTGAATGCAGGATGCCGGGGTGAACAAATGTTTGCGCCCGGATACCCGGGGCAGTAAAGAACAGGGAGATGGAAAAAAAGAGGATCCTGAATTTCTTTTGCATAGCCGTCTATTTTTCCGGTGTTAACCAAATTGCTTGTCCGCCGGAGGGTAATAGTGAAACATTCAATATTGTGGAAGCGCCTACCGTTCTTGTTTCCACTTTTACTTTTGTTGCGGTTGCAGCAGCCGGATCATCGGAATAAATTTTTGCTATGTATCTTTTCCCTTTATCCAGGAAGCTCAACGGCAGCTTCAATGTTCTTGCATCGTTGCCGGTCATGGTTCCTACAAACCAGTCCTTACCTGCTCTCCTTGCCGTTGTTATATACCGGCCAATTTCTCCCTGCAGCACTTTTGTTTCATCCCAGGTGGCAGGGATCTTTTCAAAAAATGTTATTTCCGGCTCGTTCTGATAGGCCGATGGTTTGTCGTACCAGAACAGGGTTTGAATGGGGCTGTAATAAACTGCGGCCATTGCCAGCTGGTGGGCATGTGTTGTTTTAATCCGTTTATCGTAGTAACAAATCGTGTAATCAGCCGCACCGGCAATAAAGCGGGTAAAAGGAAGTGTAACGTTATGCACTGCATCCGGCATCTCTTCATTCCCCCTGATGCCTTCCGCCGTCATTAAATTAGGCCAGGTCCTTTGCTCACCTGTTGGCCGCCAGTCGTCGTGCACATTTACCATGAGCTGATTTTCGGCTGCTTTCCTGAACATCTCTTCTATCCAGGTTGTCCACCGGTGGGATCCTGACTGAACAAACCCAAACTTTACTCCCTTCACCCCCCAATCATGATAAACCCTGAACAGGGAATCTGATTGGGTATACAGGCCCTGCAGGTTTACGTATAACCAAACACCAATGCCCTTTTCCTTTGCATATTGAATGATGCCCGGCAGATCCAGGTCAGGTTTTGCCACTTTTGTTGCATCGGAATTAAAACTAATACATCGCCATACCATCCTGCATCAAAAAGAACGTATTGCAGCTGATGTTGCGCAGCAAAGTCAATATAATCTTTTGCATACTGCGTGGTTTGCGTCATCACGCGTATGATCTTCCCGGGCCTGATCCAGCTGTGGTCTTTAATATTTGAGGGCTCGTTCAGGTTCAGCACAAGATCGTTGTGCTCAATTAAGTCTCCGGCCTTTTCTGCAACCATCACCACCCGCCAGGGAGTAGCAAATGGAGAGATCAGGTCGGCAGGAGTGTACATGGATGCAACAATGGTATTCTTCTTTGCAGTGCTTAACTTAAACTTTGTTCTTGCATAATCTGTCATGGCTGCTTCTGCAAGACAGGCATACAAACCGTTTGGCAGCTGCAGGGTAAGCGGGCGCTCACTTTCACCGGGCCAGCTTTCCAATGGTAATAATTTATAAGGCCCCTGCGCCCATGAAGTAAACCATGCCTTTGTTCCCTGGGGCAGGGAAAACTCAGTATTGTCCGACATGATCCGGTAATAAGTTCCTTTTTCATTCTCCGGGAAGAAGAAACGAAAAGCCGCGCCTTCATTATAAGCTCTTACCTCTACATTCACATTATAAATAGGGTTGTCGTCCTTCACCATTTCAACTGCTGCGGCATTGTACCTGTCACGGATGATCTTCTTTTCGCCCACAACCGGCATCCAGGAAGTATCTTTCGATGAGGCAGTGATCTTTTTCACTTCCAGGTTTTCCATCCACCTTTCATGCTTATCAACCTTTAATGCCATTGCACTTTCGGAAAGATGGTTATCTAACTGCAGCTCTAAAAGGGATTCATTGATAACAGGTTTGCTTTTATAGGAAACCGTATAATAAAGTGTGCGTTTCCTATCCGCATCTTCCTTCTGATAAACCTGGATGCGGAGGTGCTTATCAGGAGACTGGATCACAACATTTGTTCCTTCAACAACTGTTTGGCCAGGCGCAGCATGCCCCAGGAGCACAATAAAAAATAAAACCATCCAATTCTTCAGATGGCTGGATCTGCAGTTCATCATAAATATTATTCCTCTTTCAATTTATCAATAAGCATTTGTATAAGGGCGGCAGCATTCCTGCTACCGCCCTTATCGTAATTACATTATAGCTTCACTATCTTTTTAACGGTGATCACTCCCCGTGTATTGATCTGTAAATAATACATGCCTGCAGTTAAGCCGCGAACCGGAATAGCTTGAACCGGCCCGGCCATCAGCAAGGTTTTTACCAGTGTACCATTGTGATTGTATATTCTTATTATAGCACCGGCTTCCCCTCCGCTTACTTTTACATTCACCACATCTGTAACTGGATTGGGATAAACAATCACATTCCTGCTGCTTCCCTTCCCTGCTCCGTTAACCGGGAGGGCCGATACAGCGGTACGGTTCATATTTATGCCGGCTGCAATCTCCCCATCACTCAAAGCCCTGCTGTAGATCTTAAATTCATCAATAGCGCCGTTGAAAACAGGGTCTGAAAACTGGGATTTACCCAGATAGTTTAAAGTGGTGCCGGTAGCAGCGCCTGCAGGGGTAAGCTGCGAAGGTTTGATATTGAGCGCGGTATTACCTGATACCAAAGCTCCGTTTATATACAGCCTGGCAGTATCTCCCGATTGCGTAACCGCCAGGTGCACCCAGGTGTTCAACGGGAAAACATAGGGAGCGCTTACATTCAGCTCCGTACCTCCGTTCTTAATGGCATACCGCACAATTGATGAACTTACATTATTTACGGTGGTAGTGCCTGCCTGTACTGAAAGGAACATATACTGAGTGTTATTATTGCCAAAATCGAATACCCTCATCCAGTTT
>NZ_DATCRF010000760.1:0-5601 GCF_036569125.1 Chitinophaga sp. | reverse complement strand
GATAAGTGCTGATAACTTTTATCAAACTTCCAATGATCTTAGATTGGCAACAGCCGCATTGTATGCCGGTACACCCTGGGGAGACTGGAATTATAACTGTTATTTACCTGTAGGCGATGTGCTGAGTGGAAACATGGCGGTTGGTTACTGGGGAGATGCTGTGCAGCTTAATACTTTTACAGTTACCGGCCTAAACGGCATCATGGTCTCCAACTGGAAAGGGATGTATACTGTCATTGCACACTGTAATGTTACCATTAATGCCATCACACAAAAGGCGCCCAATACTATCCCTGACAAGGATAAGAATGCTGCTATTGCGGAAGCCCGCTTTATACGTGGATTTGCCTATTACAACCTGGCCGTGTTATGGGGCGCTGTACCTGTTATTGAGGATAACAGTAAGCTGATCATATCTCCATTGATCAACCGCATAAAAACAGAAGATGTATTTAAGTTCGCTATCAACGACCTGACCTTTGCAGCAGAAAATCTTCCGCCTGCCGATGCCGCCGGAAGGGTTACTACCTGGTCTGCGCAGGGCATGTTAAGTAAGGTTTATTTAACAGCCGCCGGGTTAAACCGCAGCGGCACCCGGGATCAGGCTTACCTGGATAGTGCAAGAAAATACGCCGGCAATGTTTGTAAGAACAGCGGCCTGGCGCTGCAGGCTAATTATGCCGATCTTTTTAAAACGCAGTTTAATGATAACCCCGAATCATTGTTTGCATTGCAGTGGGCCCCGGGTGGCGGCTGGCTGGAAGGAAATATGCTGCAGATCTATTCTCCCGGCGGTACGGAAATATCTGCCAATGGCTCGGCCGGCTGGTTTAATATCCGCCCAACCATAGATATGTACCAGCTTTACACCACTAAGGATTCTATAAGGCGTAAGGCTACTTTTATGATCAATGGTGATTATTATCCGGAGCTGAACGCAGCCGGCGGAGGATATAAATACACAGGTGATTGCGGGTTGAAGAAGCATATTATCGGTACAAACAAGGATAATAATGCGCCAACCATGAACCTGACCTCCTCATCAGAACACAATGCATTATTAAGACTGGCAGATGTGTACCTCATTTATGCCGAAGCCATACTCGGCAACAATGGTGCAAGCACCGATGGTGATGCGCTGCTGTACTTTAACAAGGTACGCGAAAGGGCCGGGATTGAGCCAACCACTAAAATTGATATGGATTCCGTGTATAAAGAGAGAAGGATAGAGCTGGCAGCAGAGGGGCAATATTGGATAGACCTGGTTAGGCTGTCTTATTACAACCCGGTAAAGGCAATTGGTAAATTAAACGGGGAAAGGCGTGTAACCTTTACCCTGCCAAATGGTGTTTTAACGCCTGCAGATCCGTATGGGGTTATTACGCCTGCAACTATTCAAAGCTTTACTTTCCCGATACCTTCTTCTGAGGTTACTGCCAACCCGAAATTGTTGGAACCTCCGGTATCCTATTATTAAGCACTACTAAAAACATTATACCGTGAATAAAATAATATTCAACCAGCACTATAGAAGCCTGCTGTTCCTGGCAATTGCTGCGGCCTTTGTATGGATGCAGTCCGGCTGTAAGAAGGATGCAGTGGAAGGCGGCGCTCCTGTTATAACAAGTGTGAGGAACTATGCAGCTTCGCCTGCAGATACCCTTGTAAATAATATCACTACCGGCCAATGGGTAGTATTGATCGGGCATAACTTAAAAGACGCGGTGCAGGTTTCCTTCAATGGCATACCCGCTACTATCAACAGCATAATGTTCTCAGATACCAGCGCCGCCGTGCTGGTGCCTGCAGTGATACCGTTTCCGTCCGTGTCGGCGGAAGACCTGAACACGATCCACTATGTTACCCGCAAAGGGGCTACCACCTTTACCTTTGGCATTGTGGCCCCGCCGCCCACTATTACCAGCATTTCCAATGAAAGTGCCAAAGAGGGCGATTCCGTTTATATCAACGGGCTGAATCTGTTTTTTATAGAGGAGCTAACCTTTGCCGGTACGCCGGTTACAAAATACAGCACCGCCGGTGATGGCACCTCTATTGGATTTGTATTGCCGGCGCTTACCCAAAGCGGACCGGTAGTAGTGACCACTAAATCCGGTACCGCATCTACTCCCTTTAATGTAAATGATTTTACAACCGGGATGCTGTGTGATTTTGATAATGTAAATACTTTCAGCTGGGGTACCGGTATTGAGAACAGCAGCGTCAATTTTCCCGGCAACAGGGGCAATTATGCGGTGTTGAGCAATGATGTGTTGCCGGCCGGTGATGGCACCTGGTGGGGCTGGCAGCGCAGTATAAATACGAACGACGTACAATGGGTGCCTGTTGACAGCTTGGGCCTTTCCCTGGATGACTATGCCGTTAAGTTTGAGATCAGCGTTCCCACCGCATGGTCCGGTACTTCTATTTATGTAATAAAAGGTTACGCATTTGATTATATGGCCCGCTATGAGCCCTGGCAGGGTACCAATAACACGGTAACCCCTTTCACTACAAAAGGGTGGCGTACCGTAACCATTCCATTGTCACTGTTCAGGAACAATGACGGTAAAGGTTCGGCCCCTGCAAGCCTGAGCGCTTTGCTGGGCGCCAGCGGCAATGGAGCAATCAATATCCAGACCAAGAACTTTGCTGCTACACCATCGGCTTCCGGCCTGAAGGCCGCTATTGATAATATAAGGGTGGTGAAGATTAAATAAGGCAAAAATTTTTAACCAAATACACAAATATGAAAACCAGGAGTTGGTTTGCGCTTACCGGCCTTATAATAGTGGCGGTGATGTCGGCATACTGTAGTAAGAAGAATGTTGTTACGCCGGAATTGTCGGTTTCTTTATCTGAAATTGTTTTTCAGGCAAATGGGGGCACATCTGATGTTAACATCGCCAGTAACGTACAATGGAATATCAGTAATCCGGCCCCGTGGCTGCAATTGAGCAAAACAGGCGGCAATAGCAGCCCTGCTTCCGTTCAATTGACCGCTGCGGCCAATACCACCGGCGCTTCCCGTTCAGCAATACTGGAGGTGAACGCTGGAAACAGCCAGGTGCGCAGGATCAATGTAACACAAGCCAGCAGCATATATCCTGGTTATAATACATCGCCCGCACCGGCTGATGCAACCGGCATGGGAAGCACTGCCGTGCAATTGGCCGCCAAATTTAAGCTGGGCTGGAACATTGGAAATACAATGGAAGCAATTGGCGGGGAAACCGCCTGGGGAAATCCGCAGATCAGCGAAAGCTATATCAAGGCTGTAAAAGCGCAGGGATTTACCGCCATCCGCCTGCCCTGTTCATGGGACTATTATTCCGATAAAACCACCGCTAAGATCCAGGATACCTGGCTTAACCGGGTAAAGCAGGTGGTGCAATATTGTGTGAATAATGATATGTATGTGCTGCTCAATATCCATTGGGACGGCGGCTGGCTGGAAAACAATATTAACGCTCAGAAGAAGGATTCCGTTAATGCCAAGCAGCAGGCTTTCTGGGAACAGATTGCTACCACCATGCGTGATTTTGATGAGCACTTAATGTTTGCAAGCGCCAATGAACCCGCTGCCGCTAATGCCGATCAGGTGGCGGTACTGGCCAGCTATCATCAAACCTTTGTTAATGCAGTACGGTCTACCGGCGGGCGTAACAGCTACCGGGTGCTGGTGGTGCAGGGACCGGAAACGAATATTGAAAAAACCAATGACCTGATGAATACCCTCCCCACAGATCCTGCGAAAGACCGCATGATGGTGGAGGTACATTATTATTCCCCTTCCCAGTTCTGTTTGCTGATGGATGGCGATGCCACCTGGGGTAAAATGTTTTACTACTGGGGTACCGGGCATCATTCAACCATTGAGCCTGAGCGCAATGCCACCTGGGGAGAGGAAAGTGATGTGAACGCCTCCATGGCCAGAATGAAAACGAAATACACTGATAAACAGATCCCGGTTATAATGGGTGAATATGGAACCTACAGGCGTAATAACAACAAGTATGTTCCCAAAGACCTGGCCACCCACAATGATGCGGTGGATTACTGGCTCACCTACGTAACCAAACAAGCCATAGCCAATGGTCTTAAGCCCTTTTACTGGGATACGGGCGGCGCTTTGGACCGGCGGAATAATACGGTGCTGGATAAACGCACTATTGATGCCATTGTGGCGGGTGGTAAATAGTTTTAGGCTGATTGACTTGTATGTATAGGGGATGAGATTTAACACATCCCTTATACATTTTTTAAACAGCTTAATAAGTGAAAGAATTGAAATAGAACTTTAATGAAATTGAAAAAAGTAGTAAGGCAATTTGTGCTTGGTTTAGCCGGCGTAATGATGGCAGGTATAGCCCATGCGCAGCTTTTGACAAACGAAAAAATGCAGGAGGAAAAGATCCGCTCGTGGATCAGCCAGATGACGCTGGCCGAAAAAGTTAGCCTCCTGCATGGAAATTCAAAATTTTACATATCGGGAATAAAAAGGTTAGGCATTCCTGAATGGGCATTAAGCGACGGGCCTCATGGCGTGCGTGCGGAAATAAACCGGCACGACTGGGCCTATGCCGGATGGACCAATGATTCCGCCACCTGTTTTCCGCCGGGTACAGCGCTGGCCGCCACCTGGAATCCTAAGCTGGCTTATGAGCGCGGAGTTGTATTGGGTGAAGAAGCCCGTTTCCGGAAAAAAGATATTTTACTGGGGCCTGGCATCAACATCATTCGCTCGCCGCTTTGTGGAAGGAATTTCGAATACATGAGCGAAGATCCGTTCCTTATTTCAAGAATGTCGGTTGCCTATATCAAAGCATTGCAGTCAAAAGATGTAGCGGTAAGTGTAAAACACTGGCTGGCTAATAACCAGGAAACGCACCGGGATTCTATTGATGTGTACATGAGCGAAAGGGCATTGCGTGAAATTTACTTGCCGGGGTTTAAAGCGTCGGTAACCGAAGGCGGCGCCTATACCGTAATGGCCGCATACAATAAGTTCAGAGGTAACTGGTGTGCTGAGAATGAATACCTGGACAGGGAGATCCTGCGTAAAGAGTTTGGCTTTAAAGGCGTGCTGATGACCGACTGGGCTGCCGCACATTCAACTGTAAAAGCCGCTTTAGCCGGTCTTGACCTGGAAATGGGAACGGATAAAAAGGATTATAACGAATGGTATTTCGCCGATCCATTGATCCGCGCAGTAGAAGAAGGCAAGATCTCTGTGGCTGTTGTTGATGAAAAGGTGGCCAATGTACTGCGTGTGATGATGAAGACAAAGATGTTTGATGAAGAAAAGCGGGAAAAAGGGAAGATGAATACGCCGCAGCACCAGCAGGCTGCCTATAACGATGCTGCTGAAGCGGCCGTGCTGTTGCAGAACAAAGGGAACCTGCTTCCGCTGGATTTCAATAAAATAAAATCTATTGCGGTGATCGGCGATAATGCTACCCGTAAGCATTGTAATGGCGGGCTTAGCTCCGAAATAAAAGCCCTGTACGAAATCACTCCGCTGGATGCTCTCCGGAAAAAATTCGGCGCTACGGTGAAAATAAATTTTGCACAGGGGTATGAAAAGCAATCCACTTTCAA
>NZ_DATCRF010000759.1:0-5131 GCF_036569125.1 Chitinophaga sp. | reverse complement strand
GGATAGAGATGTTACGTTTGTTCATCACCGTTAAGATATTCTTTATCACGGCATACATATCCACATCGCCTTCCAGGTGATTGGCTTCATGGAAGTTGCCCTGGCTGTCACGCTGTGTGCTGCGCAGGTGAATGAAATGGATATGCTCCCCTAAACGCTCTACCATACCGGGTAGGTCATTGTCTGCACGCACACCGTAGGAGCCGGTGCAAAAGCAAAGGCCATTAGCCGCATAAGGCGCTGCTGCCAGCAGCTCGCGGGCATCCTGTTCGGTGCTTACCACGCGGGGCAGGCCCAGTATAGGAAAAGGAGGATCGTCGGGGTGAATGGCCAGCTTTATCCCTACTTCTTCTGCCACCGGTGCTATTTGCTGCAGGAAGTAGAACAGGTGCAGCTTCAGCTGGGTGGCATCCACATTTTTATACTTATCCAATGCTTCCTGGAACTGCTGAATGGTAAAGCTTTCCTCTGATCCGGGAAGGCCGGCAATGATGTTGCGTTGCAGGATGGTTTTCTCCGCATCCGTCATGCTGTCAAAGTGTTCTTTGGCGCGGGAAATGTCCACCTCATCATAATCATTCTCCGCACCAGGCCTTTGCAGTATGAACAGGTCAAAAGCTATAAAGGCTGCTTTCTCAAAGCGCAGTGCTTTGGAGCCGTCTGCCACCGTATAAGCCAGGTCGGTACGGGTCCAGTCCAGCACCGGCATAAAATTATACGTAACAATATAAATACCGCAGGAGGCCAGGTTACGCAGGCTTTGCTGGTAGTTACGGATGTATTCTTTAAAGCGGCCGCTCTGGGTTTTAATGTCCTCATGCACGGGCACACTTTCCACAACAGACCAGGTAAGGCCTGCTGCTTCAATTTCAGCTTTACGTTGCAAAATGTCTTCCCTGGTCCATACGGTCCCGTTAGGAATATGGTGTAACGCTGTTACAATGCCTGTAGCACCCGCTTGTTTAATGTCCTGCAGGCTAACAGGATCTTTTGGGCCGAACCATCGCCAGGTCTGTTCCATTCTCGGCATAACTCATATAGGTTTTTGTATCAAGGCTCAAAAATAGAAGAATTAATAATTAAAAATTAATAATTAAGCGTGAATAAGGGCCATCATGATGTCCATTACATTGGTTTGGGTAGGCCCGGTTTTTATTAAGCCGTCAACAGGGGCAAAAAAGTGGTAGGCATCATTATTTTCCAGGTAGCTTTCCGGCTGTAAACCCAGGCTGGCGGCCTTTTCCATAATGGCGGCATTAACCACGGCGCCGGCAGCATCTGTAGGGCCATCTGTACCATCCGTACCCGCGCTCAGCAGGGTAATATGCGGGTATGCCTGTAAGGTTATACCGGCAGCCAGCGCAAATTGCTGGTTGCGGCCGCCCAAGCCCTGCCCCGTTACTACCACGGTACTTTCCCCGCCCATTAATAAACAGGCCGGGCGTGGGCCCGTCCAGCGAATGGCCTGCTGTGCCAGGGCCTGTGCCAGTGTATGTGCGTTGCCGGTAACCTCGCTGCTTAACAGCGTGGTATGATAGCCCTGGGCGGTGGCATATTGTGCCGCTGCTTCCAGCGCACTACGGTTACTGCCAATTAAATAGTTGCGGGTAGTTTTAAAACCGGGATCGCCGGGTTTGGGCGTGTCCGGAATAATATGGTTAGCTCCTTGCTGCAAATGGTTTTGCAGGGAGGCGGGTATTTTTTGCAGCAGCTCATACTTTTCCAATATGGCCTGCGTATCCGCAAAGGTAGAACGGTCGGGCACTGTAGGGCCTGAGCCTATCACATCCAGGTCGTCGCCTACCACATCGCTCAGGATAAGCGTGCATAACGTAGCCGGATATACTTTTAATGCCAGCTGCCCGCCTTTTACAGCGGAAATATGTTTGCGCACCGTATTCATTTCATGAATGGTGGCGCCGCTTTTCAGCAAAAGATCAAATAAAGTTTGTACATCCTGCAGGCTGGAGCCGGGCGGATAATCTATTAATAATGCCGATGCGCCGCCGGATAACAGGAACAGCACCAGGTCCTGCCGGGCAACTTTTGTCAGCAGTTCCATCATTTGCTGCGTAGCCTGTACGCCATTATCATCCGGTACGGGGTGCCCGGCTTCTATTACTTTAATATGCTGTAAGGGTAAAGCGTGTTCGTATTTAGTGATCACCAGCCCCTGTAGCTCATAGGGCAGGTCCAGGGCTTCCAGCGCCTGTGCCATGGCGGCAGCGGCTTTGCCTGCGCCGGTAACAAAAATGCGGCTGTTCTTTTGTAATGGAAAAAATTTACCGGATATCCATAGACCGTTGTCCTGTGCATGCACCTGCCGGGGAATAAGATGTTCCGGTTGTACAGCAGCTACGGCCTGTTTAAAAATGGATATGGCTATGGATGTTGCATCACTCATTTCTCCTGCCTGGCCAGTTTCCGTTCCTGCTTCTTATCCATTTTCGCCTCCAGGTGTTCCCGCTTCTTCATTTCCCAGTCGTTCCACTTTTTATATTGGGTAGGATTTAATACGGTCTTAAAACGCTGGCTGCGTTCTTCATTCAGCGCTTTCAGCTGCTGCATACGGTCTTTATCTGCCAGGCTTTTGTTTGCTTTGATGGCATCACGGCGGCGGATGATGTCTTCGTTGATAGCATAGATCTGTTTATCCTGGGCATGGGTAAGGCCTAGTTCACGATACAGCTTATCACTCATCTTATCGGCCTTTTTTTCCGCGGTCCACCGGCCTTTTTTAATGGTATGGCTGCTGTCCTTAACCGGCGCCTGGCTATGTGCTGTAAAAGCAAACATCAGGCATAACATTAAGGTGGTCAACATCATATGTTTATTCATAGTAAAAGGATTGTGTCTTACAATCAAATTTGGCTTGGACTAAGGTACTGAAACTACCACTCATAAAAAATCCCATAAAATAAATATACCTGTATTAAATTTAAGGTTTCCCTGAAAACCAAACCATCATCTAAACCGCAAAAACAAAATCGATCGTATGGAGCAACCCTTAGCTTATGTACCCGGTACCGGCCGAATGAGCCATTTGGTACCGCCACCGGGGCTTACACGCCGTAAGCGTACAAAGATCTTTTACCTTTTACTGGGCGCCCTGCTGGCCGGCAGCTATGCAAAAGCGCAGGAAACCTTTCCTGTAAACGGAGTGGCCGACCCCCGCGAAGGCTGTTACGCATTTACCCACGCTACTATTGTAAAAGAAGCCGGCAGCACCCTGCAGGATGCTACCCTGGTGATCCGCGATGGCCGCATCATCAGCGCCGGCCCTGGCGGGGCCATTCCCAAAGATGCTGTGGTAGTGGATTGTAAAGGAAAATACATCTATCCTTCCTTTGTAGATATATACAGCGATTACGGTACCCAGCCCGTGAAAAAAAGTTCCCAGGGATTCCGCTCAGCACCCCAGTTCCTGTCAAACACCAAAGGCGCCTTTGGCTGGAATGAAGCAATTAAAAGTGAAATAAATGCCGCTGCCATCTTTAAAACAGACGAGACCAAGGCTAAAAGCCTGCGGCAGGCCGGTTTTGGCGCGGTGCTAACTCACCAGCAGGATGGTATTGCCCGTGGTACCGGCGCGCTGGTAACCTTAGCGGCAGACCGTGAGAATAAAGTAATGGTGCGCGAAAAAGCATCTGCTCAATATTCTTTTGACAAAGGCAGCTCCACGCAAAATTATCCCGGCTCATTAATGGGCAGCATTGCGCTATTGCGGCAAACCTACCTGGATGCGCTGTGGTATAAGGGCCATCCTTCCAAAGAAGGTATTAACCTGAGCCTCCAATCCTGGAACGATGAGCAAACATTGCCCCAGGTATTTGAAGTAAGTGATAAATGGGATGTGCTGCGGGCAAAAAAGATAGGCGATGAATTTGGTGTGCAGTACATCATTAAAGCAGCTGGTAATGAATACCAGCGGGTGGCTGAAATGGCAGCTACCAAAGCAGCGTTTATATTGCCGCTGAACTTCCCGGCTGCCATGGATGTGGAAGACATTAACGACGCACGTTTTGTGGCCTTAAGCGATCTGAAACACTGGGAGCTGGCGCCTACTGAACCAGCAGCATTTGAAAAAGCCGGGATCCCGTTCTGCTTAACAGCAGCAGGCTTAAAGGATAATAAACAATTCCTTAGCAATGTGCGTAAAGCCATTGAGTATGGCTTAAGCGAGCAAAAAGCGCTGGATGCGCTTACCAAAGTACCGGCTGGCCTCATAAAAGCCACCGACCAGGTAGGCACGCTGGATGCCGGTAAGCTGGCTAACTTCCTCATTACCTCCGGCCCTTTGTTTAAAGAAAATACAGTGCTGTACCAGAACTGGGTACAGGGCAAACGCTATATTATTAATGAAGATGGCTGGACGGATATCCGGGGCACGTATACGCTTACACTAAGTCCGGGCGCCACCTATAACATACTGGTAAAAGGTACACCGGTAGCTCCTTCCCTGTCGCTGCTACAGCAGGCAGATACCATTAGCGGCACTATTGTGCTGGAAGATAAGCTGGTAAGACTGGCATTTCCCTTAAGTAAAAAAGGTACCCGCACCCTGCGCCTGAGTGGTGTAATATCCGGTGATGCCTGGAGCGGCAACGGGCAGGATACCAGCGGTAATACGGTGAAATGGAGCGCTGCTTTTTCCAAAGCATTTGTGCCACCCGCAGATTCTGCTAAAAAGAAAACAGACCTGGACCTTACCAAAATATATTATCCGTTTAACGGGTATGGCTGGGAAACCCCCCAGCCAAAACAACAGGACATCCTCATTAAAAACGCTACGGTATGGACCAACGAGCAGCAGGGCAAGCTGGAAAATACCGATGTGCTGATCCGCGCCGGAAAAATAGCCCAGGTAGGCAAAAACCTGCCGGCAGGTAATGCCCTGGTAATAGATGGTACCGGCAAACACCTGACACCGGGTATTATAGATGAGCACTCCCACATTGCCATTACCAAAGGGGTAAATGAAGGCACCCAATCCGTAACATCAGAAGTACGTATAGCCGATGTGCTTAACCCGGATGATATTAATATTTACCGGCAGCTGAGCGGCGGTGTTACCTCCAGCCACCTGCTGCATGGTTCTGCTAACACCATTGGCGGACAAACACAGCTGATC
>NZ_DATCRF010000758.1:0-15395 GCF_036569125.1 Chitinophaga sp. | reverse complement strand
CTGTTATATTGTACAGTATAACCATCTGCTGCAGCTGTAACGCCGGTTACGCGGCTGTTATAACGCACCGGGGTATTCAATAATTGCTGTAAACGATCGGTTAGTGTTTCGTTCCCACCTTTAAAGGCAATAATTTTACGGCCGCCCATCAGCCCTTTGTTCTTAAAAAGCCCCTTGGTTACACTGCCATACTCCTGCTCCCATTTGGGTAAAAAGGGCAATACTTCCTGCACAGATAAACGTGCAGGGTCTCCGGCATAAATACCGGACAGGATGGGATCAAACAAATAATCGCTGATCTCCTTATTAAAACGGCGCTGTACAAAGCTGGCCACGGTTTCCTCGCCGGTGGCCGGTTGCGGCTTCCGGAAACGTTCCGTGAACAGGCGCCATTTGGCCCCGCCGCTGATGTATTTAGACGATAATATTTTTACAGGATTCGGAGATACCGGGTGTAAAGCGCCATCCCGCACCAGGAAACGGTTCTTGCTAACCGCTGCTGCTTCCATCACCTCTGCCTCCAGCCCGATCTCTTTGATAAAGGCCATGGTAGCCGGTGTAGCACCAATAGAATTGGGGCCGGCATCCAGTGTAAAACCATCTTTTTTAAGGGTACGGATCACTCCACCGGGTGTATTACCGGCTTCCAGTAACAGATAAGGAAGGTTACGTTTCTGCAGCTCGTAGGCAATGGTTAAACCGGTTAAACCGGCGCCGGCGATAAGGGTGGTGTTGTTCATGAGGAAGTTTTTTAAGTTGGCAGTAGCCTATTAGTTAGTTGGCAGTTGCCAGTAGGCAGTTGGCAGTCAGAAGCACTTTACCAATTACCGGTTATAAGCTAACAGCACCTGCTATAATTCCAGGCACGTAAAGATTTCAATGCGATCTACTACCCTACTGCCAACTGCCGGCTGCCAACTGCCAACTACTCTTAACCCGCCAGCTTTGCGCACCACTTCACTACCGCCTGTACCCATAGCGGGTGCACATTCAAACAGGGGATCATCGTAAAGCTATCTCCCCCATTGCTGATAAAGGAATGCTTGCCTTCCACGGCAATCTCTTCCAGCGTTTCCAGGCAGTCAGATACAAAAGCAGGGCATACTACCAGCAGCTTCTTTTTACCTTCTTTGGGCAGCTCTTCCAAACGCGCCGCAGTATAAGGCTGCAGCCATTCTTCCCGGCCCAGCCGCGACTGGAAGGATACGCTCCATTTATCGGCCGGCAATCCCAGTTTGGCCGCTACCAGCTCTGAAGTATTTTTCACCTGGTGGCGATAGCAAAACTCATGGGCCGGTGATTGCACATGGCAGCAGTCATTTACCTGCAGGCAATGTTTGCCGGTTATATCACCTTTTCGTATATGCCGTACCGGTACACCGTGGTAGCTGAACAGCACATGATCATAATCCTGCTGCAGGTAGGGCCGCATGCTTTCCGCTACTGCATTAATATAATCGGGTTCATCGAAGTAAGGCGGTATAACGGTAAGCTTGAACGGGTAGTTTTTCTTTTTATACACCTCTTTGGCGTATTCCGCAGCCGTTTCGTAAGATGACATGGCATAATGCGGGTACAAAGGCAGCAGGATCACCTCTTTCAGCTGCGGATTTTCTTTCAGTAATTTATCATATGCAGCTGCAGGCGAGGGCGTGCCATAACGCATGGCTATTTCCACCGGCATCTGCAGATCATGCTGCACAGCCTTTTGCAGCTGTTTGGTTAATACGATCAATGGAGAGCCTTCCTCCCACCAGATGGAACGGTAAGCCTCTGCCGACTTAGGCGCACGCCGCGGCACAATGATACGTGTAACCAGCAGCCAGCGGAATAGATAAGGATAATCTATTACCCGTTTATCCATCAGGAATTCGTTCAGGTAACGCTGTACATCGGGAACCGAAGTAGAATCAGGCGATCCCAGGTTCATAAGCACTACGCCTACATCAGATCTTGCTTCCATTTATCAGAAATTGTTGCAAAAGTAACGGTTCTATCATGCGAATAAACAATGAAATGTCATACAATTGTTAGAATACAGGCGCAGCAAAGCTGATAAAAATCATTTTTTAAGAAGCCTTACTACCATGAGTAGAAATGACACACTAATGACCAGCTACATGCCTTATGTTACTGCACTTGCCAGTATTTTTGCAGCCGGAAGCTTATATATTAAAATGCAGGTTGCGTATTCAAAAGATATTACCAATTTTCATAGTATTGGGATCAACTACAAAAAAACAGATGCTGCTATCAGGGGCTTATTCGCCATTAACCAGGCGCAATACCTGAGCCTCCTGGAGCATGCGAAAGCTGCGCAACTGGATGATCTTTTTGTACTCTCTACTTGTAACAGAACAGAAATATATGGGTTTGCACCCGATGCACAACAGCTGATGGACCTTGTATGCAAGGTAACCAATGGCGATTGTAACCTGTTTGCACAACTGGCTTATATACGCTCCGGTGAAGATGCCGTGAAACACCTGTACCAGGTAAGCACCGGCCTGGATTCACAAATACTGGGCGACTATGAAATAGTAGGCCAGATCCGCACGGCCTCCCGCTTTGCCAAGAACCATGGCTGTTTGGGCGGGTTCTCCGAAAGGCTGGTGAATAGTGTTTTACAGGTATCCAAATTAATTAAGAACGAAACAGGACTGAGCGCCGGCACCGTATCCGTGGCATTTGCCACCATACGCTTACTGGAAAAAAAGGTGCCGGATATACAAAATAAAAAGATCGTGCTGGTAGGTGTAGGCAAAATAGGCCGTAACACCTGCAAGAATATGATCAGCTACCTGGGCGCACAGGATATTACCCTCATTAACCGCACTGCCACTGTAGCCGAAGAATTTGCCTGTGTGCACGGTTTAAAGTTTGCACCATATGAAGAAATGGTGCCGGCCCTTCAGCAGGCCGATGTAATACTGGTAGCCTCCAATGCGCCACACCCTACGGTGCTGGCATCTCACTTACAGGCTGCTGCTACACCTAAGCTGGTGATCGACCTCTCTATTCCCTTTAACGTGGAGCCTGCCGTGGGCGGGCTTTCTCATGTAGAGCTGGTGAATGTGGATGAATTATCCAGGGTACAGGATGAAACCCTGCAGATGCGCCAGAAAGAAGTGCCCCGCGCACAGGAGATCATAGAAGAGCATATGGCCGAATTCCTGTACTGGTATAAAATGCGCAAGCATGCCGTGGTATTAAAAGCAGTAAAAGATAAGCTGCAGGAGATCCATACACGCGAAATACAGCAGCAGAAGAACGGCGCCCAATACGACCTGGAAGATGTAGAAGAAGTATCTTCACGCATTATACAAAAAATGATCAACCTGATGGCAGGTAAAGTACGCAAGGAAACCGAAAAAGGCGACCTGTATATCTCCATGATCAACGACATTTTCGAGACCGGCATAAAACAGGATTAATACAATTCATGCAAAAAGAAATACGGATAGGTACACGGGAAAGCCAGCTTGCCCTGTGGCAGGCTAATTTGGTAAAGGATCTGTTAGCAGCGCAGGGATTTGCCACCACCCTGGTGCCCATAAAAAGCGAAGGCGATATAGACCTGGTTACACCCCTGTATGAAATAGGCGTACAGGGCATTTTTACCAAAACGCTGGACATAGCCCTGTTGAACAACCGTATAGATATTGCAGTACACTCCCTGAAAGACGTTCCTACCCAGCTGCCGAAAAATATTATACAAGCCGCCGTACTGGAAAGAGGCCCTGTAAAGGACCTGCTGGTATATAAGCAGGATACCGCTTTTTTGGAACAGCCTGGTTATACAGCCAATGTAGCTACCAGCAGCCTGCGGCGTAAAGCCCAGTGGCAGCGCCGGTTTCCGCAGCACCAGATCCATAACCTGCGCGGCAATGTGAATACGCGCCTGAAGAAGCTGGCAGAAGAGAACTGGGACGCCGCTATTTTTGCAGCCGCCGGTTTAGAGCGTATTCATTTACGCCCGGCGCAATCCATTGAGCTGGACTGGATGCTGCCTGCACCAGCACAAGGCGCTGTGGTAGTAGTGTGCCGGGAAGATGATACTTTTTGCCGGGAAGCCTGCGCCCCCTTACACCATACCGTAACCGCGCTTTGCACACAAATAGAAAGAGATTTCCTGCGCACTTTAATGGGCGGCTGCACTACGCCCATCAGCGCATATGCACATATAGAAGGTGATACCTTACATTTTGCCGCTGAACTCAGCAGCCTGGATGGGCTTACCTTCCTGGAAGCCCACCGGCAGGTACCGGTGCAACAGGCCGCTGACCTGGGAAAAACTGCCGCTGAAGAGATCCTGGCAAAAGGCGGCGACAAAATAGTAGCCGCTATCAGAGATGCAAAATAAACGCCCCCGCATATTATGCACCAGGCCTTTGCCGGAAAGCCTGCTGGAAACGGCAGCCAGCCAGGGTGTGGATATAACAGTGGAAGCGTTTACGGAAATACATCCCATTGTATCAAAAGAGGTGGCAGATATTATATTTCCATTACTGCAGCAGCGCATTACCCTGGTATTTACCAGCGCACATGCGGTAGAGATCCTGGAAAAACATTATCTGCAGCAATCAAATGTACCGGGCCTGTGGGATATTTGCTGCCTGGAAGCAGGCACCCTGGATGCAGTGAAGGAAGCGCTGCCGCAATGCACCATTAAAGCCACTGCAGCCAATGCTACTGCGCTGGCCAATGCCATTACAGCATTGGGAGATGTAAAAGAGGTATACTTTATTTGCGGCAAACAACGGCGGGATGAGCTGCCTAACATACTGCAGCAACACAACATTACCGTGCATGAATTAGTGGTGTATGAAAATGCCGCCACGCCTGCAAAGATGGATACTGCATATGACGGTATTTTCTTTTTTAGTCCCAGCGCAGTACAGAGCTTTTTTTCAGCTAACACACTGCCCGCAGCCACCATTTGTTTTGCGATAGGCGAAACCACCGCTGCAGCATTACGGACTGCGGCCAACAATAAGATCATTATCAGCGGAAGCCCCAGTGCTGCTGCACTGCTGGCCACCGCTACAGCATATTTTAACAAACCTTAACTGCAACGAATGAGCGCTTTGAAGAATGACCTTTTGCTGAGAGCTTTACGCGGAGAAAAAACAGAACGCACGCCTGTATGGATGATGCGCCAGGCCGGCCGCTACCTGCCGGACTATATTAAACTGCGCGACAAATATTCATTTTTTGAACGCTGCGAAAATCCCGAGCTGGCCACAGAGATCACGGTAATGCCCGTAGATCAGGTGGGCGTAGATGCCGCCATTATATTTTCAGATATACTGGTAGTGCCGCAGGCTATGGGACTGGAAGTGCAGTTAATAGAAAAGCTAGGCCCTTTGTTACCGGCCCCCATTAAAGGTGCTGCCGATCTGAAACGGGTATGCGTACCCGATGTAAAGGATAAGCTGCATTATGTATTTGATGCGCTGCGCCTTACCAAACAAACCCTGGCCGGCCGCGTGCCGCTGATAGGTTTTGCAGGCGCCCCCTGGACACTGCTGTGTTACATGGTACAGGGCAAAGGCTCCAAAACATTTGATGAGGCTAAAGGTTTCTGCTACCAGCAGCCTGAAGTAGCGCACCAGCTGCTGCAAATGCTCACAGATACCACTATTGCTTACCTGAAAGAACAGGTAGCTGCCGGCGCAGACCTGGTGCAGCTGTTTGATTCCTGGGGCGGTTTACTGAGCCCGGAAGATTTTGAAACATTCTCTTTACAATATATGCGGCAGATAGTGGCTGCGCTGAAAGATGTGTGCCCTGTGATCATGTTTGCCAAAGGCGCCTGGTTTGCGCTGGAAGAAATGGCTGCCACCGGCGCACATGGCTTGGGTATTGACTGGAGCATACAGCCACAGCGGGCCCGCGCTTTTGCAGGCAACAATGTAACCCTGCAGGGTAACTTTGATCCTGCCAGGCTGCTGCTGCCCATCCCGGAAATTGAAAAGGCCGTAAAAGCTATGTTAAAAGCCTTTGGCCCGCAGCGGCATATTGCTAACTTGGGCCACGGCATTTTACCGAATATTCCGGTTGATCATGCGAAGGCGTTTGTACAAACAGTAATTAATAATTAATAATGAACAATTAATAATCGTAAGGCTGTTTTTACGCGCAGCACCGGCGTTACGTCTATTAATTATTAATTCTTCATTATTAATTAAAATGGAACCCATGTCTATAAAAGAATCCTTCATATCGTTCATAGGTAGCTTACAGGATGAAATATGTACCGCGCTGGAAGACATTGACGGTAAGGCAAGCTTCCGGGAAGACCGCTGGGAGCGGCCCGGCGGCGGTGGCGGCAGATCGCGGGTAATTGCAGATGGCGCCGTGTTTGAAAAAGGCGGTGTAAATACCTCTGTAGTACACGGCGCTTTGCCGGAAGTAATGGCCCAGCAGTTTGGCGTGCAGGACAGCCAGTTTATGGCTTGTGGTATTTCACTGGTGATACATCCGCTGAACCCATTTGTGCCTACCGTACACGCTAACTTCCGTTATTTTGAGCTGTATGATAAGGAAGGGAATCTGAAGGATAGCTGGTTTGGCGGCGGCGCAGACCTTACACCTTATTACCTGTTTGAGGAAGATGGCAAACATTTTCATCAAACCTTTAAAAATGCCTGCGATCCCTTTGGGAAAGAGCTATACCCGCAGTATAAAAAACATTGCGATGAATATTTCATCAATAAGCACCGCAATAATGAAGCCCGCGGCATAGGCGGTATCTTTTACGATTACCTGCGGCCGGACGCTAACAGGAGCGCTGAACAGCTGTTCCAGTTTGCACAGGCTAATGGCAACGCTATCTTACCGGCTTACCTGCCTATTGTGAAAAAAACCAAAGACCTGCCTTTTACTACTGTGCATAAAGACTGGCAGGAATATAGGCGTGGCCGTTACGTGGAGTTTAACCTTATCCACGACCGCGGTACGTTGTTTGGCTTAAAAACCAACGGGCGTATAGAATCTATTTTAATGAGCCTTCCGCCCCGGGCCCGCTGGGAGTACGACTATCATCCCGAACCGGGCAGTAAGGAGGCAGAGCTGCTGGAATATTTAAAGCCCCGGGAATGGGCGAACTAATGTGCAGATGTGCGGATGGGCAGATGATTAAATAATAAGAAGATTAAACTTACTGATTATGATACGCAGAAACAGAATACTCAGAACTTCCCCGGCCATACGTGCCATGGTAGCGGAAACAATATTAACGCCCAGCGATTTTATTGCCCCGTTATTTATAACAGAAGGAGAAAATGTGCAGGAAGAGATCAGCTCTATGCCCGGTTATTTCCGCTACTCGCTGGAAAATACCGTGAAAGAAGCCAAGCTGTTGTGGAGCATGGGTATTAAAAGTGTATTGCTGTTCATTAAATGTGCTGATGAGCTGAAAGATAATTTAGGCACGGAAGCGGTGAACCCCGAAGGGCTGATGCAGCGCGCCATCCGCAGCATTAAGCATGCTGTTCCGGAAATGGTGGTGATGACGGACGTAGCGCTGGACCCTTACTCCTCCTACGGGCATGACGGTATTGTAAAAGGCCAGGAAATTGTGAACGATGTCACCGTAGAGGTGCTGGCCCGCATGAGCCTGAGCCATGCACAGGCCGGTGCCGATATTGTAGCGCCCAGCGATATGATGGACGGCCGCATACTGGCCATCCGCAATATATTGGAGGAAAATAATTTCGACAAGGTGGGTATTATGGCCTACAGCGCCAAATATGCCTCCTGCTTTTACGGCCCCTTCCGCGATGCGCTGGATTCCGCACCCGGCTTTGGCGATAAGAAAACCTACCAGATGGATTATGCCAATACCAAAGAAGCCATCAAAGAAACCCTGATGGATGTGGAAGAAGGCGCTGATATTGTGATGGTAAAACCCGCCCTCTCCTACCTGGATATTATACGTACTATTAAAGACCGTGTAAACGTACCCGTTAGCGCTTATCATGTAAGCGGCGAATACTCCATGGTAAAGGCCGCTGCTAAAATGGGCTGGCTGAATGAAGAAAAAGCCATCCTGGAAATACTGACCAGCATTAAACGCGCCGGCGCTGACCTTATTGCTACCTATTTTGCCAAGGATGCGGTAAGATTATTGCAGGCATAACATAACTATGTTTCACCCTTCACACAACAAACACCATGTATTTTCAAAGTAAACTGTTATTTGAAAAGGCGCAGGAGCTGATCCCCGGCGGGGTAAATTCACCGGTACGTGCATTCAAAAGTGTAGGCGGTACGCCCATCTTTATGAAACACGCCAAAGGCGCTTATATGTATGATGTGGATGGTGCACGCTACCTGGATTATATTAACTCCTGGGGCCCCATGATCTTAGGCCATGCCTATGAGCCCGTGGTAAAGGCCATACAGGAATATGCCACCTACTCCACCTCTTTTGGCGCACCTACAGAGCTGGAAATTAAAGTGGCAGAGCAGATCGTGAAAATGGTGCCTAATATTGACCAGGTGCGTATGGTGAACTCCGGTACAGAAGCCTGTATGTCGGCCCTGCGGCTGGCGCGTGGCTATACCGGGCGTAACAAGTTCATTAAGTTTGAAGGTAATTATCATGGCCATGCAGATGCGTTCCTGGTAAGCGCAGGCAGCGGCGTGGCTACACTGAACATACAGGCTGTGCCCGGCGTTACGCAGGCCGTGTCGGAAGATACTTTAACAGCGCCCTACAACAACCTGCCTGCTGTAGAACAGCTGATAGCGGATAACCCGGAGCAGATAGCCGCCATTATTGTAGAGCCGGTAGCCGGTAACATGGGCTGTATACTGCCACAGCCGGGCTTCCTGGAAGGTTTGCGCCAGCTGTGCGATGCCAATGGCATACTGCTGATCTTTGACGAGGTAATGACCGGTTTTCGCCTGGCCCGTGGCGGCGCACAGGAGCTGTTCAATATAAAGGCCGACCTGGTGACCTTTGGGAAGATCATTGGCGGCGGCATGCCTGTAGGCGCTTTTGCCGGCCGCAGGGAAATTATGCAGCATATTGCACCTGCCGGTAAAGTGTACCAGGCCGGAACGCTGAGCGGTAACCCTATTGCCATGATAGCCGGTTACACCGTGCTGCAGATCCTGGATGAGCATCCCCAGATATACAGCCGCCTGGAGGAGAAAAAAGATTACCTGGTAAAAGGCCTGCACGAAGCCCTGGGCGCAGCGGGCATTGTACACCAGATCAATCACGTAGGTTCCATGCTCAGCGTGCATTTCGCAGAGTACCCTATTATTGATTTCAGCGCTGCTTCCGGCGCCAGTAATGAGCTGTTTAAACGTTTCTTCCACGCCATGCTGGAAAGGGGTGTGTACCTGCCGCCCTCTGCTTTTGAAAGCTGGTTCTTAAGCAATGCGCTTACCCAGGAGGACCTTGATTTCACTATAGATGCAACAAAAAAGGCTATTAAAGCCATTACAAATAGTTAACAAATCAATCCAGTGCAGCGTGAAAAAGTCCCGGCCAATGTGCCGGGATTTTGTTTTATGGAAGATGTTATTTACTTATGGATGATGGGCTGCCGGGATGCTGGGCGCACCTGCACACTATCTCCGTTGTATTCCAGCGTTTCGCCGGGCTGCAGCAAACGGTCGGTCAGCTTTTTATCTTTGAAATGAATATGAAGGCGCCCGTTATTCAATGTAACCCGTATCTGCTGCTGATGGGCTTTTACGCCAAACTCAGTGCCGGTGGCTATAATGTCCAGCGGAGCAGTGTGTACTACAAAAGGCCGTAAATGCTGATCGGCTTCCTTTTCCCGTACTACGGAAAAAGCAGCTTCTCCTTTCAGCCATACTTCCCGCTGCTCCCGCTCATTAAAATGCTGGCGGTAGCGTAAGGTAGAGCTGGCATCCAGCAATACTTCAGAAGCATCCGGCAGCAGCACTTTACGGTTGCCGGCATCACCGGTGCGCACCTGCACCATGTTCATGCCAAACCATTGCCATAAAATAAAGGAAAGCACAAAGAGGATCACTGCAGCCACCCACATCCACTTGCCATACCAGAACTGGCGGCGGATCTTATCATAGAACGTGGGAGGAACATCGAGAGTTTGTTCTTGATTCATAATTATGAATTACGAATGATCAATCATGCACAACATTTTTGATCTAGCTCCATTATGCACAACTAACGCTGCGTAATTTACAAAAAAGCATTTATTTATGATGTTTGAATAACCAGGGCACTAATCCGGGTTCTGCGAAAGCATTATCCCAGCTGTTGTGGCCTACGCCAGGGTATTCTGTATACTTCACCTCTCCATGCAGGCGTTGCAGCTCAGCATAAAAATCGCGGGAAAACTGTACCGGCACCACAGGGTCAGCACCGCCATGGAAGATCCATACGGGTATTTTTTTTGCATAATTAGCCGCGGTTTTTGCATCACCGGCTCCGCAAATGGGAAAAGCAGCGGCAAATACATCGGGGTAGCGGGCTATCATATCAAATGTGCCCATACCGCCTAAAGAAAGGCCGCCAATGTACACCCGCCTGGGATCCACCTTACCGGATGCCAGCAGGCTATCCAGCAGGGCTTTTACCAGCGCACCCGGTTTAGGCTGCGGCACATCTGTTGGAAAATCGGCCCCGGTAACCTTACCCGAAGTATCCCGTTTTAGCCGGAAAGGCGCCCAGGTCATATTCGGCGGGCATTGCGGGAATATTACAATAGCCGGGAATGCCTTCCTGAGGGAATCTTTCAGGAACAGCGCACCGCCATGCAGCAGCTGTGCGGCATTATCCCTGCCACGCTCACCGGAGCCATGCAGGAAAATAATAACCGGGTATTTTTTATAGCTATCGTAATGCAAAGGCTCCAGCATACGGTATTGCAGGGTATCGCCATCTTTGTAAAAGCTTTCACGGCTGTAAGCGCTCATATCCACATCCTGGGCCTGCATATAAAATATATTCGTAAACGTTAGCGCAAATAATAAGAGGTAACGCATGGGGAAGTTTTGTTTAAATTACGAATTATTCAATTACGAATTACGAATTATGTAGTGCGGATGGCATATTGGAGCTAAAAACATAAGAATGCCCCGGCGGAGAAATATAACCCACAATCTCCGCGGCATTCCAATTCGTAATCAGTACTTCAGTATAAAGTGTTGTTTCACCTTCACTTCCGGCCTGAAAAATACCAGCCCAATGAAAAACAGGTCAATGGTGAGCGTTACGCGCGGGTGCTGCTGAATGGCGGCCCAGGCTTCTTCCATGCCCGGCGTCCAGTGAATATCGTCAAAAATAAACAGTGATTGATCGTGCGCCTGGGTCAGGCATTGTTCAAAATAAGCCAGGGTAGGGTCTTTACGATGGTTGCCGTCAATAAACACCCAGTCCAGCCGGGGCTTTTCCTGCAGCAGGGCGGGGAGCACATCATCAAAATTACCGGTGCGTTGTTGAATATTCTTTATATCCAGCAGCTCAAAGTTCTGACGGGCGCGGGCTGCAATATTGGGGCAGCCTTCAATGGTCAGCACCTGCGCATCGGGTTTGGCCAGGGCCATATAAGCGGTGGAAAGGCCCAGTGAGGTGCCTAATTCCAGCAGGTATTGCGGCTGCAGGTATTGCACCAGGCGGTAGAACAGCTGCCCGAATTTAGGCGGTTTGGCTGCATGGCGGGCAATGTCGCTTACTTTACGTACGGTACCGGCGCCGGTGAGCGAGCCGGCTCCCAGGTCCGTAACCGTTAGCTCCTCTTTGGTTTGCAGCAGCTGCCGGCGCAGGGCCTCCACTTCCTTGAATATATTGGGCTTACTTTTATCGCGCAGTACTTCTTCTATCAAAGCATACACAAAAGGCGAATGCACATCGTGCCGGTTGCCCGCGGTAAAATAGTAGCGCAGGTATTTTTTAGCAAATTCTAATTGGTGAGCCATCATCTGATTTACGATTTCAGATTTACGATTTTAGATTTTTTGCCCTACACGTATGGTGTAATTCAATCTAAAACCGTAAACTGTAAATCTAAAATTGTTTTATCTACGATCTCAGATCCTGCCAACTGCGCATAATATCCGCCGCATTCGATCTAAAACCCTAAATCTAAAATTGTTTTCATCTACGATGTTAGATTGAATTGCGGCGGTTAAGTATGGCCGGTCAAAATCTAAAATCGTACATCTAAAATCTAAAATTGTTTAATAGATCTTCCCCCTGATCCATCCCCAGCGGTGCAGGCGGTGCTGCAGCGATACCCGCAACACGCCCAGGCCATAGATACTGCTACGCCGGAAATTAATGCTGGACGCTTCTTCAAAATACTTGGTGGGGCAGGTAACCTCTCCTATTTCATACCCTTTCATGAAGATCTGCGATATCATTTCATTATCAAAAATAAAATCGTCGTTATTATCCATGTAACGGATGTTCTCCAATACTTCGCGGGAAAAGGCCCGGTAGCCGGTATGATATTCACTCAGCTTCTCGTTAATAAGAATATTCTGGGTCAGGGTCAGGAACCGGTTAAAAATATATTTATAAATGGGCATGCCCCCTTTCAGGGCGCCTTTTCCTAAAATACGGGAACCTAACACTACCGGGTATACCCCGTTTGCAATAATACTGCACATGGCCTGTATGAGCTTAGGAGTGTATTGATAATCAGGGTGTACCATAATTACAATATCAGCGCCCAGCTCCAGGGCTTTGTTATAACAGCTCTTCTGGTTACCGCCATATCCCTTGTTACGGTCATGGCGGATAACATGCTGAATACCCAGCTCCCGGCCTACCTGCGCAGTATCGTCCCGGCTGGCGTCATCTACCAATACCACCTCATCTACAATGTCAAAAGGGATCTCCCGATAGGTTTTTTCCAGCGTTAATGCTGCATTGTAGGCTGGTAATACCACTATTATCTTTTTACTATTCAGCATAAAAAGTGGCCATTTGGCCTGCAAATATAACAGGAAACCTGGCAATCGTACCTATCAAATAAAATCGTACTATCTTTGCACCGGAATTTATTTTTGGCACCATATTTTCTTAACATATTGTTAATAAAAAGCGAACACTGCATGAACTTGCTTTATATGAAAAATGCTTCAAGATGTGTTTCCCTGTTTTCTCTGATGATAAGCGGCTTTGTGACGGCCCGGGCCCAGGAAAAACCGAAAGCAGATACGGTGCCGGTAACGGTGACACAGCCACAGGAAATGCGGACCAATATCCGGACAGCAGACACCACCATCAGGAAGCTTATTGAAGACCTGCAGAAAGTAGCAGACAGCGACCGGCAAAACTCCAGCGCCATTCAGGGTTTATTACAGGGTAAGGAAATAGATAACCTGACCAAATACGAGCTGATTAAAAATAACCTGATCAATGCCAGCGAAACCTACTACTTACTTAACAAAAAGATAATTGACTTAAAATCACGTACCACTACCAATAACCTGGACGTGTTCATTACTGCGCTGAACAACCCGGAAAGTAAAGAGCTGGGCTTTTCCTTCAGCGACCGTATTGTAGAACTGGTAGAAAAAATAGTGCTGAAGGGCAATGCAGACAAAGGCGAGAAAAATGGTAAAATAGTGGAATCCACTAAATCCATTATCAACAGCCCTATTTTCCAGAGCTTTACCTCATTAACGCCTCCCCTGGCTATTGCCAATTCCGTAATGAACTTCCTGCACAGTGTAAGTGTGAACAATAAACAGATCAATCAGAAAACGCTGCAGGAATTTGAAAAGGAGCTGAATAAATACGTAGTGTACTATACGGCATTAAATGATGCCAACCAGAAATTTGAGTTTGGCCTGAACTTCAACAAAGATCAGCTGACCCTGTTGCAGGATAACCTGTATGATCACCTGATGTTCACTGCCAGCGCGCTGAAATTTCAGCTGCCGCAGCGGGGCAACAAACCCATTGGAGAAACCATGAATGATTTTTTCCTGGACTTCAAAAAAGAAAAGGTAGTGGATTTCTTTAGTCAGCTGGAAACCAAATACTCTAAAGGCAAACGCATAGATTATGAATTGCTGCTGCGCGAAAATCCGAACCTGAAAGAAGTGAATAACCAGCTGGAAGACCTGATCCTGCAAACCAAACGTTTTGAGAACCTGTATAACGAGTACTTTACCCTGCTGGATTCTTACTACAGCAAAGTGAACAGCTCTCTGAAAATAGCGCAGGACAACGGTTTGGCCGCACAGAATATAATTGACAGCAAGCAGGCGGAGTTCCGTAACCTGAAGAATGAAGCCGTGGGCGATATACAAGCCTCTATTAACATTAAGGAGCTGTATAACAATACGGATAAAGTTAAATACCGCTACCGCATCTTTTAACTACGAATTAATCAACTACGAATTGAGTATACCATATTTAAATTTTGCATTTTAATTAGGAGTCCTGCATTTAGTGCAGGACTTTTTTTTGCGAAGAATCCATTCGTAATTCGTAATTGATTAATTCGTAATTATAGATATTATCGATACCTTTAACCTATAAAATAGGGAACAATGACCACTGTACAACTGGAATACATTGTAGCGGTAGATACGTACAGAAGCTTTGTGGTAGCAGCAGAAAAGTGTTTCGTTACACAACCTACCCTGAGCATGCAGATACAGAAGCTGGAAGATGAACTGGGTATCAAGATCTTTGACCGGAGCAAGCTGCCGGTAGTACCAACAGAAATAGGCATCTCTGTAATAGCGCAATCCCGCGTAATATTAAAAGAAAGCTCCCGCATCAAGGAAATTATTGCAGGCCATAAAAAAGAGATCCAGGGCAACCTGAAAGTAGGTATTATCCCTACGCTGGCACCTTACCTGCTGCCGCGCATTCTTACGGGCTTCATGAAAAAATATCCCAAGGTTAAGCTGGAAATATGGGAGTATCCTACAGAGCAGATCATGCAGCAGCTGAAGCTGGAACTGCTGGATTGCGGCCTGCTGGCCACTCCCCTGCATAATCCCAACCTGGAAGAGCAGCCGCTGTTCTATGAATCCTTTGTGGTGTATACCGCTAAAAGCAATGAGCTGTTCAGCAAGAAATTCATTAAGCCGGAGGACCTGGATGTAAAAGAAGTGTGGCTGCTGAATGAAGGGCATTGTATGCGCAACCAGGTATTGAACATTTGCCGTGATAAATTTACCATGGGCGAGTACAAAAACCTGGAATACAATACCGGCAGCGTAGAAACCCTGAAAAGAATGGTGGACCTGAATGAAGGATATACGATCCTGCCGGAGCTTTCCCTGCAGGACCTGAGCACCCGCCAAATGAACATGGTACGCTATTTTAAGACGCCGGAGCCGGTGCGGGAGATCAGTTTGGTCACTCACCGCTTTTTCATTAAACAGGCGCTGATCGGGGCCTTTAAAAAGGAAATACT
>NZ_DATCRF010000757.1:0-7017 GCF_036569125.1 Chitinophaga sp. | reverse complement strand
AGCGCTACGCTGTATGGCAGCGCTTACATCCATACACAGGACGGGCCTACTGCAGCATACCTGGCCACCGCCAGTTACCAGGAAATAGAGCATGCCATGACCGGGCATCCCCGTTTTATAGCTAACAACGGGCGTATAGGATTTGATGCTACGGACTATAAAAGTTTTGCGCCGGAAGCTGCTACGCCATTTCCTTTAATATGGCTGGCCGGCCGCCGGGATTGTACGGAATTTACCAGCATAGATCCGCTTACCTATGAGCAGGTGCTGCAGCAGGAGCTGGGCGCTGAAAAAGCAGCCGCCTTTAATGCAATCCTTACTGATAAAGCATTGGACCCGGCGCAATATATTTTTATGCCGGTGCATCCCTGGCAGTGGTTTAATAAGCTGGCCGGCATTTTTGCGCCGGATATTGCCGCCCATAAGCTGGTGTACCTGGGGTATGGGGATGATGAGTATTTACCTCAGCAGTCTATCCGCACCTTTTTTAATGTAGATCAGCCACAGAAATACTATGTAAAAACAGCGCTGTCTATTTTAAACATGGGTTATGTGCGCGGATTATCGCCCTACTTCATGCGTACCACCCCGGTCATTAACGAATGGGTGCATACGCTGGTTGAAGGGGATGCCTATTTGCAGGAAACCGGTTTTTGTACCCTGCGGGAAATAGCCACCACCGGCTATTCCAACCATATTTATGAGCAGGCAACCAAAACAGATAACCCCTATAAAAAAATGCTGGCGGCCTTATGGCGTGAAAGTCCTATGCCGAAAGTGCAGCCGGGCCAGCGCCTGATGACCATGGCCGCGCTGCTGCATGTGGATGTAAATGGTAATGCGTTACTTCCGGAACTGATCCGCAGCTCCGGTAAGGATACAGATACCTGGCTGCGCCAATATTTCTATTGTTATATGAGCCCCCTGCTGCACTGTTTCTATAAGTACGATATGGTATTTATGCCACATGGGGAAAACCTGATACTGGTGCTGGAAAATAATGTACCGGTAAGGGCTATCATGAAAGACATTGGCGAGGAAGTATCTGTTATGAATGCAGATACCGTACTACCGGAAGCGGCTAAACGGCTGCTGGTGCCGGTAGCTGAAGAAGCGCGTACGCTGCCCATCTTTACCCAGGTGTTTGATTCCATTTTCCGTTTCATCTCCGCCATTTTGGTGGAGCATGCAGATTACCCGGAAACCCGTTTCTGGGAGCTGGTTGCGGAAACCATATTACAGTACCAGCAGGCGCACCCCGAGCTGGCGGCTAAGTTTAAACGGGATGACCTGTTTGTACCGCAGTTTAACCCGGATGCGCTGAATAAAATGCAGATCAGCAATAACCGTCAGCTGCGCAACCGCGCTAATCCTTTTGAGGTGCATTCCGTGGGGAGCTTGCAGAACCCCGTGGCTGCTTTTAAAACCAAACTGCGTCCGCAACTGGAAATAGTATGAGAAAGCTGATCATTATTTGTCTGCTGGCCGTATTAGGTTGTAGCCGGCTGTATGCACAGCAGCAGCTGTTTATAGAGGATCTGACCTCGCGGGAGCTGGCCGCAAAGATCCGCGCCGGTGCACAAACGGTATTGATCTTTAGTGGTGGTACAGAGGCTTCCGGCCCGCACCTGGTATTAGGCAAGCATAATTACCGGGTGCGCCTTTATGCCGCACAGATCGCAGGTAGCTTAGGGAATACACTGATAGCGCCCATACTGCCCTTTGCGCCTAATCACCCGGTGCTGGAACGCTTCCCGGGAACTATTTCCCTAAGCGATCAAACATTTACCAGCGTGCATGAAGACCTGGTACGCAGCATGGTGATGGCTGGTTTCCGGTACATAGTGCTGCTCAGCGATCATTTCAACAGCCAGCAGCCCTTAAAAGTACTGGCAGCCCGCTTAGACAGCACGCTGCAGCCAAAAGGTGTACGTGTGTTTTTTTCAAGCGATGGCTATGCAAAAGCAAGAACACAGATAGAAGCCATGATTGCCGCCAAGGGCCAGGTGCCCGGTGGGCATGGAGGTTTGTGGGATGCTGCAGAAACCTGGGCAGCCACACCAGCCGCTGTTAGAACCGCTTACTTCGCCAGCGGTGATACAACCAAAGGTGGTAACGGTCCGCTGGATGCTGCCGGTGTTTCCGGCGATCCCTGTATGGCTACACCGGAGCAGGGGCTGCTATTCGGCAAGCTGCGCGTGCAGCTGGCAGTAGCTGAAATACGTGCATGGTTAATTAAAATAAAAAATTAAAAATGGAGATCCAGGTTATTCATCCGCCAATAACGCAAACACAAACTGATAAAATTTCAGTATTGCTTCATTACTGCTGCCGGGAGCTCAATAACAGCAGCTGTTATGGCGGCATGCCAAAGTATGATACCGCGCTGGCGGCCTTCTTTAAAACTACCGGTTATGCATTACACCTGCGTTTAGATTTTTCATCCATTGGGTTGGAGGTGTTTGTACCCCTGAAATATTTTTCAGAAAGCGGGTATCATGTTTATGATCTTCCTGCAGGAGAAAGAGAGATAGCCACCGGTGTAATTAAGGAATTAGATGCAGATGGCCTGGCTGCTATTATTAAGCGCTATGCACCGTCTATGAGCACACGCATAGATCCCTTGCCGGATGTGCCGCGGGGAATGCCTGACCCCATTGCCTGGTTTGAAAACTATCTGCAGCAAAAGCTACCCTTGTTAGGGGACCAGGCACAGGAATTTATCCTCCATCAGCTAATGCCGGTAATAGGTGCGCTGGGTTATCATTACCAGGCAGATGAAATTCATTTAATTCAGCTGGCGTACCAGGCTTTTCAAACAGATAACGCTGATCTGCTATCCTATAATAAGCTGGGAAATACCCCGAACCCTTTACACAAACACTTTTTTTCCAGGGCGCTTATTAATCCAGCAGGTACAGGCACGGTATACAGCCGCTATTTCCCTAAAGAGGATGTAACGGTAAGCATACGCCCCTTTGATATAGAGCGTGACCTGGAAATGGTGCACGACTGGTTTAACCGGGAGCATGCTAAAAAGATCTGGAAAATGGACTGGCCCTTACAGCAGCTGGAAACCTACTACCGTACTATGTTGCCGGGCAATGCTGCTCATAGTTATATAGGCGAAATAAATGGGGAGCCAACCTACAATTTTGAAGTGTACTGGGTGGTGCGCGATATGCTGGCGGATTATTATGATGCACTGCCTACTGATTATGGCACGCACCAGTTTATTGCACCCACAGATCCCAGGAAAAAATTCGCTTCTCCATCCACACAATCCATGCTGGATTTTGTATTTGCACAACCGCAGGTTGGCAAAATGGTGGGTGAAGGATCGGTTGAATCCCTGGCGGCTATTATGAACAAAGCACATGTAGGCTTCAGAATAGAGAAGGTGATTGAGCTGCCGCATAAAAAGGCTAACCTGAATTTCTGCTACCGGGAATGGTATTGGGCCAAATTCCCGGAAGCACAACACATTACCCCACAAACTGTAAAACAATTTTAAAATGAATAAACAACAGGTATATCATCTTATCGGCATCGGCATTGGTCCTTTTAACCTGGGGCTGGCTGCATTGTTACACCCGGTTAAAAGCGTGCATGCTGTTTTCTTTGACCAGGGCGATGTGTTTGACTGGCATCCCGGTTTGATGTTGGACAATGCTACGTTGCAAACTCCTTTCATGGGCACGGACCTTGTTACCATGGCCGACCCTACCAGCCATTTCAGCTGGCTGAATTTCCTGAAGCAAACCAACCGGCTGTACCCATTCTTTATCCGGGAAAGCTTTTACATGCTGCGTAAGGAGTATAACCAATATTGCAAGTGGGTGATTGAGCAATTACCCTCCTGCCGGTTTTCGCACAAGGTAGTATCCGTAGCTTATAACAATGAGCTATATGAGGTAAATGTGCTGCATACTAAAACCGGCGAGGTAACTACTTACTATGCGGAACGGCTGGTGCTGGGCACCGGCACCCAGCCTTATGTACCGGCATTTGTGAACAGGGCGGTGCTGCCGAACGTGATCCACACATCGGAGTACTTATCCAACAAAGCCAATATTTTAAAACAAGGCGCGCTTACTGTTATTGGCTCCGGGCAAAGCGCTGCTGAAATTTTTCACGACCTGCTGCCGGAGGTCAGGAATGGTTTTCAGCTGGACTGGATCACCCGTGCAGAAAGGTTTTACCCGATGGAATACTCCAAACTCACGCTGGAGCTCACTTCCCCTGAGTATGTAGATTACTTTTACAACATGCCGCCGGAAAAACGCCGCAGGATCTTATCGGCACAAAACCCATTGTTCAAAGGCATTAACTATGACCTCATCAATGAAATTTTTGATACACTGTATGAAATGAGCGTGGGCGGGCAACCCGTAAATGTGCAGCTAAAAACCTGCAGTGAGCTAAATAGCATTACAGCCGGTACGGGCTCACATGCTTATGCTTTACAATTTACACAGGTGCAGCAGCAGCAGCCATTTACACACCATACCAATGCGGTGGTATTGGCTACCGGTTATAAGTACAATGAGCCTGCATTTATACAAGGCATTAATGAGCGTATACGCCGTATGCCGGATCAGCTGCCGGATGTGCATCGCAACTATACCATTGACATTAATAACAGCGAGATCTTTGTACAGAACGTGGAGCTGCACAGCCATGGCTTTGTAACGCCAGACCTGGGGATGGGCGCCTACCGCAATTCCCGCATCATTAATACCATAACCGGTAAAGAGATCTACAAGGTTGAGGAGCGTATTGCTTACCAGGAATTTGGTGTGGCTGCTGCAAAAGCGCCTGTAACACAGCTGGTGCAGGAACATTTTTAACGTTAAACCATCACTCATGAACGCCGTGCTTTTCAGGGCCCGCTCTATATTTAATTTATTGAAACATGCCATTGCCGGTACGGAAAAAGATTTTACTTCCGGTAGTGTGAACCGCGCTACATTCTTATTATCTGTGCCCACCATGCTGGAGCTGGCCATGGAATCATTGTTTGTAATGGTAGACCTGCTGTTTGTAAGCAGCCTGGGAGAAAGGGCTATTACGATTGTAGGCATCACCAATTCAGTGATCATCATTTTCCATTCCGTAGCCATGGGTTTAAGCATTGCAGCTACGGCCATCATTTCCAGGCGGGTAGGGGAAAAGAAACCGCAAACCGCTGGAATGGCTGCTATGCAGGCCATTTACCTGGGCATTATACTTTCCGTATTGTTTAGTGTGCCGGCGATGTGCTTTAATAAAGGCATCCTTCACCTGGCAGGCGCTTCACCCTCGCTGGTGGTGGAAGGCGACCTGTTTTCCCGCATTATGTTCGGCTGTATCATTTTTGTGGTGATGCGTGTATTGCTGAACGGTGTGTTCCGCGGGGCCGGTAATGCAGCTATGGCTATGCGCACGCTAATGCTGTCCAATGCGGTGAACGCCGTGTTATGCGCTATCCTGATCTTTGGAGCAGGACCTATACCTGCGTTTGGCTTGCTGGGCGCCGCTATGGCCACCGGTATTGCTAACTGCATAGGTGTGGGCTACCAATGCTGGTATTTTGCCACGCAGGAAAAAAGGATCCTGATCGGCAAAAAACAATTGATGCTGGCGCCGGACATTATTAAACGCCTGTTAAAGCTGGCGGCTTCCGGTACGGTACAATACCTGGTGCCCTCCTCCAGCCGTTTTCTGATGATCATTATTGTAGCTAAGCTGGGAGAGAGTGTGCTGGCCGGTTACATTGTAGCTAACCGTATTATTATGTTCACCGTATTACCGGCATGGGGTATTGCCAATGCGGCCGGTGTATTAACCGGGCAAAACCTGGGTGCAGGCCAGCCGGAAAGGGCAGAGCAGTCGGTATGGAAAACCGGCACTTTTAACATGTTCTTCCTGGGCGCTATTGCCCTGGTATTATTGCTGGCCGGGGAAAACATTGTGCATTTATTTACCCGGGAAACCATTGTTGCACAAAATGCGGCGCTATACCTGCGCTATATGGCCATTGCCTATTTTTTCTTTGGGTATACCATGGTTATTTCCCGCTCCCTGAACGCAGCCGGTTCCGTACATGTGGTAACCTTGCTGTATGTGCTGATGTTTTATGTTACACAGCTGCCGCTGGCATATCTACTGGGACTGCATTACAGCTGGGGCGCACAGGGTATTTTCATTGCCATCCTGGCTTCCGAGCTGGTATTAGCTGCTGCCTGTATCACTGTTTTTAAAAGAGGTAACTGGAAAAAAGTAAAAATATAATCTACCATGAACGCAACACAACAACTGCAGGATATATTCGCTGCCGCCTTATCCATCCCGGCAGCGCAGGTCACCAATGAGTTGAGCTACCAAAGCATTCCGGAATGGGATTCGGTATCACACATTTACCTGATCACTGAGCTGGAAGCTGCTTTTAATATTTCTATTGATACGGAAGAAGTGTTGGAAATGAGCAGCGTGGAAAAAGTAAAGGAAACACTGCGCAAACATCAAATAGCTATTGACTGATGATAAAATTGTATGACCTGATAGCTGCCAACCCGCAGCTGGTATATGTAGATGGGGCTATGGGACAGCGTTTCAGGGTAAGCGACTTTAAACATACCCTGGATCTTGAACCGCGGCCTGGCTTAGCATTTTTATATATTGATAACAGCATTGCTGCTATTGAAGCTTTATTAAACTTCCTGGATAGCCCGTACACCATTGCTTTGCTAAGCCCTAAGCTAAACATAGCCTACAAGCAGCAGCTGGAACAGCTGTACGGGCCTTGTTATATCTACGATCCATCCCGCACAGCCGTGGATGGATTTGAAGCTGCTGCACGTCTGTTCAGGAATACAGCGCAAGCCGGCTATCCCATTCACCCGGATCTTAAAGTATTGTTAAGCACTTCCGGCACCACCGGCTCCCCTAAGTTTGTAAAGCTGTCGGAGCACAACCTGGTGCAGAATGCCTTATCTATCATTGACTATTTACCAATAGTACATCATGATGTAAGCC
>NZ_DATCRF010000756.1:0-2639 GCF_036569125.1 Chitinophaga sp. | reverse complement strand
GTCATGGCATGCTCTGTTTCCTGGTAACTGGCGGTGGCCAGGTATGCTGCAGTAGGCCCGTCCTGTGTATGGATGTAAGCGCTGCCATACAGCGTAGCGCTTACTTCTTCCATATACACCGGCAGCAGTGCCGGGTCCATGTTCATCTGTTCATTAAATTCCACTATGAAAGCCAGTGCGTCCAAAGCTGCAGGAACACCATCAATCAATTTTTTTATAGAGGGCGTATCAATATACCAATGCCGGAGCTGCAAAATTTTTGCGCGGAAATGATATACCACTTTTATACTTTCTGCTGCCAGCACATAATAATTCCACCCCTCTTTTGCATACTCAAATGCAGGCGTTATGATCTGCTCATGGGCAAACTCGGCGATCATTTTCCGGATCTGCAGGCGGTTCACCTTTTCCCAGGCAGCCGGTTGCAGATGAGCTACCGCTTCCCGGGGATCTATTGAATAAGACATGATTTTGCTGTTTAGTTTAAAGCACACTTGTTTTAAATACCGCTAAAGGATTTTTAAATGTTCCTGCGAACTGCTGGCTTTTGAACGGATTGTTCGGCTCTATCATCCGCTGGTTATTGCGGATCTGCAGGCGGTTCAGGCAGGTTTTAATGATCTCGTCCGCAAACAGATCGCTGCGCCGGAACTTCTCCTCCAGCTCCGGGTGCAGCTGCTGGTACTCCAGGATACAGTCTGCTGCCAGCTCCCAGAATTTTTCTTCCGGGTAGTCGGCATGCTCCACCAGTATGTGCGATACGAAGCGGAAAAAACAATCGAAGATCTGTGTGAAAATGGACAGGATCTTCAGCTCATCCGGTACCGGTATTACAATGCGTTTTACATGCTCCGGCAGCTCCAGCTCACTGTTCACAATAGCCACTTCTTCTGCTATATCCTTCATGATGGCGCTTACCGGCACATTGTTCTCCAGCACCAGTATCACGTTCTCCCCATGCGGCATAAATCGCAGATCGTAATAGTAAAAGCAATGCAGCAAAGGGCTCAGGTAACATTGCAGGTAATGCTGCAGCCAGGTAGTAATATCCAGCCCGGATGATCTGATGAGCACCGGCAGCAGCGCCGTGCCGTGTGCATCAATATGCAGCAATGCCGCCATGGTCATTAAGCGCTGGCCGGGCTGCAGTTTGGTCATGGGACTTTCCCGCCAGAGAGTGGCCAGCATTTTCTTATACGCGCTTTCTGTTTTAATAGCGGTTTCAAAATACCGGTTGGTGTAACCCATGGTGGCGGCCTCCCTTAACATGGTAAAACCCTTTTCCTGCAGGTAAGCATCACCGTTCAACAGGTTGCTCACCCATTCATTAATGGCGGGTGTAGTGCGCATGTAATAAGGCGATAAGCCGCGCATAAAACCCATGTTCAGGATAGACAGTGCTGATTTTACGTAAAACCGTTCAGGCGTACTCACGTTAAAGAGGGTACGAACAGATTGCTGGGGCAAATAGGTGTCGGCTCCATATCCCAGGCATACCAGGTAATTAGCCGCTATATCCGGCGCAAAAATGCTGGCCAGCTTGTTATACCATTGCCAGGGGTGCGTGGGAAAAAATAAATACCGCGCAGGGTCCAGGCCTTTTGCTACCAGTATTTGGTTAAAGGCCGCACGGGTAGCTGCATCCAGCTCCTGTTCCATTACCTGCTGGTAATTCAGCGGTGCTATAGCGGTAAATTCTGTTCTGCTGATATGTCCTGCCAGCCATATTACTGCAAAGGGGCTGGCTGCTTCCGGCGCATAACGGCGGTAATCAACCGTATCATATCCTATGCGCCCGTTATTGGCTACAAAACAGGGGTGGCCGGCCATCATGGAATGTTCCACTTCCTGGTAACCGGCCCGTGTAAGCGCTTCCGCTGTAAGCGTGTTATAGGTGTGCATATAGGCGCTGCCATATAATGTGCTGATGATCTCCTCCAAATAAGTAGGCAGCAGCTCCGGATCAAAACCCAGCTTTTCACTGAACTCTGTAATAAAGCTCACCGCTTCCAGCGGCGCCGGTTTACTATCTACATACTTTTCAATGGAGTTAGTATCTATATACCAATGATCCAGGCTTAAGATCTTTGCGCGGAACCGGTAGCTGATGGCTTTTACAGGCGACAGCACATAGTGGTTCCAGCCTTTATAGATATATTCCAGCCGTGGCTCGATCAGCAGCTCATGTGCAAATTCTGCAATGATCTTTTTCAGGTGTAAGCGGTTCACATGGGCCCAGGTGGCCGGATCCAGGTGTGCTACTGCATCTTCCGCAGCGCTTTTCAATGATTCCTGTAGCATGTGCAATTAGTTTTTTGGGTGATAGGCGGCGCCGTGTTGTTTGATCAGCTTCAGGATATGGCGGATATGATCCAGCGTAGTAAGAGGGTTTAGCATGGTGAACTTCAGGTAAAAATCCCCATTCACCCGCGTGCTGGCTACCAATACTTCACCGCTGTTAAACAGCGCCTTTTTAATGTATTGATTGAGCTCACTCAGGTTACTGTTCTTATGAGTTTCCGGCGCATAACGGAACAGGATCACTCCGATGTCTGAATAGCTTAACAGCTCCAGGTCTGCATCCAACGCAATTACTTCCGCAGCCTTTTCTGCTGTTTCAATAATAGTTTCTGTATAAG
>NZ_DATCRF010000755.1:0-4816 GCF_036569125.1 Chitinophaga sp. | reverse complement strand
AAGATAAGCAATTCCTACAATGGCACCGGTTTCAATTATCAGAGTGATCAGTTTAAACATGTTACTTAACGGATGGGATTATTTATCACCGGCTCAAATACTTTTAACACTATTCAATTCAGACAAACAGCTATCATGCCGCAACATAGAATCGCCTGCTACCTGGTAATACCGTACGCTGATCTTTGTTGGTTTGGGTTTTGGCTTTGGTTTCTTCACCCCCACGCTCACACAGGCATCGATCAGCATTAAGGTAATGCCTGCTAAAATAAACCATCGTTTCATGCTCGGTTTCATAGGATATATCACTAACAACATAAAGAACCGTTCCACACTTTTTGCGGAACGGCCCTTTTAAATATCATAACTACATTTCCTTCGTACAGGAGTGTACGTTAGTTCTTCCCAACAAATAACGACCAGTGATCGCTGAAGGGAATGTACGTATAATCCTTACCCATTTTGGCCTCTGTTCTATTATCACACAGGTCGTGATAATAGTAATAGTGGTTAATGTCTTTGTCCTCATTCTGGGAGTTCAGCTTGTATATATACAGGCTGTAACGGTCAGTAGCATCACAGGGACCTTTTTCCAGGTTCACGGATGATACTTTCAGCTCCCGCATAAGATCGGTGATCATTGGGTTGCAAACCTTATTGGAATGGCTTTTGGCCCCCTCCTTGTCGCAATCCACAATAATGTACCGGGTATATTCAGTATGGTCAAGTTGAGGTACTATCAGTGAATCGATCATGTGATTCAACCGCTTCAGCTTATCTTCATTCTGATAAAAGCTGGTCTTAAAATACTCTTCATTCGTTACTCCTTTACAGGAAGAAAGCAGCATAGCTGTGATACAGATAAATAAGAGTGTGTGACAGGCTCTTAGATTTAACATACGAGGAAAATTTAATAGTTAGCAACTTCAATAGTAGTAAGGGGTCAATGTGATCGCAAGTTGTCTTTATCCCTGATCTTGGCGCTTAGGTTCTCTTGGATAGTCTGTTTTTCATTGTCATCAGGTCAAAGGAATAAACCCGCTAATACATGACAAGTACAAATATAATAATTAAATCTAATAATATAAATATTTAATTTATATAAATTATACACATGTATGGGGATAAAAAAACCGCTCTGAACTATCAGAGCGGTTTACAGTTGCTAATTATATGAGGATAAACCTGTTAGCTGTTTCCTTCCGGTTTGCTTTCAACCGGGCGGGGTGCAGGTGATTGCTCCCTGTTCTCCCTTGGCTCGCGGGGCTCTTTAGGCTCCTTGGGGCCGCCTTCTTTCTTCTTGGCTGCCTTTGGTGCAAAAATGGCGATCATACGTTTACCTTCCATGGTAGGCATACCTTCCAGCGCTCCTACTTCTGCCAGGCGTTCTGCGAACTTCAGCAGGATCAGCTCACCACGCTCTTTAAACATAATTGCGCGGCCTTTGAACTGTACATAAGTTTTTACCTTATTGCCATCTTTCAGGAATTTCTCCGCATGTTTGGCTTTAAAGTCAAAGTCATGATCGTCCGTATTAGGCGTAAAGCGGATCTCTTTCACCTCGCTTTTGTGCGCCTTGGCCTTCATCTCTTTTTCCTTCTTCTTCTTCTCGTACAGGAATTTATTATAGTCGATGATGCGGCATACGGGGGGCGTAGCATTTGGGGATATTTCTACCAGGTCCAGTCCCTGTTGTTCAGCCATGTGCAAAGCCTCGTCTGTTCTATAAACACCAACTTCCACATTGTCTCCTACTAGCCTTACTTCCGGTACACGTATCATTCTGTTGGTACGATGTTCTTGCTGTTGTTCCCTGCGAAAGTTCGGGTTTCTCCCGCGGTTAAAATTTGGTCTGGGTGATTGCATTAAAAAGAATAAAATTAATTAATAATTGTCCTAAGCTGCCGGCGTATTAGTTTTTACCGGCCTGTTTTACAAGTGTTACAAATTTAAGGTTAAATATGTAGCAATTATTATACCTTGATCGAAAATTATTCAAAAGGTTTCCGGTTCACTACCTCATCATTCACAAGGCCTATAAACTGGTCGAGGTTCATGGTTCCAAGATCGCCTTTGGCCTGCCTTCTTACAGCTACGGTTTCCTCTGTGGCTTCCTTTTCGCCCAGTACCAGCATGTAAGGTACTTTGGCCAGCTCCGCTTCCCGGATCTTTTTACCGATCTTCTCATTGCGGTCGTCTATCTCTGCGCGAATTTCAGCATTTTTTAACAATTCAGCCACTTTTTCTGCGTAGATCAGGCTTTTATCACTAATTGGCAGCACTTTTACCTGGGTAGGCGTTAACCACAACGGGAATTTACCTGCACAGTGTTCTATCAGCACGGCCACAAATCGTTCCAGGGAGCCAAAAGGTGCGCGGTGGATCATTACCGGGCGGTGCTTCTGATTATCGGCGCCAATGTATTCCAGCTCAAAACGCTCCGGCAGGTTGTAATCCACCTGGATGGTTCCCAGCTGCCATTTACGGCCTAAGGCATCCTTTACCATGAAATCCAGCTTGGGGCCATAAAAGGCGGCCTCGCCATATTCTACTACGGTGTTCAGTCCCTTTTCAGCGGCTGATTCAATAATGGCCTGCTCTGCCAGGTGCCAGTTCTCATCGGTACCAATGTACTTGCTGCGGTCTTCTTTATCGCGCAGGGAGATCTGGGCGGTATAGTCTGTAAAGTTCAGGCTGCGGAATACATACAGCACCAGGTCTATTACCTTAATGAACTCGTCCTTTACCTGGTCGGGCCGGCAAAACAGGTGCGCATCGTCCTGAGTAAATCCGCGTACGCGGGTAAGGCCATGCAGCTCACCGTGCTGCTCGTAACGGTACACGGTGCCAAATTCCGCCAGGCGCACCGGCAGGTCCTTGTACGACCTGGGCGATGATTTATAGATCTCGCAGTGGTGCGGGCAGTTCATGGGTTTCAGCAGGAACTCCTCGCCTTCTTCCGGTGTATGAATGGGCTGAAAGCTATCCTTGCCATATTTCTCGTAGTGGCCGGAAGTAACATACAGGTTCTTGCTGCCAATGTGCGGAGTTATTACCGGCAGATATCCGCTTTCCACCTGCGCCTTTTGCAGGAAGCTTTGCAGGCGTTCACGCAGCATAGCGCCTTTGGGCAGCCATAATGGTAAGCCCAGCCCTACCCTTTCGGAGAAGGTGAACAGCTCCAGCTCTTTACCCAGCTTGCGGTGGTCACGCTTTTTAGCTTCCTCCACCAGGGTCAGGTACTCATCCAGCTCTTTCTGGCTGGGGAAAGTAATGCCGTAAATGCGGGTGAGCATCTTGTTCTTTTCATTCCCACGCCAGTAAGCGCCGGCAATATTGGTAAGCTTGATAGCTTTTATAAAACCGGTATTGGGAATGTGCGGTCCGCGGCAAAGGTCCGTAAACCCGCCCTGGGTATAGAAGGTAATGGTACCATCCTGCAGGTCGTTGATCAGCTCCAGCTTGTATTCATCCCCTTTCTGGGTAAAATACTGCAGGGCTTCAGGTTTGCTTACGTCCTTGCGTACATATATATTATTCTGTTTGGCCAGTTCGGCCATCTTGGTCTCTATCTTCTTCAGGTCCTCGTCCGTAATGGCCTGGCCGCCCAGGTCTATATCATAATAAAAACCATTTTCAATGGCGGGGCCTATGCCCAGCTTTACGCCGGGGTACAGGGCTTCCAGGGCTTCTGCCATCAGGTGGGCGGAGGAGTGCCACATGGTTGCCTTGCCGTCCGTATCCGTCCAGGTGAGTAATTGCAGGGTGGCATCTGTGTCAATAGGGCGGGTAGCATCGATCACCTGCCCGTTCACTTTTGCTGACAATACTTTACGTGCCAATCCTTCACTGATGGACTTGGCAATGTCTAATGCAGTTACTCCTGGTTCATACTGACGGACTGCGCCATCCGGAAAAGTAATATTGATCATAATATCAAGCTCTTAGCTCCTTGCTGTTAGCCGTTAAATTTAAATAAATGAAATGCTTGCGAAGATAAGCAATTTAGTAATTAGCTTTTAGCCTTTAGCTGTTAGCTATTAGCTTTTCGCTGCCAGGTATTAAAAGTAAGTGCAGGTGGTGCGTCGGGAATGCAGTCAGCTGTTAGCTTTTAGCCTTTAGCTATTAGCAAAACACAAACAGCTAAAAGCTAACAGCTAAAGGCTAATAGCTGGTTACTGAAACTTAAAGTTCCACGTAATAGACGGTAGTATCGGGAATAAAGATACTTGCCTTGCGCGGATGGTAAGGTTATTACCCAGCACGCCCCCGGTTTGATCAAAGTACAGGAAGTACGGATTCATACGGCTGTACACGTTATAGATGGAAAATGCCCAGCTGCTCTGGAAATGCTTATCGGGCCGGTGTTTAGGAGTATACACGGCGGAAAGGTCCATGCGGTGATAGGCCGGCATGCGGTAACCGTTAATATTGCTGTATTCCTGCACCAGGGAGCCATCTATCATATAGAACTGTGATGGCAGTGTGGTGGTGTTGCCGGATCCGTAAATGAACACGCCTGACAGGTGCCATTTGGGGGTAAGCTCATAATTGGCTACCAGCACCAGGTCGTGGCGGCGGTCGTACTTGGCCGGGAACTTTTTGCCCTGGTTCAGGGCGGGGAACTGTCGCCAGGTCCAGGCCAGGGTATAACCCAGCCAGCCGGTAAAGCGGCCTTTGGTTTTGTTGATAAAGAACTCTGCCCCGTAGGCCCAGCCTTTGCCAAACACAAAATCCTCTTCCGGGTCGGTTAAGGAGGGTGTGTAGCCCTGGCGGTACTCTATCTGGTGCTGCATATCCTTATAATAGGCCTCTA
>NZ_DATCRF010000754.1:0-7510 GCF_036569125.1 Chitinophaga sp. | reverse complement strand
TTTACATCATTAATGCCTAATTTTTCAGTAGCCTTACGAAAGGCCGGGAGATATGTTTCGAAATAATACTTCCGGTCTTTAAATTTCAGCATGTTGAGCATCAGTACAGGGCCCTGTACTTCTTCAAATTCAGGTAATTTCATGGTGTTGTTTTATAATGATTTAAAAAGCCTGCAATGCGTGTAATGCGGTTATCGTTCAAGGTACTTGTGTAAATGAGGATCGTTATGTTTTCCACACAGCAAATATCACCAGCTGGTTCCGTAAAAAAGTTCAACTGGTTGAAGATTTTAAAACAGGATGGATTCCTTCAAATTTAATTGCGGGGAGGATCTAAGGGGATTAACATCGGGGTCATTGTCCAATTTATTCCAATGGCCGAACCATTGTAAATAACATTTTCATCAACATATCATTCAATGCTCAGGGTTATGCCCGTTTAACAGGCAATATAGGCTCATACTATAGTTAACTGCCGTTGATCTCACCCGGTTTTCCGCTCTTCTTTCATATTGCGGTACAACTGGCAGACTGATTTAGAAACTTGCGGCGTTCTGCGATCCTGGGATATAACGGTTTCCAAAAACTGCCGGTTGGCGTCGCCCCACTGGTTCATAGCATCAATAACAGGCATCAGTGACCAGCCTGTTTCAGTCAGGGAATATTCCACCTTGGGCGGTAATTGCGGGTAAACTTTTTTCTCCACCATGCCGTGCTCCTCCAGTTCCTTAAGCTGTACATTAAGTACCCTGCGGGTAGCACCGGGCAGCAAGCGCAGGATCTCACTTGGCCGTTTGATATCCAGGGAAATAGCATGCAGCAGCGCCGGCTTCCATTTACCGTTCAGCACTTCTTTTGTTAGGTGCAGGCCGCAATCTATCGTGAGGGGCATCTTTCTTTCATACATAGCCTTGTTCTCTTTACACAAAAATAGGCATAGTATCTCAATTGGGCATAGGGATAAATTTATCCGTATGCCTTTAGTTTCCCCCGTATTGTCCGGCTGTGGCGCATACCCGAGGTTTGCGTAAAAAAACAATGGGAAATACAGCACAGCCTCTTTTAGAGGAATACCAATTGGGAGATCTGACATTAAAGAACCGGGTAGTAATGGCATCGATGACCCGCGGACGTGCTACCAATGCAGGACTGGCACCAACGCCTTTGATGGCCGAATATTATGCACAGCGGGCATCGGCAGGATTGATCTTAAGTGAAGGCACCTGGGTTAACCCGAAGTCTATCGGCTTTATCAACGTACCGGGTATTTACACCCGGGAACAGGTTGAAGGATGGAAAATGGTCACCAGGGCTGTACATGACAAGGGCGGCCTGATCTTTTCGCAGCTTGGGCATATTGGCACTGCATCCCACCCTGATCATCTTAACGGCGAACTGCCTGCAGGGCCGTCCGCAATTAATCCTCAAACGAAATCATTTACGCCCCAAGGCCTTAAAGACACCCTGACGCCACGCGAGCTGACCGTTGCGGAGATCAAACAAACCGTACAGGATTACAAGAAGGCCGCTAAAAATGCCAGGGAAGCGGGGTTCGATGGTGTTGAGGTTCACGCACATGCCGGGATGCTGATCCAGCAATTCCTGAGCCCTGCTACAAACCGGCGCAGGGACGAATACGGCGGCAGTATGGAAAACCGTGCCCGCATCGTATTTGAAATACTAAATGCCATTTTAGAAGTTTGGGGCAGTACCCGTGTAGGCATCAAGTTTAACCCGGTAGCAATCAGCAACGTAGGTATCATGACCCCTGATGAAGAAACGATACCGATGTTCCAATACATGCTCAAAAAATTAAGCGGCTATAACCTGGCTTACCTGCAAATAGAAGGACCCGCGGAAGATCTAACGGGTACACCGGTAGCGGTGTTGCAGGATAATTATTTCAGCCATTTCCGCAGGCACTACAGCGGCAGGCTGATGGCCAACCTGGGCTTTACGCAGGAAAGCGGGAACGCAATATTGAAGGAAGGCACGGCTGACCTGGTCTCTTTCGGAGCACCATTCATTGCCAACCCTGATCTTGTTGAACGATTCAGGTATAGTTTACCTTTGTCCGAAAGCAACCGGGATACCTACTACACCGGAGGTGAAAACGGCTATACCGATTATCCGGGGGCTGAGGGTTTTTACATTTAAGGGCCTCCGTTTCCCCACTTTTTCCCGTGTAAGATAAGACGACCCGGTAAGAAGAATTTTCCAACTACCTTCTGCAGTGCTATCAGCTGAATGGAAGCACCTATTGTTTGCTAACCGGAGCTGCTGCCTGTAGTGGCGGCTTTACCTTCAGCGGTTGGCAACTGTCAGCATAAATTGCTACTTTCGTTTTAAGATGACCTCTTATTTACAGCTTAGCGATCCGGAGTTAGCCGCCCTGTTAAGGGCGGGTGACGAAGCTGCCTTCAAAGCGGTTTATCAAAAATACTGGGATAAACTGCTTGCCATTGCGGGCAGGCGTTTAAGCAGCACCGATGAGGCAGAGGATGCGGTGCAGGACATCTTTCTGAACCTCTGGAAACGCAGGGAAAGGTTTGAGCTAAAAGTAAATTTTGAACATTATTTTGCAGTGGCCGTTAAATTTGAGGTCATCAACCGCCTGGCAAAGCGTTCAAGAGAACAGGAAAGGGATCATGCCTTTGCACAGGCCCCACAGGAACACCAGGCCCCACTGCATATAGGCTTTGACCTGGAGCTGCTTGAAAAACAGCTCGAAGCTACCATCAGCTCCCTTCCTCCGAAATGCCAGCTGATCTTCCGGATGAGCCGTAAACCCGACTTCACGAATAAAAAAATAGCCGAACAGCTGGATATCTCCGAAAAGGCAGTTGAAAAACATGTGACCCGTGCCTTGAAATTGCTCAAATCCCGTTTTGGGCCGCTGTTAACACTCGCTTTGCTGCTGTCGCGGGTAAAGCAGTAGGCAAATTCCCCCAAGCACCCATCATGCGCACAAAAAAAAATCACTTTTTTTCTGAAAAAAGGTAGGGTAAGCTGTATGTTGATTGGCTATTTATAAAAGCACCTGTTATGGACCAGTCAAATAACCAGGACCGGATTAATTTTCTTGCCAGAAAATGGCAGGAAGGTAATATTACGGATGAGGAAAGAGCAGAGTTCGAAAGCTGGTACAATGATTTTGACAATTCACTGGAAATAAGCTCCGGCGAGTCGCGGGAGGCCATGGAGCGAAGACTATATACCCGGATTGCGGAAAGGGGTAACATCGGCCAGAGAAGACCGTTCGGGTGGCCGCGTGTGGCAGCAGCCGCCGCTATCCTGCTGGCGCTGGGGACCGGCGGATATTTCCTGGCTAAAAGAGATGCAGTAAAAGCGCCTGTGCAGGCTGTGGCACAGGACTTTACCCCGGGCAGCAACAAAGCGGTGCTGACGTTGGCAAGTGGTGAACAGATCATATTAAATAATGCGCAAAATGGCCGTTTAGCGGTGCAGGGCAATGCCAGTGTTACCAAAAAATCCGACGGCAATATTGGATACGAAGCTACGGACGGGCATCCGTCCGGATCCTCTGCCGTTGCCTTCAATACCGTAAGCACCCCTTTGGGCGGGCAGTACCATCTGACACTTGCAGATGGCACCGGTGTATGGCTGAACGCCGGTTCTTCCATTAAATTCCCCACCACCTTCAGCGGCGCAGAAAGAAAAGTGGAGATCAGCGGCGAAGTTTATTTTGAAGTGGCTCACAATCCTGCAAAGCCATTCCGCGTGATGAATGAGCGGCAGGTGGTGGAAGTGCTGGGAACGCATTTCAATGTGAATGCCTATACCGATGAAGAGGAAGTAAGAACTACCCTGCTCGAAGGATCGGTCAGAATTACCGGCTCAAATGATAGTAAAATAATAAAACCAGGTGAGCAGGCTGTTTTGGGCAGCCATCGTTTCACTATTGCCAGGGCCGATACTGAAGAGGCGGTAGCGTGGAAGAACGGCTTTTTCCGGTTCAATGATGAAAAGATCGGCAGCATCATGCGCAAGCTTTCACGGTGGTACGACATTGATGTAAGCTTTAAGGGACCCGTGTCTAACGAAGGTTTTAATGGGAAGATCTCCCGGTATAAGAATATCAGCCAAGTCTTAAGAATGCTTGAAAAAACAGGGGCAGTACAATTTCAGATTGAGGGAAGGAGAGTAATTGTAATACAGTAGTGCTGCAGGATGAGCTGCACCTATTTCTTCTACTCAGCTTTTTAATTATTTAAGGAAGGCGTAGCACCAGTATTATCCGGAGAATGCAAGGGTGCGACGCTTAACCTATGCTTCACAAAATGTACAGACATTTCGCCAGAATCTTTGTACAGCCGCCTGGCTGTACATGCAAACTGCTATTACCAATGAAGTTAAACGTACTTCTTTTTACAACAATTATTTTATTGCTTAGCGCAGGCGCCTTTGCTCAGAAAGTCACACTTAAAGAAAAGAACTTACCGCTTGATCAGATCTTTAATAAGGTTAGCTCGCAAACGGGCTATGATTTTCTGTATACGACCTCTATGCTTAAAAGCGCTAAGCCCGTAACAATAGATGTCCGGAACGCGGAATTAAATGCTGTTCTTAAAGAGATCTTTGCCAACCAGCCATTAGGCTTCAGCATAGAAGACAAATCCGTTATTGTTACGCCGAAGGCGCAACCAGCCCCGCCGTCCAGACAGCCGGGATTATCGGGGGCGCCTGATGTATCAGGCCGCGTGGTTGATGCGAACACCGGCGCTCCCCTTTCCGGCGCCACGGTTCTTGTAAAGGGTAGCTGGAAAGGTACCAGTACGGCGGCAGACGGTTCTTTCCTGTTACACAATGTTGAGGAAAGCTCCGTGCTGCTCATTAGCTTTATAGGCTATAACACCCGTGAGATCAATGCATCCACAGATCCGGGCACCATCAGGATGCATGTTGCTATCAATACCCTGGACAAGGTGGCGGTTACGGTAAATACAGGATACCAGCGCATTAAGCCGGAGCAAAGCACCGGCGCTGTGGCGCAGATCAGCACAAAAGCCTATGAATCCAGGGTGAGCACCAATTTCCTGGACGGTTTGGCTAACCGCCTGCCCGGCCTGATGATCAACAACAATGTTTCTTTTACCAGCACAACACCCGGAAGCACGGGTTCCACATCCAGGAGCCTGTTCAATATCCGTGGTATATCCACCATGTCGGCCAATCAGAACCCGCTGATCGTGCTTGATGGCTATCCAACTGAGCTAACTATTGACATGATAGATCCGAACGAGATCAAAAGCGTAACTATCCTTAAAGATGCGGCTGCCGCTACCGTATATGGCGTGCGTGCTTCCAACGGGGTAATTGTGGTGGAACGAAAGCAGGCAACTGCAGGAAAGCCAAAATTCGCTTTTCGCACAACGCTCGGCATCACGCCCAAGGAGAACTATAACCGGTACCGGTACGCGGATGACGGATCGGCAGTTTACGCAGACTTCGAGAAAAGTATTTACTCCACCAGTGTAAACCAGGACAGCTGGTCCCAGCTGGCGACGATCGGCAGCGGCTACAGCCAGGCCTATTCACCGGTTTATTATCTGCTGGCGCAATCGGCGGCAAACATCATCACACCTGAGCAATTTGCCAGCTCCTATGCTGCCTTACAGGGATACGACAACCGGGATGAATACAGTAAATTATTACTCCGGTCTGCCATCACCCAAACGTATAATCTCAGCGCCTCAGGCGGCAATGAAAATGCGCTGTATTACATCACCGCAAATTATACCGGCAACCGCCTGCAGGCACGCAATAACAATAATAACAGGTGGTTGCTTTCCGGCAGAACGAACCTGAAATTAGCGTCAAGGTTATCGCTGGAACTGATCACCGACTACCAGGAGCTCCGCACCAACCGCGCACCTGTGCCTAACCTTACAGACCTTCTTCCTTACGAGCATTTGCAGGATGTGAACGGCCAGCCATTGTATGCAAGCTCCGGGGCTGAGATCAACCCGTTCTACAATAACTCGCTTAAGCAAATAGGCTTGCCCGACGTGCTCTATTATCCATTGACCGACGTAAACCAGATCAGCGATAAAACCAGGACCATCAACAATCACCTCACCGCCAACTTCAATTATAACATTGGAAAAGGCTTCAGCCTTTTATTCGGCGGTATCTACGAGAATTCACGCACGGATTTCCGGCACTATGCCTCGGAATTCTCCTCTCAGGCAAGGGTTTATATTGCCCAGTATACCAGCACCAACCCGGATGGAACGCTCAAATACAACATCCCGCAAGGCGGTTACCTGAACCAGGAAACAGACAACACTTACAGCTATACGGCCCGGACGCAGCTGAACTATAACAAAAGGTTCGCTTCGCACCATTCATTTAACGGTATCCTGGGTGCAGAATTAAGGAACGTTGTGAGCAAAAGCAGCCTGGCGTCCTATTTTGGGTACAGTGATGAAACCCTGCTGCAGCAGCCGGTGGATTATGCCGGCATCACCAGCGGAACGGTCAGGGGCTCCTTCATCACATCATCGTCCCTGTATAACGCCTACAGCAACCTTTTTAACCAGGCTTACACCGAGGACAGGTTCCTGTCGGGCTTTGCCAACGCCGTTTATTCATACGACGATACCTATTCCCTTAGCGGCAGCATCCGGATCGACCAGTCAAATCTTTTCGGAACAAATCCAAAGTATAAATATAAACCTCTATGGTCGGTAGGTGCGGCGTGGAATATCGACAGGGAGCAGTTCATGCAGGAGGTGAACTGGGTAAACCATCTTAAGCTTCGTGCTGCCTACGGCTTTAACGGTAACGTGGCAAAATTATCGCTGCCACAGGCCATTGCACAATACACGCTGAACATGTCTACCCTGCCCACCAGCACTGCGCTTACACTGCTGTCTTATGCCAACAGCAGCCTGCGCTGGGAACAAACTAAAAATTTCAACATCGGTCTGGACTACCGGATCTTTAAGAATGTTTCCGGGACCGTTGACTATTACCTGAAGAAAAGCTCGGACCTGTTGGGAAATTCATTGATAGATCCTACTATCGGGCTCAGTCCTTCCATCATCAACAAGGCTACCATCAACAACAGGGGAATTGAGCTAAGCCTTCATGCAGACTGGATAGCCCATAAGGACTTTAACTGGAATACAGGGCTGGTGATCGCCCGCAACACCAGTAAAGTATTGGATGTTTACCAACAGGGCGCTTACAGTCCTCAAACGCTGAACGTTCTGGGATACGTAAAAGGCTACCCGGTAGGCGGCTTGTTTGCCTATCGCGATGCTGGGCTGAGCAATGCAGGGTTCCCGCAGGTGAAAAATGAAAAGGGAAAGATCTACCAGACGGATGACAGCTCAACCGGATCGCAGCAGTCAATGAGCCTTAACAGCGATACCTCCGGCGTAACCCGCTATATGGGCTCAGCGATCCCCACCATCAATGCGGGATTAAGTAACCGGTTCGACATCGGGAGGTTCTATGTTTTTGCAATGGTTAATTATTATGG
>NZ_DATCRF010000753.1:0-25688 GCF_036569125.1 Chitinophaga sp. | reverse complement strand
AACATTGCCCGTGGTTTTGCCCGGGTACAGAAACCAAAGGAACGCAGCAAACATACCCCTATCCAGTACAGCAGCAACCCCATGCTGCAGGTAATGGAAGCCAACGAAAAATACCTGCACGACTACTCGCGGATTGCCGATGACCTGACCCTGGGCCTGAGCATTGATGAAGTATTTGCCCTGCATGATGGTGATGTTAGCATGACGGTTATTACCACCGTAAAACGCCTGTTGCAGTACCGCACGCCTAATGCCGAGTTCCTGGGTCAGTGGTGGTACATCGTTAGCGACCTCGGCGCCGGCATGAGCGAAACTAAAGTGCTGGAAAAATATAAAGGCCAAACTACCCGCACTACTGTGCAAATGATCAAACGCATCCTGCGTAACCAGCTGTATTGATCTTATCGCTCTTACTTACGCCTTTTCCCCATGTCTTTCTCATGTGTTTCTCATGTCTTTCCCTACTAAATCCCATGTTTTTCCCTAGTGAATCCCTAGTGAAGTCCTAGTCAGCGTTTAGATATGCTGGTATGCCTTCTGCATTTTTTGTAATTTTTCCCTATGAAACGTTGCTTTTTCCTCACCCTGCTGCTGGGCTGCGCCCTGCTTACCCACGCACAATCCAAAACAAAAAATTACTTTCCTCCCCGCGGAGAATGGCAGCACCGCTCCCCTGCCGCATTGGGGCTGGATTCTACCCAATTACAGGCCGCTATTAAATTTGCCCGCGATAATGAATCCAAATATCCCCGCAACCAGGAGCTTACCCAGGCTATCCAGTTTGGGAAAGAGCCGTACAGCGCAGGCATAGGCCCCTTTTCTGAACGGGGTGAGCCTACGGGCGTGATCATCTACAAAGGTTATATTGTAGCAGAGTGGGGCGAGCCGCTGCGCGTAGATATTACCAACAGCGTTACCAAAAGCTTTTTATCATCTGTGGTAGGCGTAGCGGTAGACCGTGGGCTTATACGCAGTGTAACCGATACCGTAGCGCCTTATATACCGCCCATTGAAGTATACAACCCGCTTGGCGCTGCTTCCACACCCGGGCAGCCGGCTTTGTTATATCCTTTTGCCGGTGAGCATAACCGTACCCTTACCTGGGAGGTAATGCTGCGGCAAACCAGCGACTGGGAAGGTACTTTATGGGGCAAGCCGGATTGGGCCGACCGCCCCGTGGGCAATGATCCTGAAGCATGGCTGCACCGCAAACGCAATGCGCCCGGCACCGTGTACAAATACAATGATGTGCGGGTGAATGCCCTGGCGCTGGCAGCTACCTGCGTATGGCGGCAACCGTTGCCGCAGGTATTAAAGCAGCATATTATGGATCCCATCGGCGCATCCAATACCTGGCGCTGGTATGGTTACCGCAATGCGTGGATCGTGCTGGATGGCGCACCCGTGCAATCAGTCAGCGGCGGCGGGCATTGGGGCGGTGGCATGTTCATCAGCGCATATGATATGGCCCGCTTTGGCCTGCTAACCCTGCACCGGGGTAACTGGAACGGCCAGCAGCTGTTATCTGAACAATGGGTAAAACAGGCGCTTACGCCTACAGCTGCGGAGCCCACATATGGATATATGAACTGGTTCCTGAACACAGATCATAAGCTGGCGGCCAGCGCACCGGCAAATGCATTTATCCATATCGGCAACGGCACCAATTTTATTTATGTTGATCCCGATCACGACCTGGTAGCTGTAGTAAGATGGATCGATTATAAAGCCATGGGTGATATGATAGGACAGCTTTTAAATGCAATAAAATAATTACCGGATTAACTGCCACCCTTATACGTAGTTATACGTACATGTTAGGATGCACCCGTTAAACCACGCTAACCTTTCATGTAAAAAGGGCCGGTTTCCGGACGTATTACTGGTTAAATTCCTACTTTTGGTTTGGGTGACTAATAAGTTCAGAACACGATGTAGCTTACCCACAGACCGGTGATGCGACCAACATCCAAGTCATTTCCCATCCGCTTTCAGCGGGTGGGATTTTTTGTTCCCGGAAACAGTATAGCCCCCGTAAACCGGGGGCTATATGCTCGCTTATGGGGAAGCCTCAACCTAGCTTCCTGATTTGCCTAAGCACCAGTTAGAAAACTGCACTCATTTATCTTGATGACTTGTAAGTGAACTTTTCTTTGAAAGAAGTTCTAACGGCGCCGTTTTGCGTCATAAAATAGCTTACTTCAAAAGACGCTACTTTACCATCGCCGCCAAAAGTGATCTTGTTCACACCCGCAGGGTCCAGCTCTGCAGAGCGTTTATTGGCGCCGGACAGCTGTCCGTAATAATTGGTGATGGAGGTGATCTTTCCGGCGTCATCAAAAAAGAATACCGGGCTAAAGCTGCCGTAGTAAGAGGTGCCGGTAGCGCCGCTCCTGATAGCGTGGCCATATGTTTTAGCCACAACCGGATCATACATGGCAATGGAGTTACCGGAATAGGTGATCATGTTCACATCTATCGGATAATAACCCGTAAGGGAGGAGCTGGTGTTATCTGTCATTGATCCGGTCATGGTGTAAATACCATCATAGCTGTTACGCACAGCAAAGGAAAACAGCGCAGTACCAAAATTACCGCTGATAATGCCGGTGGAGGCAGATGCGATCTTTAACGGTAACGCATAGTTCACATTAAAATCAAAATCGTTGCTCCGGGTAATAGCCACATACACCTGGATCTTTTGCGTACCGCTTTTGATCACAATATTGCTGGGCAGATGGTATACGCTGGCAGGGGGCGCAACATAGTTCGTCCCCTGCTCTGCATTGTAGGCATTTAATGCAGCAGTGTCAACCTCCAGCGCAACCGTAATATCATTGGGCGCCATTTCCGCGCCTGAATAGCTCAGGTTAATATTTATGTTGGCTGACTCCCCTACTCCCAGGCTGCCCAGGTCCACTGCAAACCGGGGCACTATAGCGCCGGCCGGTGATACAATAGAACCGGTATTCTCAAATTCCACCACGTTGTTAGACTGTGCAGGGTCCAGGGCCAGGTGGTCCTTTAAGCAGGAAGTAAATGCCAGCGCCATTACAGCAAGCGATACTTTCTCTATGATATATTTCATCGTAATTTTTTTAATTGTTTATACTTCACAAAACGGCGCTGCTTACTGTGCTGCCCAGAAAATAAGGGATGAAAAAGGATTGATCCCCTTCGGCATGTTAGTGCCGTTGTTGGATGATTCCGTATTAGGATACAGTAAGCGGGTAGGCAGCCTGTCAGCACGGGTGCTGATGGATTGTGTGGATGCAAATGTTTTCAGCGCATCTGAAGAGCCATTTGTAATAGCCGGGTAATGTGTTCTGCGGTACTCATTCCAGGCTTCATGCCCATGTATGAAGTTCAGCGCCACATACTTCTGGGTAATGATGGCTTCTATTTGCTGCGGCTGTGTGGCAGCCAGGTCAAAATGCACCAGGTAGCTGCCGGCATTGTTCTCCAGGTAAGCGTCGTAATCCACCTGCGGGTCCCAGCCATTCAGGTCAAAGGTGCCGTCCGGCTTCATATAATCATATTTGAAAGAGGCAAGCACGCCGGCATCAAACAGCGCTTTTGCATCACCGCTAACAAGTCCTCTTACCACCCCTTCTGCCTGCAGTAAAAAACTTTCAGCAGCTAACAGCAAAGGCTCGCCCGCGCTGGGCGCTTTGAAAATGCCAATGCTGCCGCCAGCCGTAGTGCTGCCCCTGTCGCTGCCTGCATTGGCGCCGGATAGCCAGGCGCTGCCTGCCGGCGCAGCGGGAACGCTGTTGCTTTCATAACCCAGCTGGTTAGCGGTAGTGTTGGGGAACTGGTAATAAATAGCATAGCCCCGGTAATCATCCAGCTTGGTACCGTTATAAAATGAAAGGATCCATTTAGTAGGGATCCAGGCTTTATTGCCTGCGCTGCCGGTTGAGCTATAGATCCAGGTATTCCAGGCAGGGTTTTGCCTGTTATTATCCCTGGCATAACCGGGGTTTATAATGGCATCAGTGGTCAGGAAGCCTGCATCATCAAAAGCAGTGTTGGCAAAAGTAACCTTGCTGCCGGCACGTATCATTAAGCGCAGCTTAATGGTGTTGGCCAGCTGTTTCCATTTTTCCATATCGCCTTTGAACATAGGATCAGAGCTGCTGCCCAGGTCTTTTACGTTACTGGTGCTGCTGCCTTCCTGGCTGGCTTGTGTATTCTTAATGATGGTGATGGCAGAATCCAGCTGTATGGCCAGGTCCTTGTAAATATCCTCTGCCTTATCATAAGCAGGTGTAAGCTCATTAACGCCCTTTAATGCATCCTTGTAGGGAACATCATTATAAGTATCTACCAGCATCTGGAAGTTGAAAACTTTCATAATGCGGGCAGCTGCATTAAAGTAACCATAATCCGCTGTGGTATCTGTTTGCTGTATCACATACTGGAAATCTTCCAGCAGGTCGTAGGAGGAGGTCCATAAACCGGTGCTGGTAGCATTACTGAAATTGTAGGTAACCGCCGCGCCAAAACCACCGTAACCACCGGCGTTGGCGGCATAGCCAACCAGCTGGGAGCCGTAGTTGTTAAAGCTGCTGATGTTGGCAGCCGTATATACAATGGCCTGCGGCAGCACTACTTCCGGCGTAGCGGAGGTAGCGGTATTCGGGTTGGTGTTGATATCCAGGTATTTTTTACAGGAGCTTCCCAACACAACCATTCCTATGGATATAAAAAGTAGTAAGCGTTTTTTCATTTCTCTGATTTTTTAAGATGCAGTTAAAATGTCAATGACAGGGTAGCGCCGTAAAAACGGGAAGGAGGCGTTTGCCCCAGGCCGGTGAGGCCTATACCGTTGCTGTCATTACCTGCATCACTGTATTCAGGATCTGTATAATAGTTTGATTTGGCCAGCCAGATGAACAGGTTGCGCGCCTGCACACTGATCGTGGCGGCTTTAACAACCCTGATCTTGCTGAGGAAGGATGCCGGCACGTCGTAAGACAATGCGATCTCCCTCATCTTCCAGAAATCACCGGAGGTAATGTAGTTCGAGGCTACTGTACGGTTTTCGTCATTGGTCCAGAAGCCGGAGTTACCATTGCCGTCTGTAACGGTGATGTTGGTATTCTTAATGTACTGGCCCGGGTGGTTCGGATCTTCATATACGGAGTTGGGGAATACAAAACGGTCACGGTTAAACGCTGCTGTGCGGTAACCGGTACCGGACCAGTCCAGCTCACCCCCCATATTATTAAACACCATGTAACCACCGCGGTATTCAAACAGGGCCGTTAAACGGAATTGTTTGAAACGTACGCTCAGGTCCAGGCTCAGGCGATGGCGCGCTACTGCATTGCCCAGGATCTTAATGGTGTCATCCGTTTTAGGCGTACCGGTAATGCGGTCCACGATCACATGGCCTTCCGGATCACGGCTGTAATCCTTACCCATAATCACCGGGAACATATTGCCGGCTACGGCATAAGAACCGGTACCACTGCCATAGGATGCCAGTGATAAACGGGGCAGGTCTGCGCTGATGTTATTTACCTTATTGTCCAGGAAAGTATAGTTACCGCCTACGGTTACATCCCAGTCAGCTGTTTTGATAGGCGTTACGTGTGCGGTCACTTCCAGGCCACGGCTGGTGGTTTGCCCGCTGTTCACGCGGAAAACAGAGAAGCCGGTAGCGCTGGAAACAGTCGTATTTACCGTTTGGTTATCGGTCTTAGTGCTGTACCAGGTTACGCTGGTAGTAATACGGTCGTCCAGCAGGTTCAGGTCAAAGCCTGCTTCATAACCTTTGGTGATCTCCGGCTTCAGGCTGGAGGAGATCAGCGTATTATTCACCGTATAACCGGCTACGCCATTGTAAGGGTAACCATTGGCCTGGCTAAAAGTGGGCTGCAGATAGTACGCGCCAAAATCACCGGCATTACCCAGGTTCACCTGCCCTACTTTTGACCAGCCGCCCCGCAGTTTCAGGTAAGTGATCGTGCGGCTTTGTTTTAATGCAGTAATGGCATCGCTGGCGATGAAAGATACATCCACAGACGGATAGAAGAAAGAGCGGTTATCAGGCGCCAGTATGGAAACCCAGTCATTACGGCCGGTACCATGCAGGAACAGGAAATTCTTATAGCCGATACGGAAATCAGCATAAACGCCCATCTGGCGGGCTTTATAATTTGATTCGCCACCCCCCAGGTTAGAAGTAGTGTTGCTGCTGTTATACAGTTCCGGGATGGTTAAGCCGGTTGCATTAACGTTTACGAACTTGGATTCATCCTGGCGCCACTGGGCGCCGGTGATCAGGTTAAAGCTGAAATCTCCGTACTCCTTGCGGAACTGTGCAAATGCATCGCTGAGCAGCTCTGTGATATAACCACTTTCATCGGAAACCGCAGCAGGGATATCGGTTTTGGATCCGCTGGTAGTTTCTGCATAAGCGGTATAATCAAACGCACCCTGCCAGGTTTTGCCGGAGTAGTTGCGGGTAGCAATACCCTGGCGCACCGTCAGGTCAACCCATTCAGCCGGGGAATATTTCAGCTCCAGGTTACCGGTTAAATAATCGTTCCGGCTTTTGGAACGGTTGTTATCCAGCGTAAAGTAAGGATTCTGATACCAGGGATTATAGAACCCGTTGGGATTGGCAAACTTATCGGTTTGCCAGTTCTTATACTTGGTAATATCCACGTTCTGCGGCATGTTCAGCAGGTTGGCATACATGCTGGCCGTTTGCGTGGTAATGTCCCACCTGTTCTGCGTATAGCCAATAGCGTAAGTGCTGCTTACCTTATTGCCTATTTTACGGGTACCGTTGGCGCGTAAGGTGGTGCGGTTGAATTTATCTTTAGGCGTAGTACCTTTTGTGGTAGCATACTGGCCGGAAAGGTAGAAGGTAGATTTATCGTCGCCACTGGTAACGGAAAAATCTGTCTGGTTGGTTAAGCCATGCTCCCAGAAATTATTGTGCTCATTATTGCCGCTGTAAATAGCGGAATCCTGGCTGCCATCTTCCAGCGGCACGCCCAGCGGTACTCTGGTACCGTCAAATGCAGGGCCGTAAGACTGGTTTTCCAGGTTGGAGAACAGCGGTTTGCCGTTTACATCATAACCATAGGAGCTGCCACCTGCGCCAAAACCATATTGCAGCTTGGGAAAGTAGGCTACCGATTCAATGGTGGTAGTGTTGGATGCTTTTACCTGCGTAACGCCATTCTTTCCTTTTTTAGTGGTTACGATGATGGCGCCGTTAGATGCCTGTGAACCGTATAAAGCCGCTGCACCGGCGCCATTCAGCACGGTCAGGTCTTCTACATCTTCAGGGTTCAGGTTACCTAATACGGTATTAGGCACAATTACATTGTCCAGCACCACCAGTGCCTGGTTGTTACCGGTTAAGGAGCGCTGGCCTCTTAATATCAAACGGTAGTTGGGATTTACGCCACCATTGGTGGCATTGATCTGTAAACCGGCCACCTTACCCTGTAAGCCGCCTGCAATGTTCACTGCCTTTCCGGCTACCAGCGTTGCTGCTTTAATGGTAGTGTTGGCGGTACCTACCTCGCGGCGTTTGGATTTAATACCACCGGCGGTTACGATCACCTCTTCCAGTATGCTATTGCTTACTTTCAGCACAATGCGCAGGAGCGCCTCACCTTCCACTTTTATTTCCTGCGGCTCATAGCCTACAGAGCGGATCACCAGCGTAGTGCCAACGGGTACGTTCAGCTCAAACCGGCCTTCCCCATCCGTAACGGTACCCGAGCTTTTGCCCTTTATCTGGATAACAGTGCCGGGTACGGGACCGCCATCAGAGCTGATCACCACTCCTTTTACGGGCCCCTGTACGGCTACGGGCGCTATGCTTTGCGCGGTGCTTACATTGGTGGAGCCGGAGCTTCTTTTTACGATCACCACTTTATCTACAATGTTGTAGGTAAGCGGCTGATGTTGAAAGCAGAGTTTTAATACGGATTGAAGATCTACATTTTTTACTTCCAGGTTGACAGGCTCGGTTTTTTCCAGGTCTTCTCTTGAGTATAGGAAGGAGTAGCCTGTTTGTTTTTGTATCTCTTTGAAAGCCCTGTCCAGGGTAATGTCCTTTAAAGAAAGGGTAATGCTTTGTAAGGTACCGGCACTTACTGGCAGGCAAACAGCGAGTAATAATACCAGTGACAGGAATGATGTAACAAGCCTGCCTCTGCACCAGACGGCGAAGATCATAGATTAGATTTTGGTTGATTAATAAATGTTCAGAACACGATGGTTTAGATCACCCACAGGGTAATAGGGAATGCGACCAACATTCCTATTCCTTTTAAGGGTATTCATTTTGTTGTTTTCTCTACATTAATAAGATAGCAGTTTTTAAAGGTGATAAAATAACAAGTCTAATACGGATAACTTAACGGTAAAAGATGACGTTCAATAGTTACTTGAAAACGGTTTACGGTTGATTACTTTACTTTGGCTCTGCGATACAATATTTACTACGGTTGTGTTACTATTATTTTTTTGCCTTCTATCCGGAAACGAAGCCTTCCGGTTAGCTCCAGCATCGTTAGCAGTTTGGAAACCGGCACATCCCGGGGTATGGATCCCACGAAATGTTGTGATACGGCGCTGGTATAAACAATTTCTGCATCGTACCAGCGGTTCACCTGCCGCATTATAGAGGCAATATCTGCATCATTAAAGGCAAACATGCCATTCTTCCAGGCGGTAACAGCGGCGGTGTCTGTATCCGGCATCAGGCGAAAAGTGCCGTTGGACTGTAATTGCGCCTGCTGGCCCGGTTGCAGCACCTGCATATTATTTCCCCTGCTTACCCTTACTGCTCCTTCCAAAAGGGTGGTGCTGATCCCTGCTTCGTCCGTATAGGCATTAATGTTAAAACAGGTGCCCAGCACTGTTACCTCCATCCCGTTTACAATTACTTTAAATGGTTTCCCGGGATTCCTGGACACTTCCAGGTAAGCTTCCCCGGTAATGGTTACGGTACGGCTGCTGCCTGTAAAGGTTACCGGGTAAGTAATGGATGATGCGGCGTTCAGCCATACTTTACTGCCATCCGGCAATACCAGCCGGAACTGGCCGCCCTTAGGCGTGGTAAGCGTATTATAACCGGCTGTGGCGGCAGCATCTGCCGGGGTATCGTACACCAGCTCCCCGCTGTTCAGCTTCATACCTTTGGTATTTTCCAGCTGTGAAAGAAAGCTGCTGCTTCCTTCATACAAAGCTATAGAGGTGCCGTTGGCCAGCGTTAATACCGCTTTACTGTTACCCGGCGGCAGATCGTTCTGAAACCGGTTATGCGCCCATGCCGGCGCAGGGTGTTTTTCCCTGAACAGGAAGTAAAGCCCTGTAGCCGCCATCAGAACTATGATGGAGGCTGCTGCCACGGCAGGCCATGCCAATAACCGCTTTACTTTCTTTTGTGTACCCGTTGCCGGTAATGCATTGCGGGTAACCCTGCCATACATATATTCCCAGTCTATGGGCGGTTCTGCCGTTCCGGGAAGTATATTTTCCAGGTGTTCATCAGCCAGCGCTTCCAGCTTTTCCTTCATTCCCGGTTGGCCGATGTATTCAAAAAACTCCTGTAATTCTGCTTCCGTACATGTTCCATTAATATACTTCCTATACAAATAGGTGAGGCGGTCGGAATTCCCCGTCATTTGTTGGTTTTTTTGTACTCTGTAGTTATACAGACTGTTTTAAAAAGGGATAGTACCGGAAGGATAAAACATATTTTTTTCTATTATACGATAACGCGCGCTCAATGCCGCTTAAACAGTATAATAGTATGTATCCAGTAACCTACAATGGATAATAATTGTGCATGCCTGGAGAGGTACAGCCTTATATACTTTAATATATCTGTAAGATTATTTTTCACTGTTTGTACGGAAACGTCCATTTGCCGGGCTATTTCCTGGTGCGACAATCCATCCCGGCGGCTGAGCCAGAAAATGGCCTGCTTTTTTTCAGGCAGCTGCGCAATCACCTCGTTAATAAGGCGCTGGCTTTCCTGTGCATTCAAAAGCTCTTCTGTTATATTCTGCAAAGGGGAAAGGTTGGCCCATATAGCCTGCATGGCCTTTTTATCTTTGGCCAGGGCCGCCAGCAGGTCCAGGGCGCGGTTGCGCGCCATGGTGTAGATGTATTTACGGGGATAGCTGACAAGGGCCAGCTGCGCCCTGTTCTCCCAAAGTTTTAAGAAAATGTCCTGTACAATTTCTTCAGCATCAACAGTAGAATGCGATAGCTGGTACGCAAAAATGAAGAGCCGTTGCCTGTACATCTCAAATAGCTGACGGAAGGCGGGCTCATTTCCTTCGGCTATACGCTTAAACAGTTCGGTTTCATTATAGGAGCTCTGTTGCATTTCACCCGTTAGATGTTTGTTGCCACGGTTTAGACTCTTATGTTGTTATACTTTCGGTTGGACCAGCTGCTTTAAAGCGCTGCTGTTCAATAGTGCCGGCAGATCTGTTGCTCTGTTTTGCTCCTTTTGGCCGGTTGGAAAACCTGTATTGCCTTCCCAGGAACGTACTTCATTTGTTTTAGACACGAGCGATCCTTTTTCAGATGCTCATGAGGCCCCCCTCTGGCGGTTCTCCTGTATGACAGGGAAGGTTATCATGCTCGGTTTCAATAAAGTAGGTGAAGCTTCCCCGGAAACTGCAGGAACTAAATTAATAGAAAATTTGTCTCTTTTCAGTCAAATTCCGGCGAAACATATTTTTTCATCTTTTAATCGCGTTCTGCCTTATATTGTATAAATAACAAAAGTGGTATAGTAAATATCAGATAGTATTACCAAATTGTTATACCGCGTTCCTATAGCTGGTTAAACAGATAGCCGAACGTAATTTTGTGGAACCTACAACTGCTACTATGAATAAGCAACCGTTCATTGCTGCCGCCGCCTGCATGGTGGCAGCGATCTGTTTGATTGGCTGCACCAGAGAGTTACCTGTTTATGAAGCACGCCCGGAGGCGGCATCCTATTTCAGGCACGCCTCCTTTAAAACTTCTACGCCGGCGTATCCGGCCAGCATTCCGCTCAGCGGCTGGATGGAGATGGTGCCCGGTAATGTGAACCTTACACACCTTTCCTTACCCGGCTCACACAATGCCTGCGCGCGTTACGAGCGTTTTGGCAAAACCGCCAAATGCCAGACATTAACGATCAGCGAACAGCTGGAGGCCGGCATCCGTTTCCTGGATGTACGCTGCCGCCACATTGATAATAAATTCTCCATTCACCATGGCATTGTATACCAGCGGCTTGATTTTGATGCGGTCATGCATGCCTGTACGCAGTTCCTGGACCGCCACCCCGGTGAATGTATTATCATGAGCATTAAGGAAGAATACCGCTCTGTTAATAATACCCGCTCTTTTGAGGAAACATTTGATGCCTATGCAAAACGGTATGCAGATAAATGGTATTTAAGCCCTACCATCCCTACCCTGCAGGAAGCCAGGGGCAAAATTGTATTGCTGCGGCGCTTTACTGCTAAAAATGAAGATATGGGAATTGACGCTACCGGCTGGGCCCGTAACCGCACCTTTACCATCAATAACGGCCCTACGCAGCTGCGGGTGCAGGATGAGTTCCTGGTGCCGCGTAACCGTATTAAATGGAGCAACAGCAATGCGCTGCTTACAGAGGCCCGCACCGTAAATACAGATGCGCTGTATATTAATTTCCTGAGTGGTTATAAACCGCGTGCGTTCCTGCGTATTCCCAATATTAAAAAGGTATCCCTGGCTATGGGTAATAATATTATCCGCTTTTTTACCGCTAACCAGCGCGGGCGTTTTGGCATTGTGGCGATGGATTTTGCGGATGCAACCAAAGCTTCGCTCATTATCAGCACCAATTTTCAGCCGGTTACTGAAAGAGAGGCGCAGAACATTTACGTGTTAAATAACCCGGAATAAAAGCGGCGGCTTTATTATCTTGTTATTCCTAATAAATAACACGATTATGAAGAAACCCACCCTGTACCGCCTGATGGCGGTTTTGTTGTTTACTGCAGCTGTTAACACCGGCGCTCCGGCGCAATCCAAAAAAGCCAATGCTTATTTTAAAGATCTTCCCAAAGGCAGCACACCACAGGAAGTTGGCAAACGTGTGGCGGAACATTTCGTTGAAACCCCTCACGGTAATGTCGGACATGGCCCTTCTAAATTTATTATTTACCCGGAAACCTGCGCCTGGTACGGCTCCTTGACCTTTGCCAGGGAAACAAAAGATAAAGCCCTGTTGGATAAGCTGGAACAACGTTTTACCCCGCTGTTCACCACAGAATCATCCATGGTGCCGCAAGCGGTGCATGTAGATTATACTGTATTCGGCGCCGTACCGCTGGAATTATATATGCAAACCAAAGATGAGAAATACCTAACCCTGGGCCGGCAAATAGCCGACCAGCAATGGACCGCACCGGAAGGCGACCGCGCCACCCCGCAGGCAATGGATTGGTATCATAAGGGTTATACCGGGCAAACCCGTTTATGGATCGATGATATGTATATGATCACCGCAGTACAGGCCCAGGCCTACCGCGCTACCAATGATCCGAAATATATAGAACGCGCTGCCAAAGAAATGGTGCTGTACCTGGATAGCCTGCAACGCCCCAACGGCCTTTTTTACCATGCGCCGGATGTGCCTTATTTCTGGGGCCGCGGCAATGGCTGGATGGCAGCCGGCATGAGCGAGCTGTTACGCTCCCTGCCCGAAAACAATCCTGACCGCGCCCGCATTATGAAAGGGTATAAGACCATGATGGCCTCTTTATTAAAATACCAGGCCGCAGATGGCATGTGGCGGCAGCTGGTGGATGATCCGGGCTCCTGGCCGGAAACTTCCGCCACCGGCATGTTCACCTTTGCCATGATCACCGGTGTAAAGAACGGCTGGCTGGATGCCGCCACTTATGGCCCGGCGGCCCGCAAAGGCTGGCTGAAGCTGATCACATACCTGGACGAGCACAATAACATCCGTGAAGTATGTGAAGGCACAAATAAAAAGAACGATCATCAGTATTACCTGGACCGCGGCCGGGTTACCGGTGATCTGCACGGGCAGGCGCCGGTGTTGTGGTGTGCGACCGCGCTCCTCCGGCAATAGTCAACGGTTAACAGATGCAAGACCACAGCAGTAGTGCGTAAAGATTATTGTTCAAAAAATAAAAAGTAAAAAAGCAAAAATTAAAATGGGCTTGCACGCCACTTTAATTTTTGCTTTTTACGTTTGGTATAGTTGCTAATTTATCTGACTAATCCAACACAGGGCCATCATCCCCGGACAGTGGATCGGCATCTGTGGACGGTGGTCCATCCGTCAACCACGGTCCATGGTCAGTGGCCCTGCGGGCCGCCTTACAACAGCTTCCCGGGCTTGGCGCCAAAGGCTGCCTTCATCTTCTGCAGCTGCGGAATAATGTATTCTGCGGCGCGTTGATAATCGGTGCGCAGGTCATTCGTTAGCTTATCATCCGGTAAAGATTCATAATAGGCTATCTGCTGCTCACAATCTTTGATGATCTTTTTTGAGATCGCTTCCGCCTTTTCCGGGTTACCGGCCAGGTAATAAGCATAGGCTACCTGCATGGAGCTCATGTTGTGCGAATTTCCCTGCGAGGTCATACCGTAGGGATAATTCTCCTCACGTATGTTACGGTCCATGGTATCCAGCACATGCAGCGCTTTTGTTTTATCACCTTTGGCAGCCAGGTCAATAGCCAGTCGCGTGTAGGTGGCGCGCAGCTGCTGCAGCATGCTGCGGTTCGGCTCATCAAAGTAAACGCCTTTTTTATCCGCGCTGCAGAAAGCAAATTTCTTCAGGTTATCATACATTCTTCCTGAGTTTACAGGCACACCATCTACCGCAGCCGCGGCAGCATCGTCTGTAAGCGGTGTTAAAGGCACCAGGCGGTAGGTCATGCCTTCACTTTCCAGGTAGTTCTCCAAACCGGTGCCACGCGGAATAAAGGGGTTGGCAAAATAAATGGGACGTTCCCAGTTATTGGTTGCAATAATGTCCAGCATGGCCAGGTCGTTCTTATACAGCGCATTCTTGTTAATGCGGAAGGTTACCTGCGGGGCTACCCGTGCACTGTCTGCTGCCGATACGGTACCATTTGCCAGCACCTGCGCTTTATTCACCGGCAGGAATAGTTGCTGGGAGGGCAGGTAGTTCATGGATTCACCGCTGCTGGTCATAAGCTGCGCACGCTGATCATCGCTGCCCATAAAGGCCATCACCTCTTTCAGGTTGTAGAATTTATCCTGCGGAAAAATACCGGCATCGTGGTACAGTATATAATTGTGCTTATCTCCTTTGTATTGATCGGCGCCCCAGGTCATGGCTACCGGCTTGCCGGCTGTATTGGTGCGCCTGGTCTGCTGCTCAATGTACCAGTCGGCGCTCAGCAGGCTGGTATGGATCACACGTACATCCGGGCGAATGCCTTCCACTTCCTGCGCATACCACAAGGGGTACGTTTCATTATCACCTGCTACAAACAAAATAGCATTGGGTGCGCAGGATTCCAGGTAATCTTTGGCAATATCACGGGCCAGCACTTTCTGCGAACGGTCATGATCATCCCATTCCTGGGAAGCCATTAAGGCGGGTACTGCCAGCAGGCAGGTAAGCAGCGCTACCGGCGCCGCATATACGAATTTTAACCGGGCACGCTGCTGTAACCAGGTATGCACCGCTAATACACCCAGCCCTATCCAGATGGCAAAAGCATAGAACGAGCCAACAAAGGCGTAATCCCTTTCCCTGGGCTGGTTACCGGGTTGATTGATGTAGAGCACAATGGCCAGGCCGGTGAAGAAGAATAAAAGCCCCACCACCAGGCTGTCTTTACGCCGCTGTTTGTAATGGTACACCAAGCCCAGGATGCCCAGGATCAGCGGCAGGAAGAATAAAGTGTTATGCGCTTTATTTTCTTTGAGGCTATCCGGCAGCTTACTCTGATCGCCATACAGCAGGTTATCGATAAAGGATACGCCGGACACCCAGTTACTATCCCGCACGTTGCCGGAACCCTGTATATCATTTTGCCTGCCTACAAAATTCCACATGAAATAACGCAGGTACATAAAGTTCACCTGGTAGCCCATAAAGAAACGGATGTTATCCTTAAACGTAGGCTGCTCGCCCTGCGCCAGTCCCAGCCACTGCCGGTAAGCATCCACATGCCCCTGATCGTTCTGCGTATCCCACACGCGGGGGAAGAGCATCATGTCTTTACTGTCATACACAGCCTCATAACGTTTGCCGGTAACTTCATATTTACCAGCGCCTTTGCTGTAGGTATTGCCGGTTTCTTTGTAGTCCAGTGGTTTGGCAGTGAATACCTGCCCGTACACCAGCGGAAAATCACCGTAATTTTCCCGTCCCAGGTAACCCTTCAATGCCACAGGATTATCTACATTATACATATCAATACCCGGGTTGGCATTGGAGCGGATAAGCGTTGTAATGTAAGTGGAGTATCCAATGAATAAAAAGATGGTGCACAGTAATCCCAGCCGCACAAAGTAATGTCCCTTACGTTTGGCCCAGCGCATACCCAGCGCCAGCGCCACTATCATCATTACTACAAAGAACAGGGAGCCGCTGTTAAACGGCATACCCAGTGAGTTTACAAACCATACATCCATTGCGCCGGCAGCTTTAGCAGGGTATTGGATAAAACCTATTTGTACAACCCCTGTAATGGCGCAGCCCAGCATTAATGCCAGCAGCGTGCCCCTGAGCGTAGGTTTGTGACGGCGGAAATAATATACCATCACCATGGCCGGAATGGTCAATAAGTTTAAGAGATGCACGCCAATGGATAATCCTATAATGTAGGCGATCAGGATCAGCCAGCGGTCGGCATAGGACCTGTCGGCCTCCGCTTCCCATTTGAGAATGGCCCAGAAAGCCAGCGCTGTAAACAGGGATGACATAGCATATACTTCACCTTCCACAGCCGAGAACCAGAAAGATTCAGAGAAGGTATAAGCCAGCGCGCCCACCACACCGGCGCCCATGATCAACAACGTTTGTTCCCCAGTGATGGTGGTATTGTCCTTTACCATTAGCTTACGCGCAAAATGCGTAATCGTCCAGAAAAGAAAGAGGATGGTAAAGCCACTGGCCAGGGCACTCATTACATTCACTCCCAGCGAAGCCTGCGCAGGCGACAGCCACATGCTGAACAGGCGGCCCAGCAGCACAAACAGCGGAGCGCCCGGCGGATGAGGTATCTGTAATTTGTAGGAGGCGGCTATAAATTCCCCGCAGTCCCAGAGACTGCCGGTGGCCTCCATAGTAAGCAGGTACACGGTACACGCAATCACACACACGATCCAACCGGTAATGTTGTTGATCTTGTTGAAGTTCATGTTTGATGGTTTTAATTGAGCAAGGGCAGGGTTATGCTCTATTAAAATAAAACATCATTTCTTAAGAGTATGTTAAAGTGGAGGGGTGGCGGAAGGGCCTTATTTCTTCTTGTATTTATTAAGGGGGCTGCGTTTATGATGATATATAGAAGTAATGATCACCATCTGATCCACTTCATTAATAAAATATACGATACTGTAAGGATATTTCTTTAATGCTACTTCCCTGAACTGACGATAGGTTTTACGGTAACGGTCGGGCTCCGTACGGAGTACATCTAGTTTTTCTTTTATTGCAATGATCAGATTTTCAGCAGCTTGTTCACTCCTTTCTGCGTACCAGGCAATGGCAAGTTCGTATTCTTCTATGGCAACTTTCTGGTAAGCAATGGTGTAGCTCATTTACGCTTACCAGCTTTTAATACTTTCTGTATCCGTTTATCTGCCGCCACCTCACTTATCAATGCTTCACCTCCTTTATAACTTTCATACCGGCGGTCCAGCTCTTTCTTAAATTCATCACTATACTCTATTACCTCCTGCTCTTCTGCAAAAGTTTTGGCAATGGTAAGAATAGCTTTTTTCTGCCGGGCATTCAACTGTTCCAGGTAACTGTTGATCTGTTTATTTAATGAAGGCTCCCCCATATCATTTTCGTTTGTACAAATTTAAAGTAATATTCAATACTAAACGGCCTAGGCCTGCAGATGCTAACTATTTAATAAACAACCTATTAATATACTGCGGGTTGTCTTTCTTCCTTTACAGGCTTCAATGCGGCCTCATCCCTCCTTTTCAACACCCTATCTCTCAATCTTAAAAACGGTTTCTCAATCACCCACCTCAACACCAAAGCTGCCAGCACTACCATCCCGGTACAGATCACAAACATACCCATCCCATTCGCATCAACCCATTTACCTAACCACAACTGTGTGAGGTGCACCACTCCTTTATGGCTTAAGTAAATGGAGTAAGATAAAGTAGCAATTAAACCGGTACCGCGCGCCGGCAGCTTATATAAAATACAGGACGGGCTTAACGCCGCTATCACCATCACGCCAAAGGCAATGGAGATCAGCGGAAACCCGGTCACAGTGGTATTCCGGGTAACCATTTCTTTATTACATAAAAAGTAAGCGCCGGTGATCAGTGCCAGGCCCAGTAATAACATGGCATTCCCATGCCGGGTAAGCTTTTCTTTCAGCGCCGGGCGGTACTGGAATATGGCTGCAATGGCAATACCGGTCAATAATCCATCCAGGCGGTTATAGGTCGGATAATAGATCCATTTATACCAGGCCAGCACCGGCCCCGAATCATCCTGCCCCACTAAAGGCGCTACAAAATGCGCCCAGCCCCAGGCACGGATAAAAAAGCCGGCCACAAAAAGTGTTAGTAACCCAAAGGCCATTACCCGCGGCACATTGAAGCGGGAAATGAACAACAGGATCAAGGGCAGGAATAAATAAAACTGCTCCTCAATACACAACGACCATGCATGGCTGAAAGCCCTTGTAGCACCCAGGTACAGGCCAAAGTTCTGTGTAAAGGTGAGGAATTTCCAGAGCGGTGGCAGGCCTTCAAACTCCTTAAAAGCAGGCAGGGCAAAATATAAAGTAAGCACTGCCAGGTAAGCCGGCAAAATGCGAAAAAAACGTTTGATGTAAAACTCTTTCAGCGAAATGCCTTTGCCCTGCTGCAAACTTTTAAAAAGCTGTGCAGATATCAGGTAACCACTCAGCACAAAGAACAGGTCCACGCCCGTCCAGCCAAAGCTGCCCGCATCATTCACCCAGTCGGGGTGACCAAACATCCGGTAGTGACAAAGGAATACCAGCGCAATGGCAAGCGCCCGTAAATGATCCAGTCCGGCCAGCTTTTTCACAGGCGGTTCCGTTACTCCGTTGGAAAATTGCATAATGGTTATACTAATAGCGGGTGAAGGCTTTAAAGATAATAATTATTTTTTCCGCCTGCCTTCCAATATGCGGTAAAAAGAGCGGCTCCTGATCTCATCCAGCGTAAGGCCGGTGGCCAGGGCTTCCGATTCCCCGATGGCGCCGCAGTTCATGGCTTTTAAAAAGAAGTTAAGCAGTCCCTGCCCGGTGGCGGCATCATCAAAAATATCTTTGGTAAGGGTAGAGATGGCAGCCCGTTCCACAAAAGTTTTTAAACGGAACACCGCATCTTCATAGCTGCTTAAAAAGAAATTATAGGTAGCGGCATACCGCATGGGCAGCTGTGCGGGGTTCAGATCCCAGCCCTGGTAAAAACCATTTATGAGGGAGTGCATAGTATGGTGGAAGCCCGTGCGCCAGGCATTGTGCACAGCAGCGCGGTTCTCCGCCTGTTGTTCAAAAGTAAGGTCCTCTCCGCGGTGCGGGCCAATGGGCATTACATTGGTAGCCCCGTCCGACAGGAAAATGCCGGTACCTCCCAGTGCAACCTTGGTCATATGATGTGCAAAATCACATACCGGGTGCGCCATGGTCTGGTACCTGGCCGTAATACCGCAGGACGCTGTATAATCATACGTACCAAAATGTGCGGCAATACAACGCCCTTCGCTGGCTTTAATAATACGCATTAAAGGATTACGGCCTTCCTCATCCATGATGATCTGCGTAGCCTCTACCATGGTTTCCATTTTCAGGGAACCTGCCGGCAGCTGATGCGCTTTTTCCAGTATCTCAAATAAACGTACCAGCGTAATTACCTGCTCCGGGATGGTAACCTTGGGCAACATCACCACAAAGTTGGCCGGCAGCACACCTTTGGTGGCTTCCAGCAAAGTGGTGAGGAACAGGTCCAGCGTACGTACACCGCGGTGTTTAAGATCTTCGGTGAAGGGTTTAATGCGGATGCCGATAAATGGCGATACTGTTTTTTGCGCCATCCCTTTGGCCAGCTCCTGCGCAGCGGCAATGGCAGTGGCATCTTCCTCCGCATCCGGCCGGTTGCCAAAGCCATCTTCAAAGTCTATACGAAAATCCTCTACCGGCTCTGTGCGCAGCTTGTGGATGATCTTGTTATACACAGTGTAGGCCAGCCAGGCGGTTTCCTGCCGGCGGGCTGCTTCCGGTAATTGATCCAGTTTATGCGTAAGGGTTATAATGTCTTCAAGCGCATGAGGTAAATGCTGATGGCCGGCCAGCTCCAGCACATTGGCCAGCACTACAAAGTTGGGGGCATAGGTTTGCAGGTTCTTGAAAGCCACCTCTCCTATCTTCACACAGGTATCTGCCTTAAACAGGTTAGCGCCGCCATACACGGTATGTACCGGTTGGCGTTCTGGTTTATCACCGGGATAGGTTTGCTGGAACTTTTTGTTAGCTACACTCAGGGCCTGTAGCAGCTGCGTTTGCTCGTTTTCATTAATGGACAGCATCATGGTGAATTACGAATTATTCAATTACGAATTACGAATTATGTACTGCGTTTGGATTGTCACCTAAATAACTGCTAATATGAACTGGGTATTACAATTTACCGGTCACTGTCAATACGAATTACTCAATTCGTAATTCGTAATTGAATAATTCGTAATTACTAATCACGATCCCCGGTACGTACTATACCCGTATGGGCTTACCAGCAGCGGCACATGATAATGTTCGCCTTTATTGAGATAGAACACAATCTCCACATAAGGATAAAACGTGTTGATGCCTACACTTTCATAATATTCCTCCGTAGCAAATTTCAGCTTATAAATGCCTTCTGTTAATACGGCATCTTCGCCCAGCATGTCCGGCAGGCGGCCATCATCGTCGGTGGCGCCGCCGCCAATGGCTTCCCAGTCGTTATTATTCTGGTATTGGTATAAAAAAACAGTCATATCCACCACCGGCTTTCCCTGGCTGGTATCTAATACATGGGTAGTGATTTGCGTCATACGGCTAATAATTTTTGTAAACGGATCCTGGTGATCTTGCCCTGTTCTGCCATGGCAATCCAGATTTCTTTTGCCGGCTCATTGGGTAGCCGTTGCTTTAACAGTTGTAGCATTTCTTCGGCAGACTTTCCGGTAGCGCAAACTATGAATATATATCCAAACTTTTGTAAATAGGCGCGGTTCCCATCTGCCAAAAGCAGCAACGTAACGTTGGTAGCATGTTCCACAGCTGCCTGCTCGGCGGTGGCCCATCGGGCGGTGCTGGCAAACTTTTTTTCCAGGTCTTCCAGATCGCCTATCAGTGGGTGATGGGAAAATGCTTCTTTCCAGTCGCCAACAGTACAGCTTTCCCATACTTCTGTTGCGGCCTGGTATAATGCATCCTCATCCTGGAAAGGGAAACGCCTGCTCATCCGCTCTACCCAGGTAGTAGAACCGCAACATTGAAAAAGGGCCTCTTTTAAAGCAGGCTGTGATAGTTGGTTAAGTGCTTGAATTGTCATGGTGTAAAGGGGTATCGGTTTACGTTTTTGTAATAAATGTACACGGCGGGTTCTTTGCCCATGGCGGTAAACCATTGCTGGCAGTACGGCGCCATCCAGATGGAATCGCCTTTTTTTATGGGGTACCATTCCTGGTCCAGCATGTATACGCCCTGCCCCTGCAGGTATAGCAGGCCGTGCTCCATAATATGCGTTTCCACAAAAGGCAGGTGCCCGCCGCTATCGTAGGTGAATATATTCACGGCCATATCAAAGGCCGGGTGATCGGGCAGCAATACCTGCAAACGCAGGGCAGGATCGCCCAGGTAGGTGGGGCCCTCAATTTGCGCAGCATCACCAAAGATCACCGGTGGCGGCGCATAGCCTTCCAGCTTTTCATACACTTTATGGAAACAGAGTATTTGTGTACCCGGCACCGTATTTTCCAGCTGGTAGGTTTTACCAATGGGCACGTACAAAAAACGTCCTGCGCTCAGCAGGTTCTTTTTACCGTCAGCAGTGGCATGGCAGCCGCCGCTGATCACGTAAAAGAATACCTGCGAGACATGCGTAGCGCCGGTAATGCGCCCGCCTTCTCTGGCGGTGATAAGGGTTTGGGTAAGCTGCGCCCCCATAGCCTCGCTGATGATCACATTCACGGTGCAGTTTGTCCAGCCGGGAACGGTGCTGTTCACGTATCCGTCCGGGCTAATAACGGCATGACTGCCTTTTACCACGGAACGGGTTAATGCTGATATTTCCATACCTGATCATATTGATGAATAACATGCTGTATAAAATTGTCTGCTACCTCCACGGCAGCAATAAGATCCTTTAACGCTACATCTTCCAGCGGGTGGTGGCTTATGCCTTTAAAGCAACGCACAAATAACATGCTTACCGGCGCCACTGCTGCAATGGCCACTGCATCGTGCCCTGCCCCGCTCACTAATGCCACCGGTTTATAACCTGCATCCGCAATGGCAGCTGTGAGCAATGCGTTTAAACCAACGTCGCATAATACGGGTGCGGTTTCCTGCACAGGCATCCATTCAAACCGTATGTTACGCTGCTTACAGATAGCAGCCGCTGTTTGCTGCAGCGTTTCATACGTGGCCGCCAACATACTTTCATCAGGGCTCCTGAGGTCCAGCGTGCAGGTAACAAGGCCCGGAATTACATTGCTGGCGGCGTTTTCCACCTGCAGCTTACCTACGGTAGCCACTATCTTATCTTTATGTAACAGGGCTGTTCTTTCTACTGCCTGCACAAATTCCGCCGCACAGCATAAAGCATCCTGCCGCATATCCATCGGCACTGTACCTGCATGGCCGGCCATTCCCCTAAAGGTAACGGCTATTCTTTTTTGCCCGGCAATGGCCTGCACCACTGCTACCGGTATATCCCTTTCATATAATACGGGCCCCTGCTCAATATGGATCTCAAAATAGCCTAACCAATCCTGCGCAGGTATGGCATCATTCTGTAGCCTGGCGGGATGGCTGCCATTAGCATGGATCACATCCTTTATAGTAACACCGGTTGCATCCGCATGCGCCAGCAAAACCGGTTCAAAAGTACCGGCCAGCACTTTGCTGCCCAGGTAAGTGGTATGAAAACGACAGCCTTCCTCATCACAAAAAGCTACCAGCTCAATATCAAAAGGCAGCGCGGTACGGCTTCGGATCAATGCTTTCAGCATGTCCAGCCCCATGATTACTCCGAGCGGCCCATCAAATTTACCGGCATTTATTACCGTATCCATATGGGAGGCGATCACAAAAGTTTTGGCGCCGCTTAACCCGCAGGTCAGGCGCCCCCTCACATTGCCAATGTTATCCATACTTACCGCTAAGCCGGCAACCTGCATCCAGCTCATGATGGTTAGTGCGCCCTGCCGCCAGGCAGCCGTACCATAGGTACGCGTAATACAGCCTTCCGTTTCACTGATCCCGGCCAGCGCCTGTATGCGCTCCATAATATCTTCCGCTCGCTGTTTATACATTTGCATGGCTTATCTTAATATGATGTTACCGGTATGCGGCGCCGTTAAATGGCCCCTGTCATATACCAGCCGGCCCCCCAAATAAGTTTGTTCCACTACCCCATACAGGGTTTCATTGATATATGGTGTAACCTTATGTTTATGATGCAATATACTTTCTGTTACCTTAAACGTGGCTTCGGGGTCCCATATTACAAAGTCGGCACTATACCCTTTAGCGATCATCCCTTTTTGCAAGCCTGCCAGCCGGGCCGGCGCTGCGCCTAACCACTCCGCCATGGCTGTTACCGGGATCTTTCTTTTACGGGCGGCGGTCCACAATACGGGTAAGGCCAGCTGTAAAGAGGCTATGCCGCCCCAGGCTTTGCTGAAGTTACCGCTTTCCAGCTGTTTTAGCGCCGGTGTTGCAGGCGAATGATCGGTAGCTACAAAATCAATAATGCCCTGTTGCAAGGCCTCCCATAACTGCTCATTATTGACTTTATTGCGGATGGGTGGCGCGCATTTAAACTGCGTTTGTCCGTCAGCGATGGCTTCCGCATTGAAGTATAAATAATGCTGCGCCGTCTCAACGGTAATGGGTAATCCCTTTTCTTTGGCCTGCCGCAGCTGTGCTATCGATGATGCGGCCGACAAGTGCACAATATGCACGCGGCAGCGGTATTTTTCACACAGCTTTATCATTAAGGCAATAGCTGCATCTTCCCAATGCGCGGGCCGTGAGGCCAGGTATTGCCGGTACGAATGCGGATCCGTTACCGGGGGCGCCATATCATCACTTAGCTCACAATGCACCAGCAAAGGCAAATTACTTTCGGCAATAAGGGGCATTGCCTTTTCCAGGTCAGCGGCTGTAACATTTGGAAAATCATCAATACCGGAATGCGTAAGGAATGCTTTAAAACCCAGTACACCTTTATCAATTAAACCGGGGATCTCCTTTTCATTACCCGGCACTACCCCGCCCCAAAAACCACAGCTGGTATGCAGCTGATTAGCGGCAGCCGCTAATTTTTGCTCAAAGGCTTTTACCGTGGTAGTAACCGGCGATGCATTCAGCGGCATATCTACCAGGGTAGTAATACCACCTGTAATGGCAGCGCGGGTAGCGGTTTCAAACCCTTCCCATTCCGTGCGGCCCGGTTCATTAATATGTACATGAGGGTCAATAACACCGGGCATCAGCAGCCGGTTGCCTATGTCTGTAATGTTATCAGGGGAAATATTATCCGGCAGGGCAGGCGCCACCTCCACTATTTGGCCATTGCTCACTAATACCACCGCGCGTTGCAGCCCATCGCGCGTAAGGATATTGTTGCCGCTTATAGCCAGATCAAACATACACGGGAGCCGGTTTTACTAAAAGTAGAATTAATTTTTTAAATTAGGATACGCTAAAGTTAAGTAAAACAAGCTCTATGAAAATCAAACTGGGTGAGAACGCTTACGGCAAAAATGCGGTGGAATTGTCAAAGATCATCCGGCATGACAATTACCATGAATTTCGCCAGGTATCTGTGAATACCCTGCTGGAAGGCGATTTTGAAACCGCTTATACCCGGGGCGATAATACCCGCATACTGCCTACCGACACCCAGAAGAACACCGTATACGCTTTAGCCAAAGATCATTTTACCGGCAGCATTGAAGATTTTGCGCTGTACCTGGCCAATCACTTTACCACCAACAATCCGCAGGTACATAAGGTGCAGGTGGAAATACAGGAACATAGCTGGACCCGCATGCAGTTTAACGGAGCGCTGCACCCGCACGCCTATACCAGCGGCGGAGCAGAAAAACATACCGCCCTTATTTTACAGGAAGGCAATACCCTGAGCGTTAGCGCCGGCATTGCGGACCTCCTGATCCTGAAAACCACCGATTCTGCTTTTGAGCATTATATCCAGGATGCATATACCACCCTGAAACCTGCCAGCGACCGCATACTGGCTACGCAATGCACCGCCACCTGGCGCTATGCCAAACCAGCAGGGGACTTTAGCGCATTGTTCAGCAACATCCGCCAAACGCTGTTACATACCTTTGCGCACCACAAAAGCCTTTCCGTACAACAAACCCTGTATGATATGGGTAAAGCAGTGCTGGAAGCCTATGATGCCGTACAGGAAATTAGCCTGGTGATGCCTAACAAACATCATATTCCCTTTAACCTGGAACCCTTTGGCATGAAAAACCAGAACGAGGTATTTATGGCTACCGATGCGCCGTATGGTTATATCAGCGGTACGCTGGTGCGGGAGTAAGTGTTAATCTCCTTTATTCTTTACCTGGATGATCTCCGCAGCAATGCTCACGGCAATCTCTTCCGGCGTATGGCTGTTAATAGGCAGGCCTACCGGGGCATACAGATCATATAGCTGCTCGGGCCTAAAGCCTTCCGCCATGTATGTTTCAAACATTTTTTCAATTTTACTTTTACTGCCCAAAATGCCAAAGTAGCGGAATTTTTTATTGAGCAATGCGCGGATGGCAATATCATCCGTACGGTAACCAAAGGTCATTACCACTACATAATGATGATGGCCGGCGGGTATTTTCTCCGCCAGCTGGCTGTAATCCTGTACCGTACATTTTTCGTCGGCATAATCATTTTGCAGGATGGTATGCAGCTCCGGGCGGTCGTCATATACATGAATGTAAAAGTTCATAGTGCTCATGAGCCGGGAAAGGGCCAGCGCACAATGGCCGCCGCCAATAATGTACAGGTGCGACCGGTACCCTATATTCTCCTGGTACTCCCAGTTATTTTCATCGGCCATATCAAAGTAAGGCTCATCCTGCGGCATAAAGCTTTCCCGGAAATCCAGGCCCTCGGGCGAGAGCTGTAACCCGCCCTGCCGGTGCTGCTGCAGGCAGATAATGATCTGCT
>NZ_DATCRF010000752.1:0-2174 GCF_036569125.1 Chitinophaga sp. | reverse complement strand
GGAATATTATGTTTGGCCAGCAATGCCACCACCTCTTTTTTATGTTCATCCGGCATACAGCTTCCCAGGGGAGTACTGAAGTTTGTAACCAACAAACAAAGATCGATCTTATGTATTGCCTTCTTCAGCGCTTCAATTTTTATACCTGTATTGGGATGAGTAGGCAGCTCAAGCACCTTCAGGCCAATGCTTCCGGCCAGCTGTAAAATGCCGGGGTAAACAGGGCTTTCTATGGCGATGGTATCGCCCGGCTTTGCCACAGCCATCATGCAGAATGCCAGCGCATTCATGCCGCCTGCCGTGGTGACCAGGTCGTTTTCATGCAGGCTGCCTCCCCAGGAAATAGAACGCGCTGCAATGATCTTTCGCAGCTTTTCATTTCCCTGCAATGCTTCATACCCGGCGCCGCTGTCGCGGAGCTGCCGGGTTGCATGCATGATCTCTTTATTCAAGGCTGCCAGGGGCAATAATTCATCTGAAGGAACGCCAATGGAAAACAGCGTAAGGTCTTTCCTGCCCAGGTTCAGATAAACTTTACTGATCATTTCATCCGGCTCCTTATTGCTGCTGATCTGAGAAGGGCTGCTTGTTTCAGGAAGCGGAAGCCTTTTATGCGGTAGCTGGCTTACAAAATATCCGGACTGGGGTATTGACTCTACCAGTGACTGTCCTTCCAGTTCCAGGTAAACCCTTTTTGCCGTGTTCATGCTAATATTATGCTCGTGGCACAACGTTCTGACAGAGGGCAGGCGATCGCCTGCTTTTAATACTTCCTTTCTGATCAGCTGCGCAATGTTGTCTGATATTTGCAGATAGAGATAATCCTGCTTCATGCAGCAAAAATAACTGTATCCATTAAAATATTAGAAACTGTGACTGTGTTCATTTACAGTGCTTGCATAGTTTTGTATAAAAATTATAGCAGGATATGTCAGCAATAAGCATTAAAACAGGTGTTGAGAATATGGATGTTCAGGTAGTTCACCGTTTCCTGTCAGAAGATTCTTACTGGGCGAAGAACATTTCTTTTGAGCTGGTGCAGCATTCGCTGGAGCATTCTTTTTGTGTAGGTGCTTTTATAGACGGGCAGCAGGTTGGGTTTGGAAGAGTGATCACGGATTATTATACTTTCGGCTGGTTCGCTGATTTCTTTGTATTGCCGGCACATCGTGGAAAAGGGATCTCTAAAAAGATGTTATCTTTTATATTGGAACAGCCCTGGTCAAAACGTTTGAGAAGGATCATGCTGAACACAAGCGATGCGCATGGGTTATATCGTCAGTTTCAGTTTAAGGATCTTTCAGGCCCTGCCAGGCTCCTGGAAATTTACAGGCCGGATGTTCATTTACAGTATACAGAATAGCTGAAGCCTTCTGTTACAGGGATTTCCGGAGCCATTTTGTAATGTTATCAAAATAGCCTTTCTTCATTCCAACATTGCATAATGGATAACACGGATACAAAAAGACTTTCCCGGCTAACTGCAATCCTTACACAGCTGCAGACCAAACGTATTTTGACCGCTCCCGAACTTGCTGCTAAATTTTCGGTAAGCATCCGCACAATATACAGGGATATCCGGGCACTGGAACAAGCCGGCGTTCCTGTGCTAACGGAAGAAGGCAAGGGATATTCGCTGATGGAACATTACAGGCTTCCACCCGTAACATTTACGGAAAGCCAGGCCAATGCTTTAATTATTGCCGAGCAATTGGTGCTGAAGAATAAAGATGCGTCCTTTATTAAAGATTATTCGGAAGCGATCGACAAAATTAAAGCAGTATTAAACCATAGTGTAAAAGATAAAGCTAATTTACTTTCAGAGAGAACGAGGTTCGATCAGAACCTTAACCGGGAAAGGAACAGCAATAATTTATCTGAGCTGCAATTCGCGCTTACAAACTTTAACCTGGTTAAAATTGAATATACCAACGAAACCCAGAAAACAAGCTCCAGGCTCATTGAGCCATTTGCATTATTAAACACCCAGGAGAACTGGCTGTTAGTGGCCTGGTGCCGCCTGCGGAAAGAGTTCCGGTATTTCCGCCTTGACAGGATCAAAAAGCTGGAGCTGCTTTCAGAAAAATTCACCCCGCACAAAATGACATTACAGGAATATTTTGACAAATTTTATAGCTCCTGAAATACCCCTGACATAGGGCTGTCATCTGGCC
>NZ_DATCRF010000751.1:0-7569 GCF_036569125.1 Chitinophaga sp. | reverse complement strand
TAAAACCGTGCTGGCCACCCAGCACCCCCTGCTGATCCTGGAACGTGATAAGGATACCCTGTACATGGTAGCCGATACGCTTTTTTCAGGGATAATGAGGGGCGACAGCATTATAACGGCGCCGGTTAAACGCCCGGGGGTAGATAGCCTGGCCGAGGATACCGCCGCTCCCAGGAAAATAAAGGCGCCCAAACAATTACCGCCGCCGGATTCCCTGCAGGAGTTTGCACAGATGGATTCAGCACGACGGGCCATCGCAGATTCACTGACCGCCGCACCGCAGCGGGTGGATACTGCCTTAAAACTTACGCTCAAAAAAAATAAGGATACCCTTATCACTGGCAAGCCTTTACTCAAAAAGGATACCGCGCTGGTTACCCATGGCCTCAAAGGCCCCGATTCACTGGCATTGGCGCCCCCGAAGGATACGGTGAAACCGGATACAACGGAAAAGCGCTACATACTGGCTTACCACCATGTACGCATTTATTCCGATTCCCTGCAGGGCGTGGCAGATAGTGTATACTACTCCTCCCGCGATTCTATTTTCCGTTTTTACCGCGATCCCATCTTATGGGCCAATAATACCCAGCTTACAGGCGATACCATTTACCTGTATACTAAAAACCAGAAGGCCGACAAGCTGGTAATGCAGCCTAATGCATTGATAGTAAATGAAGCGGAGCTTAACAAGCCGTTGTATAACCAGATCAAAGGCAATATTATTACCGGCTACTTTGCAGGTGATGCGCTGGACTGGATGCATGTGGATGGTAATGCGGAAAGCATTTATTATGTGAAGGATGATGATGGCGGCTTTATAAGCGTAAATAAATCACTCAGCGCTATTATTAATATTCACTTCACTGCCGGTGAGCTCAATAAGGTTGTGTTCATCAAAGACCCGGAAGGCACCATGTACCCTTTTACACAACGGCCTAAAGATGAGATGCTGCTGGAAAATTTCCGCTGGGATGTTAAGCGCAAACCTAAAAGCAAGTATGAGCTAATGGGTAAATAGCCGCCACAGGCTGATTTGTAAACTAAACCGACTTGTGAATGGCAACTTCTGTAGGACATAAATTAAAAAAGTTCAGGAAAAAACTACTCTCACCCCTGTACGAATTTCTGCAGGATAGCCGTGCAGTGGGCATTGTGTTAATGGTATGCACAATAGTTTCATTGATAACTGCTAACTCTCCTTACCAGGCCACCTATATTAATTTCTGGGAAACAGCCGTACACATGCCCGATGGCTGGCATCTCCCCCACTCCCTGCTGCACTGGATCAATGATGGATTAATGGTGCTGTTCTTTTTCCTGGTAGGTATGGAAATAAAACGGGAGCTTACGGTAGGCGAGCTATCCTCCATTCAAAAATCCCTGTTACCGGCGCTGGCAGCCCTGGGTGGCATGATATGCCCGGCATTGATCTTCCTGGCTTTTAACGGAGGCACTGCCCATGCGCATGGCTGGGGCATTCCCATGGCCACGGATATTGCATTCTCATTAGGCATCCTATCCCTGCTGGGAAAGCGCATACCTATCACGCTGAAAATATTCTTAATGGCCCTGGCTATTATTGACGACCTGGGCGCCATACTGGCCATTGCTGTTTTTTATACAGCTACCTTGCAGCTCACCTGGTTGTTATGCGGGGCTGGGGTAATGGTTTTGCTTATTGTCCTGAACCTGCTGAAAGTACAGCGGCTGATCTTTTACCTGGTACCCGGCCTGGTATTATGGTACTGTATTTACAATTCCGGCATTCACGCCACCATTGCGGGGGTGCTGGTAGCCTTTTGCATACCGCTTACCAAAATAGCCGGCCTTATTCATCACCTGCACGATCCGGTTAACTTTATAGTGATGCCCATTTTTGCGCTGGCTAATACGGCTATTGCTTTTCCGCAGGATCTGATGCAGGCTTTCACATCGCCGGTTAGTTATGGTATACTGGCCGGGCTGGTGCTGGGCAAGCCGCTGGGTATTTTCTTATTTTCTTTTATAGCGGCCCGGTTAAAATGGGCGGCCCTGCCGCATAAAACTACCTGGGCACAGCTGCTGGGCGCCGGTATGATAGCGGGCATCGGGTTTACGATGTCTATTTTTATTTCAACACTGGCGTATAAAGAGGCGGAGCTGCAGATCATTTCTATTATGTCGGTTATGGTGGCTTCCCTGCTGGCTGGCCTTATTGGATTTATTTACCTGAAGCTATTGAAACCTAATAAAGTATAATAAGCAGGCGCTTCCTTCGTTATTTATAAGCTATCTTGGCATTGTTATTGTTGAATCCTCATACCAACATGAAAGCGGGCATAACAACACATGGTTCAGGGGACAAAAAATGGTATCAGCTGCAGGTTTACCAGCGGTTTATATTATTTACCCTGATTTTAACTGGATGTATGTACGATCTCAAAGCACAAACAACAGCATCAAAAGGCCCCCAGGTAGGTATCCGCTTAGGTTTACCGCTGGGCGCTACCGCACGCTATTTCTTTACCGATGCCGATGCCGTGGAAGGCATTGCCGGCATTTACAATGAAACATTTACCGTTACAGGTTTATATGAACGCCATTTCGATCTGTCGGCGCTTACTGTACAGGGCTTTGCCTGGTATGTAGGCGGCGGGGCGCATATGGGCGTACGGAAATATGAGGGTAATACGAAATTTATAGCAGGGGTGGATGGGATATTGGGATTGGATTATAACTTTGCGGCTATTCCGCTGAACCTTAGCCTTGACTGGAAACCGGCTGTACATTTCAGCACACCTTCTGACCTGGCCTCCTTTGCAGTATCTGCCAGGTATCTTTTAAACAGGAAATAACCATTTGATCTTTACAACTATAAAACCAAACAATAGTATCAAAATGAAAAGAGCGGCATTAATCCTTGGCCTGGTTGCCCTGCTGGCAGTACAGGCAAATGCACAAAAGTTGAGAAGAGGCGCCGAAGCACCTGCTAATTATGGAACAGCCATCGGTATCCGGATGAACCCCTGGATCGTAGGTTTTACCATCAAACATTTCATCTCCGGCCCTCACGCCATTGAAGGATTGGCTTTCACCAACTTCGACAAAGGCGGCAACGTTACTTTTACAGGTTTGTATGAATATCACTGGAATGTGTTCGGTAAGCCCGAATTCCTGATGTACGCCGGTGGCGGTGCACACGTAGGTATTTATGACCGTTTTGACTATGACCGCGACCGCTGGTTCCGCAATGGCGATGGTACGTATGTTACCGCTGGCCTGGACGGCATTTTTGGCGTGGAATACACTTTCAAAAAGATCCCGCTGAGCGTAAGTGCTGATCTGAAACCGTTCTTTAACTTCTCCGGTGGTACCCACTTCATGGGCGAAGAAATAGGCGGCGCATCTGCACGGTATACTTTCTAATAGTGGCCACACTATAAATATGAATTGGTTGAAAAGCCCTGGTTTAACGCCGGGGCTTTTCTTTTTGATCAAAACTTTCCCGTATTTTTATACACTACGTGTATGAAAATTTTTACGGCTACACAAATACGGGAAGCAGATGCTTATACCATACAGCACGAGCCTGTTAGCAGTCTGCAGCTAATGGAAAGGGCAGCCACAGCCTGCGCGCAATGGCTGTTCCGCCACTTTGATGCCCGCAGGCCCTTTTACATATTTTGCGGGATGGGCAATAACGGGGGCGATGGACTGGCCATCACCCGCATGCTGTTGAACAACGGGTATAAAGCTACTGCCTGCATTATTCACCACAGTAATAAGGCATCTGCAGATCATATGGCTAACCGGCAGCTGCTGGAGCAGCAATATCCCCAAAGCATATACGATGTGGCCGCCGTAGCCGACCTGCCTACCTTGCCGCCCAAAAGCATTATTGTAGACGCTATTTTGGGCACCGGCCTGCGAAGCGCCATAGAGGGCTGGATGGCCGGCCTTATTCACCAGCTGAATGATCTGCAAACGCGGCATACCCTGGTGGCCATTGACCTGCCTTCCGGTATGCTGGCCGATGCTTCCAGCGCGCATATGCCCGTAGTGCACGCCAGCATTACCCTTAGTTTTGAAGTATACAAGCTGGCCTTTCTGCTGCCTGAAAATGCAGCGCGTACCGGCCAGGTGCATATATTACCCATAGGCCTGCACCCTGATTATCTTACGCAAACGCCTACCCGCTTTCATGTAACAGATGCGCATATGATGCGTACCATTTACCAGCCCCGCCAGCCCTTTGCCCACAAAGGCACTTACGGGCATGCGCTGCTGGTAGCAGGCAGCTATGGTAAAATGGGCGCCGCGGTGCTAAGCGCCAAAGCCTGCCTGCATGCCGGTGTGGGGCTGCTTACCTGCCATGTGCCGCAATGCGGGTACCAGATCATCCAGATCAGCGCACCTTCCGCTATGTGCGTAACCGATATACAGGAAACCTACAGCAGCCACTTTCATGAAAGCGCACCGCAAACACGCGGTTTGCAACAATATAAGACCATTGGTATAGGCCCGGGGCTGGGCACCGCCACGGGTACGGCCAAAGCCCTGGAACAGCTGCTGGAGCAGTACCGGCAGCCAATGGTGCTGGATGCGGATGCGCTGAATATTATCAGCGAATACCCGTTCCTGTTACCCCGCATACCGCATGGCTCCCTGCTAACACCCCACCCCAAAGAGTTTGAGCGTATATTCGGCAGCAGTGATAATGATTTTGCGCGGCTGGAGCTGTTGTCCCGCCAGGCAGTGAGCCTGCAGCTGTATATATTGCTGAAGGGACGGTTTACGGCTATGGCCTGCCCGGATGGCTCCGTGTACTTTAACTCCACCGGCAACCCCGGTATGGCTACCGGCGGTAGCGGCGATGTGCTGACCGGCATCCTTACTTCCCTGCTGGCGCAGGGTTATGCGCCTAAAGCCGCTATATTGCTGGGCACTTACCTGCATGGGCTGGCCGGCGATATTGCAGCCGCCCGTATGTCGCAGGAGGCCATGACCGCCGAGAGCATTATAGATTGTTTGGGACCCGCCTTCCTCCAGCTGTGAGGGTGAAAAACAGCACGCTATTCCATGCTTCCCGCTACTGGTACGGCTTTCAGGCAAATGCCGGCACATTAAATTCTCATTAGCAAAAGTAGTTTGGAAACATTATTTTTGTCAACCTTGTATATTTTAAAATCGCTTATATGAGTATCGTGTACCTTGTTCCATGTTTTGGATTAATTGCATTACTGTTCACTGCTGTCAGAAGCGCCTGGGTTGTACGCCAGGACGCCGGAAACGAAAGAATGACCGAAATAGCCAAACATATCGCTGAAGGCGCTATGGCATTCCTGAAAGCCGAATACAAAGTTCTTACCTACTTCGTAATAATCGCAGCCTTGTTGCTGGGTTATATGGGAGCTTCGCATGAAAATTCCGACTGGACCATTGCACTGGCATTTATCATGGGGGCCGTGTTCTCTGCTACGGCCGGCTTCATAGGCATGCGCATTGCCACTAAGGCAAATGTGCGTACCGCGCAGGCCGCACGTACCAGCCTGGCCAAAGCCCTGCAGGTATCCTTTACCGGCGGCTCTGTAATGGGTATGGGCGTAGCTGGTTTGGCCGTACTGGGCCTGGGCAGCCTGTTCATCATACTCAAAACTTATTTCGGCGCAGCTGCCAACACGCCGGAAATGATCAAAACAATTGAAGTGCTCACCGGCTTTTCACTGGGTGCAGAAAGCATTGCGCTGTTTGCCCGTGTAGGCGGTGGTATCTATACCAAAGCAGCCGACGTAGGCGCTGACCTGGTAGGTAAGGTGGAAGCCGGCATCCCCGAGGATGATCCGCGTAACCCTGCTACCATTGCAGATAACGTAGGTGATAACGTAGGCGATGTTGCCGGTATGGGCGCCGACCTGTTTGGCTCTTATGTAGCCACGGTGCTGGCCACCATGGTGCTGGGCGCTGAAACACAGTCTGTAGATAACTTTGGCGGTATTGCTCCCATCCTGCTGCCTATGCTCATTGCAGGTATGGGTATCATCTTCTCCATCATCGGTACCTTCTTTGTAAAGATCAGCGAAAACGCAGGCTTAAATACCGGCGCGGTGCAAAAAGCGCTGAACATGGGTAACTGGGGCTCCATTATACTCACCGCCGTGGTAGTATATTTCCTGGTACAATGGCTGCTGCCGGAAAGCATGCTGCTGCGTGGCCATGAATTTACCAAAGGCGGCGTATTTGGCGCTGTAGCAGTAGGTTTGATAGTAGGTACCCTCATGAGTATTATTACGGAATATTATACGGCCATGGGTAAACGCCCGGTGCGTTCCATCATTCAACAGTCGGCCACCGGCCATGCTACCAATATCATTGGCGGTTTATCGGTAGGTATGGAATCCACAACCCTGCCCATTCTGGTGCTGGCAGGCGGCATTTACGGCTCTTACGCATTTGCAGGCCTGTATGGCGTAGCCATTGCAGCCGCGGGTATGATGGCCACTACAGCTATGCAGCTGGCCATTGACGCTTTTGGCCCTATTGCCGATAATGCCGGTGGTATTGCTGAAATGAGCGAGCTGCCTAAAGAGGTACGTGAAAAAACAGATATCCTGGATGCAGTAGGTAACACTACCGCTGCTACCGGTAAAGGTTTTGCCATTGCATCTGCTGCGCTTACCGCCCTGGCGCTGTTTGCCGCTTTTGTGGGTATTGCTAAGATCAGCAGCATTGATATTTATAAGGCCAATGTGCTGGCCGGCCTGTTCGTAGGTGGTATGATCCCCTTCATCTTCTCTTCCCTGGCAATTGCAGCCGTAGGCCGTGCAGCCATGGCGATGGTGCAGGAAGTACGCCGCCAGTTCCGCGAAATCCCGGGCATTATGGAAGGCAAAGGCCAGCCGGAGTATGAAAAATGCGTGGCCATTTCAACGCAGGCCTCTATCCGCGAAATGCTGCTGCCAGGCGCTATTGCATTGATCATGCCGCTGATAATAGGGTTTATTTTTGGCCCTGAGGTGCTGGGTGGTTTCCTGGCCGGTGCTACTGTAAGCGGTGTATTAATGGGTATGTTCCAGAACAATGCCGGCGGCGCCTGGGATAATGCCAAGAAGTCTTTTGAAAAAGGCGTGGAAATAAACGGTGAAACTTACTACAAAAAATCAGAGCCGCACAAAGCCTCTGTAACCGGTGATACCGTGGGCGATCCTTTTAAAGATACTTCCGGCCCGTCTATGAATATCCTCATTAAGCTGATGTCTATTGTATCCCTGGTGATTGCGCCTACCCTGGCACAGATCCACGGCAATAATGCAGATACCGTAGCCAAAAAGAAAACGCAGCCTGTTGAACAGGTGGTGAAGACTGAAAAAGCCGCTACGCTGATCGTGAAAAAATAATGTGCTGATGTGCAAATATGCAAATGTGCAGGTGTGCTAATGATGGCCATCTGCACATTTGCATATTTGCACATCCTCTCATTAATCCCTATCTTTGTACTGTAATTTCATTAATTACAGAATGGTTAAAAGTAAGTTTGCAATATCAGTACATATTTTAAGCCTGCTGAGTACCGGCGGGGAAGAGTGGTTA
>NZ_DATCRF010000750.1:0-3478 GCF_036569125.1 Chitinophaga sp. | reverse complement strand
CCCGAAGGATAGTTTAACGATCCGTTTTAAGGGCAGTACGATCGGTGTGCAGGATATGATAGGGCCTTCATCTGCAGGAGCATTAATAACGATTGATGGCAAGCAAACCATCCGTAAGCTGCGCTTTGACCGCCATGGCAGCTGGTTCCGGCGCAATTTCTATTTCCTGGATCCTCTGCCGGATGGTGAGCATACCATTGTATTTAAGCTGGATCCGGCCCCCATCAATAAAACCAAAATAGTTATTCCCTCAGAGCTGGGTGATACTGCGAAGTACCAGCCTAACTATCTATACATCGGCAAGATCATGCTGGTAGGGGTGCCAATTAATAATTAAGAATTAATAATTAATAATCGGGGATGTGTGCAGTACATGCAAAGGATGTATTCATTAATTAGCGATCATGGATACAAAAATCCTATTATTCATTAATTAACAATCAGGATTACATGGAATACAAGTAAAGGCCATTATTCAGTAATTACTTATACTTATACTACACGCATCCGTGATTATTAATTATTAATTCTTAATTATTAATTCAACAGTTCCCATCTATGTCGCAGCCGTTGCTGCTGCCAGTGTTGAGCTCCTGCTCGGTAAAAGCCCGCTGCAGCGCATTCAGGAAAGTAGCTTCGGGTTGTGCGCCCGATACGGCATACTTACGGTCTATCACAAAAAAGGGAACACCCCGCGCGCCCAGCGCTGCGGCTTCTTCCACATCGGTTCGTACAGCATCGGCAAACCTATTGCCTGCCAGCGTGGTTTTAACTTCGGCTGCATCCAGGCCAATATTAGCGCCCAGCTGTGCAAGCACTTCGTGGTCGGCAATGTTCTTACCTTCTGTAAAGTAGGCTTTGAACAGGCTTTCTTCCGCCGCATCGCCTAAGCCATGCTGCGCTGCCAGGTGCGAAAAGCGGTGTGCGTCAAAGGAATTGGCTACTACTGCTTTATCAAAATTGTATTGCAGCCCGGCATCGGCAGCCATGGCTGTTACCTGGTCGTTCATTTGTTTGGCGTGTTCCAGGGTAAATCCCTTACGTTCCGCCAGGTATTCATGAATGCTGCCGGTACCGGTGGCAGGCAGGGTAGGATCCAGCTGGAAACTTTTCCAAACCACCGTTACATCTTCCTTATGCTCAAACTGCGCCAGGGCGTGCTCAAACCGGCGTTTACCAATGTAGCAGAATGGGCACATCACATCTGACCATATTTCAACTTGCATATTTGCTTTATTATGAGAGTTTTGTAAAATAGATGTTACAACATCAAAAATACGTATATTTGCTTACCAGTGGTTAGTACTTACCTTAAGGTTAGCGCTTACCAAAGGGTAACTTAAAAATACAGGCTTTATGTTAGGACCTGAAGGACAATTTGCTACCAAAGAGCAAACAGAAGAATGCCTGGGTGCATTAAGCGCCGTGCAGGATGCATTATATGTGTTGAACGGTAAATGGAAGCTGCCCATTATTATTGCGCTGGGTGAAGGTAATAAACGTTTCGGCGAATTACAGAAAGCAGTGAAAGGTATCTCCGCCAAGGTGCTGTCGCATGAATTAAAGCACCTGGAGCTCAATGAATTTATACGCCGCCATGTATATAATACCATGCCGGTATCGGTTGAATATGAGTTAACGCCCTATAGCGCTACCCTGCGTAATGTAATAGAATCCCTGCGTGAGTGGGGCACACAGCACCGTCATAAGATCCGCGCACGCGCTAAAGAGAAAAAAGCGGTAGGCGTTTAAGCTATTTTCCTTAAATTCGGAATAATCAATCAAAATCACAGACCCTTAGTGTAGCACATCGGGAGGGGCTGAAAGGAAGCGGGTAATCCCAATCGGTTACAGTAAAAACCTTTTTATCAAAACACATACCTGTATACTGTAACCCTTGTAGCGAATCGAATCAAATTTTACCGGATCTTAAAACAGGCTGTACCTGCAGCCTTATTGTCGTTTGTATCAACCGAAAATCAATCGCTATGCTAAGAATCAAAAAGCACATGTACTGTCCGTTGCTGGGCCTTTCCCTGCTTTTATTAAGCGTTACACAAGTATTTTCACAGGTAACCACTGCCACCCTGAGCGGCATTGTAAAAGACCCTAAAGGCACACCGCTGCCCGGGGCAACCGTGCAGGTAGCCTATGTCAATGCCGGTATTAAACAGGGGCTGCAAACCAGGTCAGACGGGCGTTTTACCGTTCCCAACCTGCGGGTAGGCGGGCCTTACACCGTAACGGTAACCTTTATGGGTTACCAGGAAAATGTAATGGATAATGTGTACCTGGAGCTGGGCCTGAACAATTCCGTGGAAATACAGCTGCAGGAAAAAGCCGTAGAGCTGAAGAATGTAGTGATCACCGGGCAGTCCACCGTATTCGATAATAAAAAGACCGGCGCGTCTACGAACATCAACAGCCGCACCATCCGCGCGCTGCCTACTATTTCCCGCTCCGCAGATGATTACCTGCGTTTAACGCCCTCGGCCTCCTTTACGTACAATGGTTTATCCTTTGCAGGGCGTAACGGGCAGTATAATAACTTTTCACTGGATGGTGCAGTGTTCAACAATCCTTTTGGGCTGGATGCCCCTACACCAGGCGGGCAAACCAACGCAACTCCTATTTCCCTGGATGCTATTGACCAGATCCAGGTGAATATTGCGCCCTATGATGTAACACAGGCGGGCTTTACCGGCGCGGGTGTGAACACGGTAACCAAATCAGGCGACAACAATATTTCCGGTACCGTATATGGTTTTTACCGCAACCAATCCCTCACCGGCTCTAAGGTAGATAAGAACAAGCAGGTGGTGCCTGACCTGAAACAGCTGCAGGCCGGCTTTTCGCTGGGCGGTCCCATTATAAAGGATAAGCTGTTCTACTTCGTGAACTTTGAAACAGAACAGCGCAGCGACCAGGCCAGCAGCTATGTAGCACAGAACAGCAGCAATGTGGGCCTGCCGAATACTTCCCGGGTGCTGGAATCAGACCTGATGCAGGTAAGCAGCATTCTGAAAACCCGTTTTAATTACGATACAGGTCCTTACCAGAACTTCACACTGGACCAGAAAAGTTATAAATGGCTGTTTAAGGCAGACTGGAATATCAGCCAGAACCACCGCCTTTCATTCACCTACAACGGGCTGCAGGCCAGCAAGGACAAGCCCGCGCATCCCAGCGCCATTGGCCGCCGCGGGCCGGACTATACTACTTTACAGTTCCGCAATTCGGGGTATGAAATGGTGAACCAGCTGCACTCTTTTGGTGCGGAATTGAAATCCAGCTTTGGGAGCAGCTACGCCAATAAATTAAGAGTAGTGTACACGTTGTTCAGGGATAAACGTAACCCGTTCTCAGCGCCTTTCCCCGTGGTGAATATTTCCAAGAATGGCGTACGTTATATTATTGCCGGGCATGAACCGTTTTCCATTAACAACCGCCTGAACCAGGATGCCTTCCAGGTTACCAA
>NZ_DATCRF010000749.1:0-4862 GCF_036569125.1 Chitinophaga sp. | reverse complement strand
CCATAAAGGAGCTCCACATCGCGGCTCCTGCGTCCGGGTTTTTCCGGAAAACGGATGGCGCTTGCTGTGTTCAGCCAGATCTTAGTACCGTCACCCAGGTTTAACTGGTAAACACCACCTTTCGGTGTCCGGAGTGTATCGTAGGTTATTGGCTCAGTATCAGTGATCGTGCCCTTATTATAAGTAAGCGATCCGTTGGCATTTTCCTGGATCACAACATCCGTATTCGGAACAGTAATTTTTTGTAAGCCGGTGCCAAGCAGTATTTTTTTGCCATTCCCCATGGTGAGTTCAGCTTTATTTTCACCAGGCCTGATATCAGCGAGTGCAATCTTATTACTATCAGCAGATAGCTGCTTATTGGAGTTCAATAAAAAATAGGCGCCGGCAGACAAGACAATCAGGACGGATGCTGCGATTGAGATATATTTGAGCGGGAAACGGCTCTTCCTGGTCAGAATAGCATCCAGTATTTGCTCAGCCTCTTCTTCGGGAAGCTCCTGTTTGGACTCAAAATCATTCCAGATGTTGCTCAGGAGATCGTCTTTTTGTTCATCGCTAAGTTCCCTCAGGAAGCTGAACAATTCGGCTTCTTCCTGCGGGTTACACTGGCGGTGGATATATTTTGACAGTAAAAATCTTATTCTATCTTCAGACATCTGTTTAAACTTATTTAGCACAGGTTTCCCATGCGTATGTCTGTAAGACGATCAAAAGACCCAAACGTGCAAAAAAAGATCAGGATTTTTTTTCCCGGCTTTTAAAAGCGGGTAATTATAATGACGAGGGTTAAAAAGAGGTTGGATTTTAAGGAGTTCAGCGCATTTCTAAAGTGGCTTCTTATGGTTGGAACAGAAAGACTCAGTTTTTTAGCAATTTCAGCGTATTCAATCCCCTGAAGATGTCTTAGTTCATAAACCAACCGTTGTTGTTTGGGTAATTTTTGTAAGGAGTTTTCGTATTTTTCTTTAATTTCTGCAGCTTTGATATCCTCGAAAGGATCATAAGAAGCAGATTCTTTTGAGATCACACTCAGATGTGAAAGTACGGTAGATTCGCGTGAAGCCCGCTTCAGATGATCAAGCGCAGCATTCCTTGCCATACGGTAAATTAAGGCATTAAAGTTTTCAATTTCGCAGGCACGGCGACGCATTTTCCATATTTTAAAAAAAACGTCCTGTACAATGTCTTTTGAAATTTCTTTTGAGGAGGTGATCCCCAGAATAAAACCGTAGATCTTATTTCTATAGCTGTTAAAAAGTATGGCGAATGCCTGCTCATCGTCAAGTGTAAGCGCATTAAGTAATTCCCGCTCCCTTTCACATGTTAGCTTTTGCATCCTGATAGTATAAAGTACCCTGATATATTATTATAATTAATCACAACTACTAAAACGGCAGTGATTGAGCCATAATTAGCTTATACATTTCGTTAAGCTTTAAAAAATATACGTAATTTATAAAAGAAGTCCAGATATTCAAAATAACTTCTTGATTTTGATTTACAGGATCTGTTTGCTCAGGAGGATACCACCCCTGCTAAATTCCATGTAAAAAAAAACGCCGGAGGTATTACCTCCGGCATTTTTCCACCAATCATGTTTTCATATATCATACAAGCGAAAACAAAATATTAGTCCTTCAACCCGAGATACGCTTTTACCGCGGCATAATCGGACCAGTTTACTGAAGCAGCTGATCTTCCCTCGGTATTGCCAGGCACGATCATGTACCGGAATTGTTGATACTTTTTACCATTGGCAGTGAAAGAGCTCAGGTCCGAATTAGAATACAACGAAATTCCCTGCGTGTAAGCCGAGAACTGTATGTAAAGACCAGATGGAGCATTATAAGGCAACGGATAAATGACAGGATCACTTGCATCTTCAGCATTGATGTACATTTTTACATCAGCGGTATTCACCAGCGCCGTGGTAAGTTTAGGCACATCGATATCAGCAAAGTAACCTACTGTATCAATACCGCCGCCTGCTGTATGTATAGTATCCGGCTTAAACGGCACATCCAGCCAATCTGAATAGATCACAGTGCCGGAGGCATTATCACCTTTGGGCCCTTCCGGGCCGGCCGGACCAACCGGACCTTGCGGCCCTGCAGCGCCATCTTTACCGCAGGATATCATGAACATAACAAAAAAGAGTCCTGACAGCAGGACTAACGGATAAGTAAAATTAGATCTTCTCATATTGGAGTTTGTGTTTAAGGCCTGAAGGGTCAGGGGGTTTATACTAGATTAGGGGCGCCAAATTACAAATTTTCCTCACAAAGTAAAATCGTGTTATATCTTATTCGCTGCAGGCAAGATTGCAGATCATTAATCGGTCACACATTTTAATAGAACAAAAAAAGGCCGGAGATAATCTCCGGCCTTTGGTGCCCAGAACAGGAATCGAACCTGCACTACCTTGCGATAACCAGATTTTGAGTCTAGCGCGTCTACCAATTCCGCCATCTGGGCAATCCCGCAATCGCGGGGACGCAAATGTAGAAAATTTTCCCGGAAAGCCAAATAAAAATTCTGAATTGGGTTATTCCGTAAATTGGCCCATGCAAGTAACTGATACTACCATCCACATCGGCCTTATAAGGGAAGAAAAAATACCACACGATAACCGGGCCGCATTTACACCACAACAATGCCAATGGATCTTACAGAACTACCCCAGCGTAAGCATCACCGTACAGCCCTCGCCACACCGCTGCTTCACGGATAGCGAATACACGCAGGCAGGCATTCCGCTGGCAGAAGACCTCTCCCACTGCCACATCCTGCTGGGCATTAAAGAAGTGCCAAAGGAAAAGCTGCTCCCCGGCAAAACCTACCTCTTCTTTTCACATACCAAAAAACAGCAGCCTAATAACCAGGCTATGCTGCAGCATATCATAGACCAGCACATTACCCTGGTGGACTATGAATGCCTGGTACATGAAGACGGGCAGCGCATTCTGGGCTTCGGATTTTTTGCCGGCGTGGTAGGCGCGCATAATGGATTGCTGGCCTATGGTAAACGCACGGGCCTGTTCACTTACCGCCCGGTACATACCTGCCACGACCTGCAGGAGCTTATCAAACATTACTTCGGCATTAAGCTGCCGCCCCTGAAGATCGTGATCACCGGCTCCGGGCGCGTAGCTGCAGGCATCCTGGAAGTAATGGGCATGCTGGGTATAAAATACATTACCCCCGAAGAGTTCCTCATTAACAGCTATGCCTACCCCGTATACACGCAGCTGAAAGCCGGTGAGCTATACCTGCGCCGCTCCGATAAAACGTATAGCCGCGACGATTTTCATACCAGCCCTGAAAATTATGAATGCCGCTTCCTGCCCTATGTTACGGCCAGCGATATTTTGATGAATGGCATTTATTGGGAAGAAGGTATCGCCCCGCTTTTCACCTGGAATGATCTGGCCAAAGATAACTTCCGCATCCAGGTGATTGCCGACATTACAGACGACACCAACGGATCCATCCCCTGCAACCTGGGCGATTCCACCATTGCCGACCCCGTGTACGGCGTAGACCGCATTAGCCGGGAACGTACGGCCCCCGGCCTCTCCCGCTCCATAGACATGATGTGCGTAAGCAACCTGCCTAATGAGCTGCCCCGCGATGCCTCCCAGTATTTCGGCGATCAGCTGATGAAATACGTGTTTGAAGAGCTGCTGCAGCCCTGCAGCACAACCATCGAAAATGCTACCATCGCCAAGAACGGGCAGCTCACAGAAAGATTCGCCTACCTGGAAGGATATGTACAGGACCGGGTATCCGGCCAATGAATAGAAAGTGTATCTTTACACCAGAGTCTTTTCCCCGTCATTTCTAATTAGGACAGTTTATGCGCATTGCCAACGCCCCAATTATTATAATAGCATTGCTATGCTGTATCATATTTGGCTGTAAAAGAGAGCTAAGCCGGGAAATACCGTACCCGGGCGGCATTATAGATACCACAGGGACAGATACAACAGATACAACCGGCACCAATCCGCCGGATACCGTGGTGAATATAGATAGCTTTGCCAACTTTGAGCTGGTGGTCAGCGCCGGTAAATGCGCCAATTTCCAGGTGCAGGGCCTGTATGTTTCCGGTGAATACTTAACGGAGAATGAAACGGTAACCCTGGAAGTGAATGTTATTACTCCCGGCAGATGGTCCGTTGTCAGCGGCACTGTTAATGGCATGACCTTCTCCGACGTAGGCATTTTTACCCACACCGGCATACAAACTATTTCCCTTTATGGTGCAGGTGTTCCCGGTGAGTTTGGCACCACCCTGGTACCGGTGTCCGTAGGCACTACCAGCTGCAGTTTTCATGTACCGGTCAGTGAAAATTAGGGCTTATAAATAGAGGTAATAAGGCTGCAGCAACGCCACAAATTCCGGCGTATACACATTTTGCTTTTCATAGATAGCCAGGGATGTTATAACCGGTGTAACCCGCTGCCGGCTGAAAATGCCTACAGTGCGGAAATACCCGTGCTGCACGCTTTGTTTCACTTCCAGTATTTGTTGAGGATGATAACCGGCTGCTTCCGCCAGTTGCCTGAAGCCGGGGAAAGCCGCATACGGCAGCAGTACAGAAAAGCTGCCCTCCACATGCAAATGAGCGCTGATGGCTTGCAGCAGCCCTTCATAGCCAAGTGTGGTAGCGTGCATGGCCTGGTTGCGCAGGGTATCGCCGCTTTTTAAGCTGCCTTCGTAAAAGGGAGGATTGGTGATAATATGATCGTATAAGCGGGTAACCGGCAAAGTGCGTATATCCGCCTGCGTTACCTGCAAATGCGCTGCCCAGGGCGATGCTGCAAAGTTTTGCCGGGCCTGCGCCGCCGCAGCAGCA
>NZ_DATCRF010000748.1:0-8047 GCF_036569125.1 Chitinophaga sp. | reverse complement strand
CGTCCAGCACAGTATAAGAGGCTGGTTTGATCACAGCGCTACCCGTTTCAAACTGGATCTCGTATGATTTGGAAGATACCTCGCGGGTGATCTCCGGTGCATAGGTTTCCTTGATAGCCGTACCTTCCAGCAGCTCAGGGTGGTTAGACACTACGGAGGTCAGGAAAGATTTATCGATCACTTTATTATACACAGGGTAAGTAGGGATCAGCTCCGGGTACATTTTCACGATGATATCACCAAAGGTGTTGTACACGATCTTGTAACGGTCCAGCCCATCTTTACCTAAGCCAAACAGGTTAGCAGCATCGGCCAGGTTAAAGGCCATAGAGCCGCCCAGGCTTACATTAATGCCCTGCGCATCTTTTTCCTCCATACCGTTATAGTACTTCAGCCAGTACGCGCCATTCTGCTCGTTATACACTTTGGCAGAAACATCTGCAGCAAAGGCTTTGGCTTCCGAAAAAGAACGCACCTGGTCGCCGGCCTGTGACAGCGCCATGATCAGGTTCTCTATATCCGTACGGTGGTCGTACGCAAACTTTTTAATAGTAATGGTGATGTTCGGCATCTGTGAGGCATACTCGCGGGTGGAGGCAATGTTCACCAGGCCGCCTTTTTTCTGCGCCACATTCACATCGCCGGGTGTCCAGGTTGCAACGCCGTCTACGCCTACGGTAGTATCGCGGCTTACTTTTTTACCATCTATGATCATTTTACGGCTCTCAGAATAACCGGCAATGTATTTATTACCGGCATCCAGGAAATCGTTAGCAGCTACCAGGTTTACGGCATTACGGTCGTAAGAGGTTTCATCCGGGTTTACGCGCAAACCGTTATCGCCGGCCCATTTCAGCAGAATGTTCATATCACCGTCGCGCAGTACGCAGGCAACTGTTTTACCTAATGCATTCTTGGGATCGCGCTTCCAGTCGGAAGGGCCCATCAGCTTATCTTCACCATAACTTTTACCCATGGCATAAAATGCAATAGGCTGGTAGTCGGGGCCCAGGGGCTCCAGCTCTTTGCTTAAAGCCGCAAAGAACATAGGCATACCATCGCCCATGAAAGAGGCAAACACACCGGCTGCATTCGGATTATTCTTATACTCCTGTGCAAATTTCACCATGTCGGCAATAGACTTGTTACAGTCATCCTGGCGTTCCAGGGTCAGCTGCAGCTTGGCTTTATCCAGCAGGGAGCCTTTGGTGGTGTTAGCGCCGCCATTGGCATACATTACGGGGAACTGTGAGTTCCAGGCCATAATTTTCCATACGATCTTGGTGCCGCCGTTCAGCGCTTCGTCCTGCCCGGGTAGGGGCATCATTACTGCATTCTTGCTTAAAGATGCTTCGGGTGCATCCGGCAGAGATACCTTTCCGATATCGGTAGCTGCTTTTGCTTCCTGGGGACGCTTATCCCACCACAATACTTTTGCTGCATAAATAGCTCCCAGTAATAATACGATCAGTAATATTTTACCCCCAGGTTTTACTTTCATTGACATTTTTAAATTATTTAGTTTGTTACGCTGAAGGCTTAAGGCTTCCTGCCTTTTTGCTTCAGCTTATAATTTTTTTTAGATAATGTTCGGCGCTGCGCGCCTGCTTTGTGCTTTATGCTTTCTGCTTTGCGCATTCAGCATTTAACTCAGCAAATCGTTGTAATTATCCTTGGCAACGGTACCGGGCATACGCTGATTCTCCGGCGCAGGTGTCCACTTCTGGGTATCCAGGCGGAAAGTGGTATCCGGGTCAAAGGATTCCAGCATTTGTAAACCCTGCAGCTCATAGGTAGCGTTATCCAGGTCAATGGATCGCATAAAATCCGTTGAGTAGTTAATGGCCTTTTTCATACTGGATAACTTAGTGGCAATATCCTCTTTCAGGAATTCCATAGACTGTTCCACCATCAGCTTTTTCTCCGGATCGCCCTTGAATATTTTCAGGGCAGAGGTCAGCGCCTTGTTACCGGATGTAACGGATTTGTACAGGTCTTTTTTCAACTCCAGCTCATTCCGCGCATCTTCTATCATGTAGCCGCTGTTCTTGTGCACCTTGGTCAGGTAGTCGCCTATCCTGGCCAGGTTATCACGTATAGGCGCTAGTTGCAGAATGTATTCTTTGATACGCGCTATCTGGCGGGTAGCATTACCAAGCTCCGGCAGCATGTTATTATCCTGCGCAGCTTTGGCGCGTGCCATCAACTGGTTGGCTTCTTTTTCCTTTTCTTTGATCTTCATGTCGATCTTCTCCTTCTGCCCATCTACTTCAATAGACTGCTCATACAGCTTTTCACGCTGCTTTTCCATATCCTGCACATAGTCTTCTGCTATAATGAAGGGGTCCAGCTCTATAACAATGCCTACCAGCTTTTTCATGAGCCATTCATACAGGTAAAACAGGCTTAAGCGCAGCTTACGGTGTGTAACAGCGTACAGGAATAAACCCAGGGATACCAGGGCTATACCAAAGTTGAGCGTGTTCCATACTACTTTAGTGAGGATGGGCACTACATAATAACCGATCAGTACCAGTAAACCCAAACCGATGATAAGACCAAACTTACCACCCGGCCGGTTCCAGTATGACTTTAGCTTTTGCCCTGCAGGTGCAGGGAAATACTGTGTTTCCATAATTTTTTGGGATGTTAGGTTAAAGGGATGTTTGTATTTTCTGCAAATCAGTTTCTATTTTATTAATCATGGCATTGCAGGCCAGCTGGTAACCCTGACGGCTACCCGCAATCTTCTGCTCCTGTTCTGAGATCTGCGCTTTCATTTGTCCCATTTGTTGCTGGGCAGCAGTGATCTCTTCGGTTAACCTTTTAATGGTTTCCGCGTTCTGCGCTACCTTTTTCTCCAGGTCAGACAGCTGCTGCTGGCGGCCCTGTACTTCTGCCAACGCTTTTTCATTGGCAGCTTTTTCAAAGTCAGCACGGTCTTTTTCCACGATGGTTTTGTATTGTGCGGCTGTTTCCAGCAGTTTCTGCTTGTTCAGCCCCTGCACGCTCAGCGTGGCAAATACGGCCGCCATCCGTGTTTTTTCGTCCGGTACATGTGCTTCCAGGGTTTCCATCATTTTCCAGAACTCAAAATAGTCTGGTCCGGGCAGGTTACTGCGCTCAAAGAGTGCAGAAAAGTGCTGCTCAAATTTGTCAATATCCGCCTCGCTCATAGCTACGGCCGGCTGACCTTTGATGTTACCCAATGGGAATTTTTGCGCAAGGTTTCCCTCCGCTTTAGATGATGAAGATTCATTGGGCTCAAATTCCACAAACAGGCCCAACGCCTTCTTAAGAAAGTTTGCCATTAGTGCATAAGGATTATTGAAGTATTGTCCAGTTAGGCTGGGTTACGTTAACTTACCAGGGGTGAGTGATTTAATAGAATAGACGCAGGTATAGGTACACGATTCGGGTCATTTAAAATTAAATACGCCTCAAGGTATCAGGTTAGGAATAATTACGGTTGATTACATCTTGTGTTTCATGTTAATTGTAGACGTAAAATTATAACATTTTTGGATATCCGGGCTAAAAATCGGCTAAACAATTGATAACGAATTGTTAATGGAGGCCAAAAATACTCCCTAACATACTCTGAACTTATTTTTTTACTTTAGTACCCGCAATATAAAACCATGTCCATCCAGGTATCTGAACTTAGTAAAACATACGGTGAACAAAAGGCGGTTGATAACATTTCTTTTTCCCTGAACAAAGGAGAGATTGTAGGTTTCCTGGGACCTAACGGGGCCGGCAAATCCACCACCATGAAAATGATAACCGGCTACCTGCCGCCCAGCGGCGGACAAGCCCTGGTAAGCGGGTTTGATGTAAGCAAAGCCCCGCTGGAAGTGCGCAAGCGCGTGGGTTACCTGCCGGAAGCCAATCCCCTTTACTTTGATATGTATGTGAAAGAGTTCCTTAGCTTTATTGCAAACGTGCACCAGCTGGGCCATGCAGCGGCAGAACGCATCCGTACCGTAATAGCGCTCACCGGCCTGGAACCGGAAAGCAAAAAGAAGATAGGCGCCCTTTCCAAAGGATATAAACAACGTGTAGGCCTGGCCCAGGCCCTGCTGCACGATCCTGAAGTGCTGATCCTGGACGAGCCTACCTCCGGCCTGGATCCCAACCAGCTGGCGGATATACGGCAGGTGATCAAAAACCTGGGCAGCAACAAAACCGTTATACTCAGCACCCATATTATGCAGGAAGTGGAAGCCATGTGCAGCCGGGTGATCATTATTAACAAAGGTCAGCTGATTGCGGACGATACCCTGCAAAACCTGCAGCAGCGCCAGGCCGGCAACGGTTATATACAGGTAACTTTTGGGGAGCCGGTAGAGGCGGCCGCCCTGGAACAGCTGCCGGAAGTAACGCGGGTGGTGGGCAGCGAGGGTAATACCTGGCAGCTTTTTACCGGTAATGTAGAGGCAGTACGTAAAAACCTGCTGCAATTTGCTTTGATAAATAACCGGAACATCCTTTCTTTGCAGAGCAATTCACAAAGCCTGGAAGCCATCTTCCGGCAGCTAACGAATTGAAAACGGTCCACAGACCATAGTCCACGGTCCATAGAATATACACGTGTCAGCAGCCTTGCGAAAAAGGCAATGGACTATGGACCATGGACAATTGACTTCTTCAATCAATCCTAAAACACTAATAGTAAAACCATGAGTACCATTTCAGAGATCCATGCCAGGCAAATTTTAGACAGCCGTGGTAATCCTACCGTAGAAGTAGACATCACTACAGAAGATGGTCATTTTGGCCGTGCTGCCGTACCTTCCGGCGCTTCTACCGGTAAGCACGAAGCCGTAGAACTGCGTGACAACGATAAAAAAACTTACGTAGGCAAAGGCGTATTACAGGCTGTTAAAAATGTGAACGAGATCATTGCAGAAGAACTGGCCGGATGGGATGTAAATGACCAGGCAGGCATCGACAAAATGCTGATCGATCTGGATGGCACCCCCAATAAAGCCAAACTGGGCGCTAATGCCACCCTGGCTGTGAGCATGGCCGTAGCCAAGGCTGCTGCTGAAGAAAGCAACCTGCCCCTGTACCGCTACCTGGGCGGCGTAAACGCAACTACCCTGCCCCTGCCGCTGATGAACATCCTGAACGGTGGCGTGCATGCTGATAACAAGATCGATTACCAGGAATTCATGATCATCCCGGTAGGCGCATCCTCCTTCTCTGAAGGCCTGCGCTGGGGTGTTGAGATCTTCCATACCCTGAAATCCGTACTGAAGAAGAAAGGTTACAGCACCAACGTAGGTGATGAAGGTGGTTTTGCGCCGGATATTCAGAGCAACGAAGAAGCGATTGAAACCGTACTGCAGGCTATTGAAGCTGCCGGTTACAAACCGGGCGAGCAGATAGGCATTGCCCTGGATGCTGCCAGCAGCGAGATGTTCAGCGACGCTGACAAAACTTACAAATTCTACAAAAGCTCTCAGAAAGTGATCAGCAGCGATGAAATGGTTGCTTACTGGGCTGAGTGGTGTAAGAAATACCCCATCCTGTCTATTGAAGACGGTATGGCTGAAGATGATTGGGACGGCTGGAAAAAACTGACCCAGGCTGTAGGCAGCACTGTACAGCTGGTAGGCGACGACCTGTTCGTAACCAATGTAAAACGCCTGAAACAAGGTATTGACCAGGATATTGCCAACAGCATCCTGATCAAAGTAAACCAGATCGGTACTGTAACAGAAACCATTGATGCGGTGAACATGGCGCACAAAGCCGGTTATACCTCCATCATGAGCCACCGCTCCGGCGAAACGGAAGATACTACCATCGCTGACCTGGCCGTAGCCCTGAACTGCGGACAGATCAAAACCGGTTCTGCTTCCCGTACCGACCGTATGGCCAAATACAACCAGCTGCTGCGTATTGAGGAAGCGCTGGGTAATGTTGGCTTTTATCCGGGAAAATCCGTTAAATTTGGTAAGAAATAAACCAGATCTCAATTTTAGTGGTCAATACGTCCGGGTCCTGGGTTATCCCAGAACCCGGATCTTTTAAGACCTTTGCCACCTAAACAGAACATTTTGACACTACCCAGGTCCATAAAAATACACCCGCTGCTGCGCAACAAGTTTGTGATAGCCATTGCAGCTTTTGTAATATGGCTGGGTTTCCTGGACCGTAATAACCTGCTCTCCCAGTACCAGTTACAAACTGAAGTGAACAAGCTGGAGTCCCAGAAAGCATTTTTTAGAACGGAAATAGACAAAACCCGCGAAGAACAACGGGAGCTGCTTTCCAGCCCCGAAAAACTGGAAAAATTTGCCCGGGAACAATACCTGATGAAAAAGGATAATGAAGACCTGTTCATTATCAGGGAAGAAGCCACCACAGATAAATAAGCTTGCACTTTTCTAAAAAATTGCTATACCTTAACAATAGATTCCGCGTGTTATCCGTTATTAAGCTGAATATTAGTTTATTGTATTAAAACAAATTTGCATGGGCAATTCTACTCTATCCTTCTCTGCTGTTTTACGTTCTGTGGCTGATAGCAAAAACAATTTTCAGGATATGTCTAAAGATCAGGAGCTCCCCCGTGAGGAGCGGGTTTGTCATACCCAAACCAAAAAGGCTTTGAACACGATTAAGTTCTCTCCCCGCGCTGAAACCCTAAAGGCTATTTTCGAGCACGCCCGGAAAAAAGGCTAAGAGGCAACAGCCGGTACTACAAGCCAACGTGAAATAATTGCAATTTGCTGGCTGTAAGCTATTTTTACAGCATGACGAAAAAAGAGCGCTTCGCATTCGTGCTGCACTACTTTGAAGAGCACGCACCCAATGCCGAAACGGAGCTTATCTATGACAATCCCTACCAGCTGCTGGTAGCCGTGATCCTGTCTGCACAGTGTACCGATAAGCGGGTGAATATGACCACCCCTGCCATTTTTGAAAAGTATCCCGACGTTTATGCCTTAAGCAAAGCCACGTTTGACGAATTATTCCCTTACATCAGAAGCATCAGTTATCCCAACAATAAAACCAGGCACCTCATTGGCATGGCCAATATGGTGGTGGATAATTTTAACGGGGAAATACCGGCCACGGTAGCTGAGCTGATAACCCTGCCGGGTGTAGGACGCAAAACAGCCAATGTGATCACCTCCGTAGTGCACCAGCAGCCCAACATGGCGGTAGATACGCATGTGTTTCGCGTATCGGCCCGGATAGGCTTAACCACCAACGCCAAAACACCGCTGCAAACGGAACAGCAATTGCTGCAATACATTCCTAAGGAAAAAGTACATATTGCCCACCACTGGCTCATTCTGCACGGGCGCTACATTTGCGTGGCGCGCACACCCAAATGCGGGGAATGCGGTTTAAGAAAGGTGTGCAAGTATTACCAGCAGGTGATCAGCAAACAACAATAACACATGGCCAAACCTTTTCTCACAGCACAATGGCGCAATTTGCTCATGATCAATTTTGCGGTTACGCCTGCCCTGCTGCAAAAATATGTGCCGCACCGTACGGAGCTGGATGCCTGGAACGACACCTACTACATAAGTCTTGTGGGTTTCCTTTTCCAGGATACCAAAGTAAAAGGTATTGGCTTTCCCATGCACCGCACATTTGAGGAGGTGAACCTGCGTTTTTATGTGCGTTACAAAGAAGGCAATAGCTGGAAACGCGGTGTGGTATTCATTAAGGAGCTGGTGCCCAAACACCTGATCACTTTTGTAGCCAATACTTTGTATAAAGAAAAGTATGCTACCCTGCCTATGCGGCACCGCTGGCATTCGCCGGATGAAAATACTTTACACGTGGCCTATGAATGGAAGGTAGGCAATGAATGGAACTTCCTGAAAGCCAATGCAGCCGCAGCCCCTGCCGCTATTATACCCGGCGGCGAAGCTGAATTTATTACGGAACACTACTGGGGGTATACGCAAAGCGGCCCAACCCTTACCTCAGTATATGAGGTTACACATCCCCAATGGCGGGTGCATGAAGTATACGATTATGATTACCGCTGTAATGCGGAAGCGCTGTATGGGCC
>NZ_DATCRF010000747.1:0-10378 GCF_036569125.1 Chitinophaga sp. | reverse complement strand
CGTAATGGTTTCACGGCATTATTTCTTTTCGGCCGTTATGCCTTTTTCCCTTAAAACAGATACCTGCTCCCCTGCATATCCCCAGTCGTCCAGCTCAATTTCCTGTATCACCACATGGGTTAAATGGGGGTCCTTATTCAGTGTGCGGGTAATAAGGTCAGTAACGCCTTTTATTAACTGCTGTTTTTGCTCACGGGTAACGCCTTCACGGGTCACCTCTATTTTTACATATGGCATGGCTATGGTTTTAAGCTAAAACATTTTCTTTGGCAGCTGTAGCAGTGATATTCACCTGCAGCTCAAAATCATTATAGATCAGGATATCGCCCAGGTCTTTGAAAAAGCTTCCTGAACGGAACTTCATACCGTATAGGGTGCGGTCAATTATGATGGTACCGGATGCGGTTACCACATCATCCGAAAGATTGATCTGTGCATCAAACTCAATAGGGTGCGTGATGTTCTTTATAGTGAGGTCACCTTCAATATGAGCGCCATTTACTGAAGTAATATTCAATACGGCCTCCGGATACTGCGCTGAGCTGAAGAAATCATCCGAAGCCAGGTGCCCGGCAAACTGCGCATTAGTGGCGGGGTCGGTTATGTCCAGTATTTTGATGGAGGTGGTATCTGCAACAAACCGGCCGCCGATCAAACGGTCATTATCAAATAACAATGAACCTTCTTTGATGCCGATGCTGCCGTTATGTGCACCGGTTACTTTACGGCCCACCCAGTCAATATTGCTTTGGGTGCTTACGATGTTAAACTTTCTAGTTTCCATTTTCTTTATGTTTTAATTACAACACAAAGGTGGAGCGGAATGACGAGGAAAGCATGTGACCTGCATCACATTTATAGGAGTGCCCGGCTTATGTGATCCAGCTCACATTTCAACCATGATAGAGGCGGCTCAGCGTTTCGCGGGAAACGCCCAGGTAAGCGGCGATCAGCTGTTTGGAAACGATATTATATAACTGGGGATAGGTATTAAGCAGCTCTTCGTACCGGTGTTTGGCATCGTTATTCATGAATGATAAAAGCCGTTTCTGCGCTGCTACATAACCTTTATTGGTACGCCAGCGAAAGAAGTGTTCAACTGCATGGATCTCGCTGCACAGCTTTTCACGGTCGGCATTGGAGATGCAAAGCACTTCTGCATCTGTAATACAATCCACACTAATGGTAGCTTTAATACTATTGTACAAAGCATTATAGTCTGATGCCCACCAGCCAGGCATAGCAAACTGGAGGATGAACATTTTCAGATCGTCGTTAATATAGAATGATTTCAGGCATCCCTCTGTTACAAAGTACTCGCAGCTCACCTTATCCCCTTCTGCAATAATTACCTGGCCCTTTTTGAAGGACATAGGTTTAAAATGGGAAAACACATAACCAAACTGTTCGTCGTTAAGATCAATTACTTTTAATAAATGGTCCTTCAGAATAGTTTCAGCTTTCATGAACCGAAGTTATTAATTAACTCCTGATCATCCTAATCCAACGGTGCTGCTGTTCATTCCTGCCGGAAGCTTTTTAAGCTTCCATCTTCATTAAACTGTATATCATAACGCTCACGGGTGCCATTGATCGTTCCCGGGAACCAGCGCATTCTTCTATCCCAGATGGATACATAAACAGAGCTCAGTGGTTTTGCGCCTTCCACTTCAGTGGCTTTCTCATTATAAACCCGGGCTACCCTGGCTACATTGGCAAAGTGGATCCTGTCTAAAGGAATCAGCTTGCTCTCTGTTTCATCATTTATGGATATTTGCGCAGGTGTGGGCGCCGACCATTTGCCATCCTTGTAGATGTAGTTGTCTATGTACTTAGGGTTTTCAGGATGCCGGAGCATAAGCATAATATTTCCATCCCCGTAAAAATGAACGGAGCGGTAAATGAAGATCTCCTTACCGGCATACTGCGGCAGGGCCCTTAAAGCTTTTTCTGCCTTTTTTAAACGGGTAGTGTCTGTTAAGAATTTTCTGCTTTCCCTGTCAGCAGGGTGGCCGGGGCTATGATGGTAGGTGGAGGTGGTGGTGGAAGTTGATGTATGTGTTTCTTTTGAAATATGCGTTTCTATTTTTATACTAATGCTTTGTTGCTGTTGTACCACAGGATTATTCAAACTATCCGCAGCGGCCTGCTTTTGAACCTGCTTACTTACGGCAGCATCATCCGGCCTAAAAGTTTCCTCCACACTTTTTAATACCTGCCTGCAGCCGGAAAAAGGGAAGCTGCATAAGACCAACATAATAATAAGGGAGCGCAATGCCTTCATAGGATAATTCAGCTTAATTCGTTTAGATCGCTTGCAAATGCTATTTTTTCCGGCTTCTCTTTGAGGTAATAAATAGAGATATGTTCCTGCTTAAGGGTATCCAGCTCCAGCAGGCCTACAATTTTCTTCAGGCTTACGTGGTGGGTCTTTTGCAGGTGATCGGTATATTCAAGGTCAAATTTTATCTGTGGCTGCTCATTAATGTAGGTACCGGTTTGGCTGGCCCTTACTAAGCGGGCATTGGTTTGTATGCCTTTAAACTTAATAGATACCGCCTCACCGGGCTTGCCGGCTACCTTATGGTAAATAAGTGTGATGACAATGCGGATAAATAAAAGGATGGCCGGGCAAACGATCAGCGGGTGGCCCAGGCTCATAAAACGCCATCCCATGCCTTCACTTTCCAATAAATAGGAAAGGCCATAATAGGCAATCACCAGCGCAGTAAGCGCTAACCAGCCTAAGCTGATTAGCGCAATAGCTGCTTTTTTAATAGTGGCCTCTGAAGCTGCAAAAATGAAATAAGGCTCATGCTTTACTTCTTTATCAAGTAACAGCTCAATCTTTTTTCCCACTTCAAAACGGCGTTCATAAGGCTTGGCATCATTTATACTTGCCTTTTGTAAAATTTCGGCGCCTACCAGGTTTTTAAATGACAGGTTAAGGTCATAGGCATCGTAACCGGCATTGGGCTTTGATGTTTTTGTTACGGCCATGATCTTAGCTTCCCGTGGTACCCCCTTCTCTTGCAGGTAGGTGATATTCCGCTTGGCAATAAAGATATTTATGATCCATTTACGGAAATATCCTGCCAGCACCACGATCCAGATCACCACAGATGCAGCTGCAACGCCCAGCGCAAACCAGGGATCCCTTTCCCGGAGGTTGGGCGGGTAATCATTTTTAATGTTGTAGTAAAAAAGCATGGGAAGCGCAATCGCAAAAAACGCCATGTTCAGGATCGCGAATAATAAAAAGCCACGTTTCATTGTCAGCCCGGATGGATTTTAATTAAGGGGTGATGGATATAAAGGCCAGCGGCTAACCAATGAAAGAGAACTTATACTCGAACATCTTACCAATTACCGGGATGGGTTTCTGTGCGCCGTTGGCCGCATTAATAATACCCATTACCCACAACACGAAAATAACCAGGCCTATCATGCTCAAAAAAGACAGGGAGGGCACCACAGTGGCGATCACACTTAATATTACATTTAAAATAATACTTACAATGGCCAATCCCAATGCCTGCCGCAGGTGATATTTCAGCAGGGGATCTGCTTTTTCTTTTCCACTAAAATAAGCAACGGCCCAGCCGATAAGCGTAATGTAGGAAATAATGGATAGTGTTTTGCTGTTCATAAGACTTCGTTTTTTAAGTTTAAAATTGCCTGCACAAAACTGGGTTTAGTCAGAGGCCTTTCCAAATAACACCCTGCTACAGACCATCTACACAAAACTGAAACACCGTCTACATTGCGTCTACAGCAATTTTAAATATTTGTATATCAAATAGTTACAACTCCTGTAGACGTAGACTTTTTTGCCCGGACAGGCGGGTCTTTTGATCTTTATGCTACTTTTGCGGTATGAAATATATAGGGGTAAAAGGTGTATTCATTTGGATAGGTATCAGCTTATGTTGTTTCATAGCTACTGCGCAAATTGCTTCAGCGGACCGTTCACAACCGGCTGCCGGAGCAGGCCAAAGTGAGCAGGCCACCCGGCTTACCCACCTGGCAGAGGCTTATCGTATAAACGAAAACTACCCATCTGCTATAGCAACCGCACAACAGGGCGCAGGCATTGCCCTGCAACAGCATGATCTTACCGCAGCCACAAAGGCCTATACGGTGCTGGCTAACGTTTATGCCAATACCAAACAGTTTGCCATACTGAAAAAAACCAGCGACACCACCCTGTCCATTGCCCAAAAGGCGCGTACCCCCATTGCTATGGCTTATGGTTATTATATACAGGCCGTATTATATAATGCGCTCGACAATGCCGATTCTGCAACCAACTACGCTCAATTGGCGCTTAAGGTGCAGGGGCAAAAGCCGGAACCTTATATTTCCGCTAAAATATACTACCTGCTGTATGCCCTGAACACCCTGTGGGACGATGTGCCGAAAGTGAATGCCTATGCACAGAAAGCTGCTGAAAACGCCCTGCAGGCCGGTGACTATAACCTGCTAAGCAACTGTTACATAGCGCAATCAACCGCTGCTGATTACAATTATCAGCAATCCAAAAGCACGGAGCAGCGGGATCTTATTATTTCTTATTTAAGAAAAGTTGAAGACCTGCACCAGCAGCACCCGAAGGAAGTAGCACAAAAAACCTATGCCATAGCCTGTATAAACAGCGCTGATTTTTATCTGAGAAATTTTCCGGCAACAGACGATCAGGCGAAGGCCAATGCCATTCAATATGCCAACCTGGCTAAAACAGCCGCAAAAGCTACTGCATTCGGGCAGGAAATTATAGCCAGCAGCCTGGGGATCTTAAGTGAATATGCTAAGCGCGACAAAAAACCTGCACTGGAAGAAAATTATCTGCTGGAGGCTTACACCGTAATGCTGGACCAGAAAGACCCTTATTATTACACCCTTGTAAACGTAGTAACAGCGCTGGCCAACCTTTATGAGAAGAACGGGAACTACACCAAAGCCCTGGAATTTCAGAAAAAGGTAACCGAATATAAAGCCAAACTCTTTGACCGGCAGCAGGCGCTGAATTCCCAAAAGCTGGAAATACAGTACGAGACCGAAAAAAAAAATAACGAAGTGCTGATGCTAAAGCAACGCGAGCAATACAGCCGCATGCAGAACTATTTCTATATCGGCATTGCCGCCGTTTCTTTACTGGGCCTCATTTTTATGTTCCGTTCCTATCATTTCAGGCTGCGGTACTCCCTGCAGCGGGAAAAACAGCTGCAGCTGGAAAAGCAGGAAGCTGAATTGCAGATGAAGCTGGAAAAAGAGGAACAATCCCGGTTAAAGGCCGAACAGCAGCTGCTGGAAGCCCAGCAACAACAGCTGCAAAAAGAAGCCATGGCCAACCTGCTGCAGCTGGAGCATAAAAAAGAGATGTTGTTGCAGATCAAAGAAAAAATTAACGACAACGACCTGCTAAACATCAATAAGATCTGGAATGAAGAACAGCTGCTGGACAATGATTTTGAAGATGTGAAATTGCAGATCCAGCAGGTACACCCCGATTTCTTTTACCTGTTAAATGAAAGAACCCAGCAAAAGCTCACCCCTCTTGACCTGAAGCTGTGCGCTTACCTGCACCTTAAGATGGATACGAAAAAGATTGCCCAGATCCTGCACATTGAGCCTAAAAGTGTACGTATGAGCCGGTACCGGATCAAACAAAAGCTGGGATTAGGGAAAGAGGAAGATCTGAATGCGTTTTTGCAGAACCTGGGGTAAGCCGCAACCTGTAATGGTTTATTTACCATGTGCCGGTTCCCTAAACCCCTGCTCAATACCTGCTGTTTTGAAAAACGCTTTGAGCATATCGAACTTTTGCGCACATCGCTCTCCCAAGAAAATATCGCCGCTGCTTTTCCTGGTTTGACTGCATTGAAAACAGATCTCTATAAAGGCAACCGCTTTCCCGGTATTATCCAGGAATAATATGGCATGTTGCGGGCTATAACATTCCATTGTCCGCTCAGCACGAATAGGGCCGGCAAAACCATAATTGTACAAAATATCCGTTAGCGTATCTATTTGTACTGCGCTGAGATTTTTGACCTCATTGGACTTTAAATACTGAACCTTGCTTGCTTCCGTTTCACCGGGCATGAGCAGCACCGGATCAGATGGTGAAAAGATAAACTTATCTCCTTTTATATTAATAATCCCTTCCCCGCCAAATGAAATAAGCTGGATCTGTACGGCAACATTAAAGGGGTATTTCCGCAATCTTTCCTGCAGGCTAAGATCCGAATTACGCGCACAATTATGATTGTTCCTTTCGGTTTCAATTTCCTTTTTTGTCAATTTTTTGTTGGGCTGACTGTATCCCAATTGCGCCAGTAAAAACGCTGTGATAAAGAGTAAATATTTAGGCATGTATGTTTTATTATGCTTCCAGGCTACAGGCAACCGGCTTAATTCATTAAAATTAAACAAAATACGTTATCACCCAATTCCCCTTATCATATATTCTTCGCAGTTAACCCTAATTTTTCCCTTTCCCGTAAAAACTTTTCCCGATTGTTAAAATGCCTTCGCATTTCTGTCCGCACCTTTGCGGAAATCTGATATTGTCATGAAGCGAGTTATACAACTTATACTCCTCCTACTCCCTCTCTTTGGTTTTGCTATGAACGATGAAAATGAAACGGACTTCGGATCCATCAAAGGGAAAATTACCACCAACGATAACAAAGCCGCGGCAGCAGTAAGCATTGTAGTAAAAGGAACGGCTAAAAATACACTGAGTAATGAGGATGGTACTTTCAGCATTCATCACCTGGCGCCCGGCAGCTATGAGCTGGAAGTATCGCTGGTAGGTTATGAAACACTCACGGAAAGTGTAACCGTAGAAAGGAATAAAACGGCTACCGTTAACTTACAGCTGCAGGTATCCAGCACCCAGCTGCAGGAGATCATTATTACCCATACCAAAAATAAATACGCAAAAAAAGAAAGCGAGCAGATTGCACGCCTGCCTATCAAAAACCTGGAAAACCCGCAGGTATACCAGGTAGTAGGTAAAGCGCTGATGGATGAGCAGGTGGCCACTGAACGTACAGATATTTACAGGAACATTCCCGGCGCCGTACCCAATTTTATAGCAGGCGGCTCACAGGGCATGACCATGCGCGGTTTTTCCAATACCGTGGGTATGCGGAACGGTTTGGTTACCAGCGCAGTAGTGCCGTTAAACCCCATCATCCTGGAGCGGGTAGAGGCTATTAAAGGCCCGGCCGGTACTTTATTCGGCAGTAACCGCAACATTACTTTTGGTGGTGTTTTTAATTACGTAACTAAAAAACCGTATGATGATTTTGGCGGGATGATCAGCTATACCGGCGGCAGCTACGAGCTAAGCCGGGTTGCTGCAGATGTAAATGCCCCGCTGAATAAAGATAAGACCTTACTGTTCCGCCTGAACGCCGCGGCACAATCAGAAGGCTCATTCCAGGACCAGGGATATGCAAAGAACTATACCGTTGCACCCAGCTTCTCATACCAGGTAAATGAGCGGCTGAAGCTTACGGTAGAAGCGGAGCTTACCCGCGCTAACTATACTACCAGCTCCCTGGCCATTGGATCGCTGAAAAATGTAACCGCCCGCAACTTTAAAGACCTGCAGCTGGATTATAAAGCTTCTTATATTAATAATGGGGTGGATGTTAGTAACGGTATTAATAATGTGCAGGCACTGGTAGAATATAAAATATCCGATAAATGGAAGTCGCAAACCAACTACCTGTATTCAGAGGGCTTTTATAAGCATTTTTACTGGACCACCCTTACCATGCTCACGGATTCCACCATGGGCCGTTCTGTAAGGAACCAAACCCCGGAAACCTTTGGTAATACCGAGCTGCAGCAGAACTTCATCGGCGACTTTAACATAGGATCACTGCGCAACCGTATGGTGATCGGGTTGGATTATAATTATAACTATAACGACTTATATCGTGTTAATTTAAATGTAAATGAGGTAAATATCCGTCAGCCTGTAAAAGACGTTAGTGTTGAAGAGCTGAATGCACTTTCTGTTCAGAAAGGTTTTACCAGCACCTCCACTAAAGCTTACAGCTACAGCGCATACGCTTCTGATGTATTGAACATTACCCCCAGCCTGATGGCCATGTTAAGCTTACGGGTTGACAGGTTCACTACAAAAGGCACGTACACCCCTGCTACGGGTAAGTATGCCGGTGAATACAGCCAGACTTCTTTATCGCCCAAGTTCGGATTGGTGTACCAGGTGGTACCGGAAAAAGTATCCGTATTTGGTAACTACATGAACGGCTTCGTGAACCTGGCGCCGGTTACACAGCCAGACAATACCATCCTGGAGCTGAAACCCCAATACGGCAACCAATGGGAAGGCGGGGTGAAGTTCGATGTGATCAGTGGTAAATTAAGCGGCTCCGTTAGCTACTATGATATTGCGGTTACCAACTCCACCCGCATTGAAGTAATTGACGGGCAGAACTTCACCGTGCAGGACGGCACCCAGCATAGCAAAGGGTATGAGGTAGAGGTGATCGCCAACCCGGCTACCGGTGTAAACATTATAGCCGGTTATGCGCATAACGAGAACAAATACACGAAAGCGTCCGCTGCCCTGGAAGGCAAATACGTAACTTTTGCACCCAAAGATGTAGCCAACCTCTGGGTAAGCTACGCTATTCCGCAAGGCAAAGTAAAAGGCCTGGGGTTTGGCGCAGGCGGTAACTATGTAAGCGATTCCTGGTTTGAATCAACCAACAGCTTTGTATTGCCGGGATATACCCTGGTAAATGCCACTATCTTTTACGACCAGCCTAAATTCCGCCTGTCTGTAAAAGGTAACAACCTGTTAAATAAACAATACTGGAATACGAATGGTACCCCGCAGAAACAGCTGAATTTCCTGGCAAGCGTAACGTTTAAATTCTGATAGCCTTTTCCATTAAAACAAAAAGAGACCTGACCAATTCAGGTCTTTTTTGTTTTATACCTTTTCTGCGAGCCCCAGCTGCTGCATAGCGGTATAGTCCACCTTTCCGTTGGGCGTTAGTAAGATCTCATCCACCTGCTGTATCCTGAAGGCGCTAACATGCAGCTGCAGCTTTTCGCTTAGTAATTGTTTGATGGCGCTTACATCCAGCGCTTCCAGGTGCTGTACCAGCAGGTACTTATCTTCCACACCTATACATGCCAACGTTACTCCGTTCAATGCATTTTTCAGGATGCTTTCTACCTCATCCAGGTTCACGCGGGTGCCAAAGAGCTTTACAAAGCGTTTCATGCGGCCGGTAATGTAATAGTAGCCCTCCGCATCTTTTTCGGCCATATCACCGGTGTACAGAACGGTGTTGTGATCAAATGTTTGCAAACCGGCCGGGCCGGTAGCGTAACCGCCAAACACATTAGGCCCTGTGTATACCAGCTCCTGCGTGTCGGGCCCTATATCAAAACGGCCGTTCTTAATGGGTATGCCAATGGAGCCGGCCTTATTGAGCAGCGCTTCCGGCGGCAGGTAGGCCATACGCGCTGTGGCTTCCGTTTGCCCGTACATAATGTAAAACTGTTTGCCGCGGGCAGCCATATACTCCCCGAATGTTTTCGCCAATACCGGGCTAAGCCTGCCCCCGGCCTGGGTCATATACCGCAGGGATGCATATTCCTTTTTACAGAACCCGATACGATGCAGCATTTCATATACATAGGGCACCCCTGCTATGGACGTATAGCCATACCGGTTAAGATCTTCCCAGAACTCTTTTTGCACTACATCCCGGCTGGTACATACCACCTGCCCGCCGGCTATGCTATTGGTGGTGAAAACAGATAACCCGTATGAATAAAATACCGGCAGGGTAAGCGGGCTTACATCATGATGTACTATTGGTAAATAGTCTATGATGGATAAGGCATTCTGCACCAGGTTATGCTCCGACAGCTTTACAAACTTAGGGGAGCCGGTGGTGCCGGAAGTGCTTAACAATACTTTAAGATCCGGGTGAATGGGATAGCCGGTTTGCGCCATATTCCTGAACAGGCGTGCAATGGCTTCAAATCCTTCCACGGCCGTGCGGGATGGATCGTAGATATAACAAGGCCTGTACAGCTGCTCCAGCTGCTGCTTATAGGTTATGTTTAGCTTAGGACTTAGCAAAGCAATGGTGTACGGGCTATCCAGGAAGTTTAATAAAGCTTCAATAGCAGCAATGCTGTTATCAATATATAAGAATGCCAGGCCAGGCTGTGGCTCAAGAAGCAGGCTATGTTTAAAGTCGCTTACCCGGAAATGCTTTCCTGTAGCCCCATCTACATATACCAGCTGCGTGTTGGCGGCTATCAGGTCATATAATTTTGTCATCAGTCAATAGCTATTTGATGTTTGCGC
>NZ_DATCRF010000746.1:0-6623 GCF_036569125.1 Chitinophaga sp. | reverse complement strand
AACCTGACTGGACCTCCCTTCAGCAGCACACGGAAGTACCGGAATGGATCCGCGATGCCAAATTCGGCATCTACTGCCATTGGGGCGTATATACCGTGCCTGCCTATAATAATGAACATTATTACTCTCATATGCATGCGGATTCCGGGTACTCCAAACTGGGTACCTACCAGCGGCATGTGGCCCTGTACGGCCCTCTCAGCAAGTTCGGGTACCATGATTTTATCCCGATGTTCAAAGGCGAACATTTTAATGCTGATACCTGGGCCGACCTGTTTCTAAAAAGCGGGGCGCGTTTTGCCGGACCAGTAGCGGAGCACCATGATGGCTTTGCCATGTGGGACAGCCAGCTGACGCCTTTTAATGCCAAACAAATGGGCCCGCACCGCGATGTGGTGGGCGAGCTGGAAAAAGCCATCCGCAAAAGAGGATTGAAATTCTTTGTATCCCTGCACCATGAGCTGAACTACGGGTATGTAAAGCCCAAACCCGGATGGGCGGCGGCCAATCCCAAATACGCCAAGTTATACGGCACACCCATGCCGCACGAAGCCTGGCTGAAAATGTGGGAAGGCAAGTGCGAGGAAATAGTAGACAAATACCACCCGGATATTATATACCACGATTCCTGGCTGGAAAACATTCCCCCCACCTACATACAACATTATTTAGCGCATTACTTTAATGCGGCGGAAAAACGCCACCAGGATGTGACCATGACCTATAAGGGCAATGATATACCGGATGGTATTGGTATGCTGGACCATGAGAACAGCAACCCTGATCATATTGTAGAAAAACCCTGGCTTTGTGATTATTCCATTGGTACCGGCTATGCCCTTTCCTGGGGGTATACCGACGGTATGGAGATCCGTACCCCTAAAGAAATTATACATAAGATCATAGAAGTGGTGAGCAAGAACGGACAGCTGCTGCTGAACCTTTCTCCCCGCGCTGACGGCACTATACCGGAGAACCAGCAGGAAGTAATGTTCCGCGTGGGTAAATGGATGTGGGCTAATGGCGCCTCCATTTACGGTACCCGCCCTTTCAGCGTGTTTGGCGAAACCACGCCGGAAGGCCAGCGTGTACACTACACCCGCAAGGGCGATACGCTGTATGCTATTTTCCTGGACTGGCCGGGGGATTCCAGCACCGTGCACCTGAAAGCGCTGAACAATAACAGCCTGGGAGGTAACATCCAATCGCTGCAGATGCTGGGTTTAAAATCGCTGGAAACCATGCCGTTCAAGATGGATGAGCAGGGGCTGGCGCTTACTATCCCAAAGAAAACAAGGATCCCGTCAGACCTTGCTTATGTATTCAGGATCGTAGTTCAACATTCCATTCATAACGTGAACGAGAACGGCCCACAAGTGTCGGTATCGCAGGGGAACCATGCACAGGCAGGTTCCCCTTTATTGAACCCTGCTACTCCCCTGTTTGAGATCCTGGGCGGGCCGGACGCCCCGGTGATACAGGAAGGCATGCCCGGCACAAGCGGCATCCAGGGCGGGTTTGAAGGCGGCACCTGTGTAAAGGTGAATGGTACTTACCACCTGTTCCCCACAGAAAGAGCAGGAGAAAAAGGGGTGGCGGCATACTACGACCGGGTGAAAACCCGCATCGGTCACTGGACCAGCACAGATGCCATTCACTGGAAACGGGAAAGCACTTTATATGCATCCAGCGGGCAATATGCAGTGGCCGTAGATGATAACCCGGTGAACGACCGGCGTGCAGCCATCTGGTCTTTTATGCCGGTGTTTAATCAAGCACATAACCGCTGGTATGGCTATTACCTGGCTTATACTGTAGATAAAAATATTGAACCCAATCATTCCTTTGGCCGCATCTGGCGGGCAGAATCTGTAAAGGAAGGATTGGAAGGCATTGGCGGCCCTTATGAGGATAAGGGCATTGTAATGGAGCCAGGCGTTGATTCCCAGCTATGGGAAGGCCGGCAGGGCGTGGCTTTCTTTTATCCTTACCCGGCAGGTAATGAATGGCTGGCCTTTTACGGCGGCGCATATCCTTATGCTAAATGGGCCGACTATCCAACAAAATCCGGCAAGGGCTGGTATGTTGGTTTGGCCAGGTCCGCCTCCATGGAAGGCCCCTGGACACGGATGGATACTACCGTGAACCCTGTAACCTCCATACATCCCTGGTTTGTGGAAAATCCTATTGTAAGCCGGCTGCCGAACGGTTTATATATTGCCGTTTTTGATGGCGGACCGGAGGGATTTGGCTTACATTTGCCTAACATGATGGGATACACGCTTTCCAGGGATGGCCTTCACTGGACTGCCGCGCAGTACTTTCCCATTCATACCAAAGTAAAAAAGTGGTGGGATATTATGCGCACCCCGCTTTGCCTGATACCCGAGGGGAACGACCGTTATACCATTCTGTATGCGGCTATTAATAATAAGCAGCGCTTTCATCCCATTGGAATGGTGCAGGTAAAGCTGAACCGGCAGGTAATGGAGGAAATGATGAATGGGTTGAAGTAAGAGGATTGTTATTGAATGTTTGATTGAAGTACGTTATGAAACTGGATGTATGAAGCGATTGTTTTGTATTTTATTGGTGAGCTGTTGCTGGCATTTTTGTTTTGCAGCAGGGGATAAAAATATAACGCTGGTAACAGCAGCGCATGCCAGCGCGCGGGTACAATATGGAGCAGAGCACCTGAGCAAAGCCTTACAGGCTGCAGGTTACCAGGTAACGCTGCTTACACAGGCCAGTGCACCATCCGGTGCAGCTATCGTAATAGGCCTTTTGAACGATGCGCTTACCCAAAAGGCTATACGTACCTATAAATTATCTATTTCACAAACACCGGGTAAAGAAGGTTTTACCATTGCAGCAGCCAACAGCCATACTGTTATTGGCGGTACGGATGCCAGCGGCGCTATGTATGGCTGCCTGGAGCTGGCTGCCCGCATACGTGCGGCAGGCGCTTTACCTACACAGCTTTCCTTTACCGACCAGCCGGAAATGGTGCTGCGCGGCGCCTGTGTAGGCATTCAGAAGCCTACTTACCTGCCGGGCAGAATGGTGTATGAATATCCTTACACCCCGGAGATATTTCCCTGGCTGTATGATAAAGCTTTGTGGATCCGCTACCTGGATATGCTGGCGGAAAACCGTATGAATTCCTTATACCTGTGGAACGGGCACCCCTTTGCATCACTGGTGCGGTTAAAGGAATATCCTTACGCAGTGGAGGTGGACAGCGCTACTTTTAAAAAGAATGAGGACCTGTACCGCTTTCTCACCAGGGAAGCAGACCGCCGCGGCATTTGGGTGATACAGATGTTCTACAACATTATACTTTCCAAACCTTTTGCAGAAAAACACGGGCTGGTAACGCAGGACCGTAAACGCCCCATTACCCCGCTGATAGCGGATTATACCCGTAAGTCCATTGCCGCTTTTGTAGCCAAATATCCCAATGTAGGCCTGCTGGTAACGTTGGGAGAAGCTATGGAAGGCGATGACATGGATGTGAAATGGTTCACTGAAACTATTATTCCCGGGGTAAAAGACGGGCTGCAAACCCTCGGAAAGAAAACACTCCCCCCTATTGTATTACGCGGGCACGACAGCAATCCGCAGCTGCTGCTGAAAGCCGCCCTCCCGCTTTATTCAAACCTGTATGTAGAAAATAAATATAACGGGGAAGCGCTTACCACCTATACCCCGCGTGGCCCCTGGGCCGCCATGCACCGCGAGATCAGCCGGCTGGCTGCTGCAGATATCGATAACGTGCATATACTGGCCAACCTGGAACCCTTCCGTTACGGCGCTACCAGCTTTATTCAAAAATGTGTGCAGGCCATGCACACCGCTCATGGCGCCAATGGCCTGCACCTGTACCCGCAGGCCTCTTACTGGGACTGGCCCTATACTGCGGATAAAACCACACCCCGCCTGCTGCAAACAGACCGTGACTGGATCTGGTACCAGGCCTGGGCGCGTTACGCCTGGAACTGCCACCGCGACCGGGCAGCTGAAGACCTTTATTGGAGCGGTCTTTTAAATAAAAAATACGGCACACAGGCCGGTAAAGATATACTGGAAGCCTATGAGCAAACCGGCGAAATAGCCCCCAAGCTGTTACGGCGTTTTGGCATTACTAACGGTAACCGGCAAACGCTTACGCTGGGCATGTTCATGAACCAGCTGATCAATCCTAAGAAATGGCGGGTATGGCCTGACCTGTATGATTCTGACGGCCCGGAAGGTGAAACCCTGCTGCAGTATGCAGATAAGGAATGGCAGCATACACCGCATACCGGTGAAACACCTGTGCAGGTAATTAAAGAAGTAGTACAACACGGGGAGCTGGCAGCAGCCGCCATTGACAAAGCTGCGGCCAGTGTGCAGCAAAACCAGGCAGAATTTACCCGCCTGAAAAATGATATATACTGCTACCGTGCACTGGCCAATTATTTTGCGGCCAAAGTGCAGGCGGCTTTATGGGTGCTGCAATACCAGCATAGCCACCAGCTAAGTGATCTGCAAAAAGCGCTGCCCCTGCTGGAACAAAGCGTGCAATACTACCGGGAGCTGGCCGCCCTTACAAAAGATACCTACCTGTATGCCAACAGCATGCAAACCGCGCAAAGGAAAGTGCCTATTGGCGGGGACGATGGGAAGAATAAAACCTGGACCGAGCTGCTGCCTTATTATGAAGCAGAGCTGCAGTATTTTAAACAGCACCTGCAAACCTTACAGACAACGCCATCCGGTATTGCCACACCGGCTAATGAGCTGCATTTACAGGCAGCTGCGGTTACCTTATTAAGTCCGGCTAAGGGCCGTTACCAGCCTCTGAGCGGGGCAAAGGTATTTTCAGATAAAGACCTGCGCCTGGCAGCTGCGTCCCCTGCGTTAAAAGACCTGCAGGGTATTACCTGCTCCATGCAGCAGCAGCAAACAGCCGGTACTACTTTACAGTTCCGCAACCAGCAGGCGGTAAAAGTAGTGGTAGGCTTTTTTGAAAGTAAGGACAAAAGTTTTTTACAGGAGCCGGACCTGGAAACAGACGCCGGCGCAGATAACTACGGGCAGGCAGCCATCCGCCTGCGGCATGCGATCAGCATACCTTCCCTGCCGCCGGTGAATGTGCATACCTATTATTTTGCAGCAGGCGAGCATACCCTTACACTGGGTAAGGGCGCCTGTTTGGTATTGGGTTTTATGGAAGGGAAACAGGATACAGGCAGTAACAATGCAGCAGAAGGACTGGACTGGCTGTTTGACGCTGAATAAATGCTGAATGCTTAACGCCGAACGCTAACGCTGAATGCAGCGTATCGGGTTTTCAACATTCGGCAAGCAGCGTTCAGCATTAAGCATTAAGCGTTTAGCATAATTCGTAATTATATGAAGTCTATTATCACAGTAGATCACAATTCGGGGGCGCCAAAGTATCAGCAGATCATTCAATCTGTTATCAGCGCTATTGATAACAAGCAGTTAAGGATCGGGGATAAAATACCTTCCGTAAATGAGGTGAGCGACAGCACCGGTATTGCCAAAAAGACCGGAGTACAGGCGTTTGAGCAGCTCAAGCAAACCGGTGTAATATCGGCCGTAAAGTATAAAGGCTATTTTGTAGCCAGCGCCAACACCCATTCCAAACACAATATATTTGTGCTGTTCAACCACCTGACCGCGTATAAAGAGGATATCTACGAAGGCATAAAAAGCACGCTGGACGGAAAAGGCGTGGTGGATATTTTCTTTCACCACAACAATATAGAAGTGTTTAAAACACTGATAGCGCAAAGCGCCGGCAAGTACACGGAATATATTATTATGCCCATACCCGACAAAGGCATGAAACCCGCGCTGAAGAAATTACCGCAGGATAAAATATACATCCTGGATCTGGGCTACCAGGACTGGGGCCAGGCCTATCCTTCTGTTTGCCAGCATTTTGAAACAGATATTTACCAGGTATTACAACAGGGCCTGCCTGCCATCCGCCGTAAATACAACAAGCTGGTGCTGGTACTGGGCCCGCAATTTTATAACCTGAAGCAGATCGAAAAAGGTTTCCGGCAGTTCTGCCGTGAGTTTGAGCTGGACTTTTCCATTATTTCCCATGCAAAGAATAAACGGCCGGCCCGCGGGGAGCTGTATGTGCTGGTAAATGACCAGGACCTGGTGCAGCTGGTAAAAAAGACCACCACCTTTGGTTATAAGCTGGGAAAGGATGTGGGCATTATCTCTTACAATGATTTTCCTATGAAAGAAATTGTGGGTAACGGCATTACCACTATCTCCAGCGACTTTACAAGAATGGGAACGGATGTGATCAATATGATCCTAAAGAAGAAAAAAGCGCACCTGCAAAACCCCTGCAGACTGGTAGAAAGGTCTTCCTTTTAAGCAGGTTTATACATAAGAGCCGGGGAGCTGAATATTTACGGTAGTTCCCTTATCTACCGCGCTGGAGAGCTGCAGCTGTCCGCCGTTGAGCCTTACCAGCTCTTTTACCACCAACAGTCCCAAACCGGCTCCATGCTCATTATCTGTGCCGCGGCGGGTAAAATGCCGTTCCAGGTCGAACAGGCGGGCCTGGGTGGCAGCATCCATGCCTATAC
>NZ_DATCRF010000745.1:0-2274 GCF_036569125.1 Chitinophaga sp. | reverse complement strand
GATCCAGATAGAAGGTGGTACCTTTTGGGTGCCCAATGTTATATATGTGGAGCTGAATGGTACGGATCCTGTTACCGGCGCAGTAAAAACAGAACGTTTTAAACCATAGAAAATACTGATGCCCGCTCACCACACGGGTAGCATAAAATATATTAACGGGATGAAAAAGAATTATGTATCCAATTCCGAGGAATCTGTCCGCATGTTTAAGCAGGGATGGATGGAAGCCTTATCAAAAGTACACTTTTCGGTACCGCTGATCCTGTACGTGCCGGTGATCCTGTATTGTATCTGGCGGGCCTTTGCTGTAATAGGTATGGGCATACTGCCTTTCATTGGCTGTTTTGCCGCCGGTTTATTCTTATGGACTATTACGGAATACATTATGCACCGCTGGGTGTTCCACTTTATACCTAAATCAAAGTGGGGGCTTCGCCTTCATTTCATTTTTCATGGCGTGCATCATGATTATCCCAATGACAGGTTAAGGCTGGTGCTGCCGCCTTCCGTAAGCATTCCGCTGGCGGTTGGTTTTTATTTCCTGTTCAGGGCTATCGTCGGCGAAGCATACCTGTATGCGTTTTACCCGGGTTTTGTGTTGGGGTATCTTTGTTATGACATATCGCATTATGCTTTTCACCACCTGAATTTTAAGAATAAGCTGTGGATGAAGCTGAAAAAGCATCATATGCTGCACCACTATTCAGATCCAACCAAGGGCTATGGCGTAAGTTCGGCGTTGTGGGATAAGGTCCTTGGGTCGGATTTTATAAAGAAGTAAAATGGATTCATTTTCAACTGTCACACCTATTCCATTCTTTGATCGTAAAACAGTACTCATTACTACGCTGCTCAGCGTAGCATACCTGCTGCTGTCAACCTTACTGGTGGGCTTTAAGAGCGATCAGCTGGTGCTGGTAGGTTTGTTTAACGGGGCATTCTATCTCTCGCGTCCTACGCGCAAGTTTATCATAGGCTTTTCCATCTTTATCGTTTACTGGATCGTGTTTGACTATATGAAGGCTTTTCCCAACTACCAGTTCGGAACGGTGCATATAGAAAGCATTTACAATGCGGAGAAAAGTGTTTTTGGCATTCATTCCGGCGGTACTGTGCTTACCCCTAATGAATACTGGCTGGCGCATTCCAATACTTTCCTGGATGTGTTGTGTGGTTTGTTTTACCTGTGCTGGATCCCGCTGCCACTGGCTTTTGCGGTGTATTTATTTTATACCAACCGCATGCAGTTCTTCCATTTTGCCCTTATCTTTTTCCTTACCAACCTGCTGGGCTTTGTAGTATATTATACTTACCCTGCTGCCGCGCCCTGGTATGTACAGCAGTATGGTTACGCCCTGCATGTGCATACGCCCGGTAATACCGCCGGCCTGGCCCGGTTTGATACTTTTTTCCAGGTGAATATTTTTCACGGCATTTACGCTAAAAGCTCCAATGTATTTGCCGCCATGCCTTCTCTACACTCAGCCTATCCGCTGATCGTATGGGTATTTTCCTGGAAAAGTAAAAGTATCTTCTTTCGCGTGCTGTCTACCATTGTAACGCTGGGTATCTGGTTCGCGGCAGTGTACACCAGCCACCATTATGTGCTGGATGTGCTGGCCGGTATTATATGCGCCGTACTGGGCATTCTGCTATATCAGAAGGTATTATGCAGGCGCTATTTCTTCATTAGCTTCTTACAGTATTTGTACCGCCATACCTGATGGGCAGGTATCTCCACATTATTATAGAAAATGCAACACTGCTAAGTAACCTGTTACTCATGTATGAGCTGATATTGCTATAGTTACCGGCTATATGAAATAATATGCAGTCCGGCATATCATTTGAATAATAGTTATCAGGACAGAACGCTACATCAGTGCAATTAGTGTTGAGGATGTTGAATTATGCAGCGGGCTTGATCCCCTTCCATGCCGCATCCATTTGTGAATGTACAGGAAGAGAAGGAAACCCAAAACGGCATGACCAGGGATGGTGCTGAGTGTAGTAATGCAGAGATGCTGAACGCTTAACGGTAAAACTGTTAGGCGTTCAGTTTTTTTATGACCTACCGGGACAGTATAGGATACCCCGGTATGGGTATTTGGGTATATTTAAATACTTAGACCCTTCCATGTTATGAACGCTGCAAAACTTATTTCCCTGGTTTGTTTATTATTTGTTTCATCTGTTGTATACCCACAATCCGGCGGGAACGATGTAACTACACCTTTACATGCCCTGCAACCTGATTACATAGTGCCTTATGGC
>NZ_DATCRF010000744.1:0-2807 GCF_036569125.1 Chitinophaga sp. | reverse complement strand
GCTTTATACTATGAGGTAGGCCGTGCAGAGGCTATCCGGGAGCTGGGATTTACCTACCGCCAGCTGGAAGAGCAGGGTATTATTATGCCGGTGGCAGAATTGAATGTTAAATACCTGCGGCCGGCTTTTTATGACGACCTGATAACTGTAAAGACCTCCCTGCGAGAGCTGCGTACCGATCATAAGATCCAGTTTCATTCGGAGCTGTTCAATGAAAAAGGCGAGCTGCTGAATGTAGGCGTTACTACCTTGGTGTTCCTGCATACGGATACTAAGCAGAAGTCGCTGCTGCCGCTGCCATTAAGGGAAAAGCTGGAGCCGTTCTTTAATAAATAAGCAGCGTATTTTATTATCAGGAAAGAAGATCGCTTAAACGATGATATATCCCATTAGGGCCCTATGCAGGGCCTGAAGCGCCCCAAAAAGCAACTGGCTTTTGGGGCTTTTTTATGGCGAAAAGGATATTGCCGGCATAATGCCTGTCCCTTAATTCCAGGACCTGCATGACTGCGTACATGGCTTTACTCAACAGCGGCAAGGATAGTTGCCGGCAGGCACTGCCGCTTTAACCCAGGGACTTTCGTGCCTATATAAAATGGCGTTGCTCAAATACAGCCACAAGAATAGCCGCCTGCACAGTGCCTGTCATTTAACCCCAAAGACTTCTATATCTGCGTATATGCCTTTACTTTATTACTACTGCTAGAACGGCCATGGATGAGCGGTACGGCGACCTGTGCTTAGCTGCAGCACTTACTGCACAGGCATACCTCTGCTACGTGCGCTCGGCCGGAACATACGGTATGTGTGCCACACCGTAGAGGTGTGGCACACGTTTATACGGCCTGCACCCGGATGTAACACCTGTTTTTTAGGGGTCTGTAAAAAGTTCATTACCAATACTTTGTGGACATGACGTGGACTTGATGTGGACTTAATGCGGGGATGAGGTAGTTTAAACCGGTACTGCCTGCCCGTTAGGGTGCTGAATATTTGCACTTTACATGCATTTCCTCCCTAATTTTGTTCCTTTATTCATAAAACCTTTACGCGTGGAAAAAGTAACAGCCAGCATTATTACCATTGGTGATGAACTACTGATAGGACAAACCATCGACACCAACTCGGCCTGGATGGCGCAGCAGCTGAATGGTATGGGTATATGGGTACAGCGCCGTGTAGCCGTAGGCGATATTAAGGAAGCCATCCTGGAAGCGCTGGATGAAGAAAGCGCATCTGCCGATATTATACTGATCACCGGGGGCCTGGGCCCTACGGCCGACGATATTACCAAACCCACGCTGCTGGAATATTTTGGCGGCGCCATGGTGCAGCATGAGCCTACCTTACAACGCCTGATGCAGCTGTTTGAAAGCCGCGGCCTGCCCATCTTACAGCGTAATATAGACCAGGCCCTGGTGCCGGATAGCTGCACTGTGTTAATGAACCACCATGGCCTGGCGCCGGGTATGTGGTTTGAGAAGGGCGGTAAAGTATTTGTATCCATGCCCGGCGTGCCGCATGAAATGAAGGGTATTATGACCGATCATGTGCTGCCCCGGCTGCAGGAGCAGTTTAATACCAAAGCCGTGCTGCACCAAACCCTGCTTACCTCTGGTATGGGTGAATCATTTGTAGCGGAAAAGCTGCTAAGCTTTGAAGCGCAGCTGCCGGAACATATCAAGCTGGCCTATTTACCCAGCTACGGCCTGTTAAAGCTGCGGTTAACCGCGCATGGGGAAGACAAAGTATCTACCGCGGCAGAGCTGAAGCTGCGCTTCCAGGAAATGGAGGCATTGCTGAAAGATATTGCGGTGTATGACGAGGATATTTCTATGGGCGAAGTGCTGGGCCGCTATTTAAAGGCCAAAGGCAAAACCGTAGGCACGGCCGAAAGCTGCACCGGTGGCTATATTGCGCATAGCATTACTGCGGTAGCAGGCAGCTCTGCCTACTATAACGGCAGTGTGGTTACCTACAGCAATGCCATGAAAACAAAGCTGCTGGGCGTAAAAGAAGAAACCCTGGCCGCCTATGGCGCTGTAAGCGAAGAGACTGTGCGCGAAATGGCCGCCGGCGCCCTGAAGGTATTGAACACGGATTATGCAATTGCGGTTTCCGGTATTATGGGCCCTGATGGCGGTACGCCGGAAAAACCGGTAGGCACTGTATGGATAGCCGCCGGCAGCGCAGATAATATTGTAACTGTAAAATACCGCCTGATGTATGACCGGGAACGTAACATACAGATGACGGCTATTTATGCGATGAATGAGCTGAGGAAACTGATTTGATGTGCAGATGTGCAAATGTGCAGATGTGCAAATGATGGTCGCTTTTCATCTGCATATCTGCACATTTGCACATTCGCACATTAACCTTACATTTGTTGCCAGCAAAACACTAAAATACATCTTATGGCCATTGTAGAACTGGTAATGCCTAAAATGGGGGAAAGCATCATGGAAGCCACCATATTACGCTGGCATAAAAAGCCCGGAGATCAGGTAAAAGCTGATGAAACCGTGCTGGAAATTGCCACGGATAAGGTGGATAGTGAAGTGCCCTCCATTGCCGACGGGGAGATTACCGAATTACTGTTTGCAGAGAACGAGGTAGTACCGGTAGGCGCCGTAATTGCCCGTATCAATACAACCGGTAATGCCGAAATACCTGTTGCCCCCACCACGTTTGAAGAAATTGCGCCTGCAGCGCAGCACCACCATCACGAAATTGTTACCAATCACGAGGCGCAGCACCACCACACGGCGCCTGAGCCGGTAGCGGCCCAGCACGCGGAGCCCAAG
>NZ_DATCRF010000743.1:0-5723 GCF_036569125.1 Chitinophaga sp. | reverse complement strand
CTACGGCCGCTGCGCAGCGTTCCTTTCTTTTCCCGGTGAAGGGCATCACCTACGGTGTCCTGTGATTTTTTTGAATAACGTGCCATATATCAATGTTTTAGTGATCAGTCCAAAAAAAAGACCAAAACAAAGCTGCCCATTATGTTTATTCGGCTGTAATTCGGGTGCAACCCGTGCGCAATTCGGGTGCAACCCGGGTCCCGCCCTCCTAAAACACCCCTTTTTCCCTACTGACATCCCAGTGCAACTCTACCCCCCTGCATAAAACCCTACATCATTTTACGGGCCTGCAGGTTTGTGTACACCTTACCTCATATCGCGTAAGCAATTCCCTGAAAATAAAGGCTTAGAAGAGTTTCAGCTGGGGATCGTCCTTATCTTTTTTAGCAGATGGCTTGGCTTTGCCCATTACAGTACGGCCGCCGTACATCCAGGAGGTATTTCTTTCCCGTTCAATTACCTGCTGAAAGTTTTCATTGGGTATAAAATCCTTTTCCAGCTTTTCAGACAGTACGGATAGCTTGCGGATAGCATCCTGCTTATCCGTTTGCCCCAGTTTTGACTTGTCTACAGCGCTGCGCAGCACCTGGATGGTTTCATCATATACTTTAGTGGGTACCGGGAAGGGATGGCCGTCCTTACCCCCATGGGCAAACGAAAATCTTGCAGGATCTGTAAAGCGGGAGGGGGTACCGTATATTACCTCGCTTACCAGCGTAAGGGATTGAATGGTGCGGGGGCCCACACCTTCCAGCAGCAGCAGGGATTCAAAATCATGCAGCTCCCGCTCGTGCGCTACTGCCAGCACGCTGCCCAGGCGTTTAAGGTCTACGTCCATGGCGCGTACATCGTGGTGGGAGGGCATTACCAGCTTGCGTATTTCAGGCAGCATACGGTCGGGGCCTTCCTGCACCATTTGCAGCAGGCCCGATTTGGCTGGTGTAGCGCCTTTATCAGTAAGGTTAAGGATCTGCCCCTGGTTTTGCCCGTAAATAAAGGTATGCGGCGTTTCTGTGAAAGAGGGCAGGGTAGCGGAGTGCCAGTGGTAACGCCGGGCCATGCCGCTGGCATCGTTCATGCCTTGCTGTATCACGGCCCATTCCCCGGTATCGGATACTACAAACGAGTGCAGGTATATCTGGAACCCGTCCTGCACCGCGGTATTATCCACCTTGGCAGATAGCTTGCTGCTGCGCACCAGCAGATCGCCGGGCAGGCCGGTGCGTTCTGCGATCACCTGCAGCTCAGCCGGTGTTTCCCGGGAGTGGCGGCCTTTACCCCCGCAAATGTAAATACCCAGCTCACCGGACATGGGGTTCACGGATTTCTTCAAAGCGCCCATTACGCTGGTAGTGATGCCGGATGAATGCCAGTCCATACCCATTACACAACCCAGCGCCTGGAACCAGCAGGGATCGCTCAGGCGGCGCAATACCTCGCCCTTACCATATTGCAGCACAATCGCTTCTACAATAGCCCCTCCTAACAGGGCCATTCTGCGGGCAAGCCAGGGCGGCACTTGCCCATAATGTAGCGGAAGATCAGCATAAGACACCCTGCAAAATTACGAATTACGAATTACCCAATTACGAATTGGGTTGTGCACATTTAAAATCTCTCCGGTATAAGCTGGCGTCCACAAGCGCCACCAGCCTGTTAATGCTTCGGAACCCATTCATGCTTCTCCCGTGCTCCACGCAATTCGTAATTCGTAATTGAGTAATTCGTAATTAGCTGTTCCCCCTTGGCACAATTATTTCCATACTCTTCCCGGAATGACGAAATGCTAACTCAAAAAATTTCCTTGTAATGAATATCAGAATTGAAAAACCATCGATCTATAAATTATGTATAACGCTTTGCCTGGCTATGATGATTAGCCTGTTCCTCTTTGCCTGCGGCAGTTCTAAGGAAAGCAGCAGCGGTACGGAAACAGATTCTTCCAGTGTAATACAGGATACTTCAGGGGCCATGCGCGACACTTCTACCGTGAATCGCGACACCGCCTCCACCATGCCAGCGGATACAACGCAACATTAAGTTGTGGCGTTTCGATCCCACTTTGTAGCTAATATTTCACGACACGCGGAAAACCATTTTTATGAAAATATTGAACTTGCCCTGCCTTTTGGTAGCAGGCGCGTTTGCCGGAATGTTCCTGATGACTTCCTGTGGCAGCGGACAAAATACCAATACGGATAGTACCGGCGTCATAACTACCGACAGTAATATGATGATGTCTGACACCACCTCTGTAAGGGACACTGCTCCCGCAGCCGAACAACCGCCGGGCGCCATTAACCCGGGCGAAGATTCCTCCAGGTATGGTACCGGAACAGAGGATTCCTCCAAGAACCGCCGCAAAAATCAGTAACGTCTCTTGTAATTGTGAGATTATATATGAGGTTACAACACCTGCAAAGGGTTGTAACCTTTTTTTATATCCCGGATTTAAAATATATTGCCCCACTGATCCGTCCCTTAATTACGGTAGCTCAATTACCCGTATCAGCCACTATTGAATAAAAGACCAGATGCAATTATTAGATCTTAGAAAGAACCTTGTGAAAGGTGTTAGTTTAACCTCCTTAAAGAAGACATTACGCCTCTATAAATACGTAAAGCCTTACTGGCCGCAGTTTAGCCTGGGCATGTTATTCCTGTTCATTTCCAGCCTGGCCGGACTGGCTTTTCCAAAGCTGCTGGGCGACCTGGTAGATTCCAGCACCCATGGCAACCTGATGCGCGATATGAACCGCCTCGGATTTATGCTGGTAGGCGTACTGGCCGGGCAGGCCCTGTTCTCTTATTTCCGCATCATACTGTTTGTGAACGTAACGGAAAAAACCCTGGCCACCCTGCGGCAAACCATTTATAACCACCTCATTAAGCTGCCCATGAAGTTTTTTGTGAACCGGCGGGTAGGGGAGCTGGGCAGCCGCATTTCTTCCGATATTTCCATGCTGCAGGAAACCTTTACCACCACCATTGCGGAGTTTATACGGCAGATCATAGTTATTGTGGGCGGTATTGCGCTGCTGCTGCATACATCGGCCAAGCTAACCCTGTTCATGCTGGCCATCTTTCCCTTTATAATGCTGGTAGCCTATGTGTTCGGGCGTTTTATACGCCGTTTTTCCAAACAGGTACAGAACCAGGTAGCGGAAGCCAACACCATTGTAGAAGAAACCCTGCAGGGCATCCTGAACGTAAAAGCATTTGCCAACGAGTTCTTTGAAATGAACCGTTACAAACATAAAACACTGGAAGCCGCTGCCACCGGCATAAAAAGCGGCAAGTACCGCGGCGCTTTCTCCTCTTTCCTGATCATGGGCATTTTTGGCGCTATGGTAGCGGTGATCTGGAGAGGCGCCATCCTTATCTCCACCGGCGAAATGGGATCAACCGGCGAGCTGTTCTCCTTTATTATCTACTCCGGTTTTATCGGCGGGTCCGTCACCGGGCTGGCAGAGGTATACACCAGCATACAGCGCAGCATGGGCGCCACAGAGAACCTGCTGGAAATACTGGACGAGCCGGCAGAACCTATTACCGACAGCAGCCAGATAGCGCCGGAGCACCACCTGAGCGGGCAGATCACCTTTGAGGACGTATCTTTCCACTACCCCTCACGCGCCGATATACCGGTGCTGCAAAATGTATCGTTCAGCGTGGCGGCAGATCAGCAGGTGGCATTGGTAGGCCCCAGCGGAGCGGGTAAAAGCACCATCGTATCTTTATTACTTCGTTTATACGATCCCGTAAATGGGTTAATAACCTATGACGGGCGCAATAGCCAGGATCTGCCACTCTCTGCCCTGCGCGGGCAAATGGCAGTAGTGCCGCAGGATGTGTTCCTGTTTGGCGGCACCATCCGGGAAAATATTGCCTATGGTAAACCCGGCGCTGATGATGAAGCGATTATTGAAGCCGCCCGTAAAGCCAATGCATGGGAGTTTATACAACGTTTTCCCGCAGGGCTGGATACCATAGTAGGAGAGCGCGGCATACAGCTGTCCGGCGGACAGCGCCAGCGTATTGCCATTGCACGCGCTGTGCTTAAAGATCCGCGGATCTTAATACTGGACGAGGCTACATCGGCCCTGGATTCTGAATCGGAAAGACTGGTACAGGACGCCCTCGAAAAGCTGATGGAAGGCCGCACCTCTATTGTGATTGCACACCGCCTTTCTACCGTTCGCAAAGCAGATAAGATCATTGTGCTGGATAAGGGCCACATTGTAGAAGAAGGTACGCATAAAGAGCTGATAGATGTAGACGGCGGCTTGTATAAGAATTTAAGTGAGATGCAGTTCTCGCACTGACGTGCGAAGGGTCCATGGCCGATGGTCCATAGTCCATTGCATTGAGCGTAGTATAATTACTGCGTTTACATGATATTAACCGCTCTTTCCCCGTATTAAAATTTACCGCGCTATAGGCCATGGACTATGGACCATCGACCATGGACTGTAGCGCTGAAAGCCGCTACAAATACGGCTTCATTTCCTCCTCAATATTCTTTCGCAGGTCCATCAGGCGCTGTGCATAATCATGCATATGCAGCTCTTCATCCGTTTTAGGCTCCCATTTGGGTACCGCTACTGTTTTACCATGATCATCCACCGCTGCAAACACCATGATACAGTGCGTGGTTTTAATACGCTCGCTCTTCCGCGGGTTTGAGGCAAATACATTTATGGCAATGTGCATGCTGCTGTTGCCGGTATAGATCACGGTGGCGTTGATCTCTACCAGGTTGCCAATGCTGATGGGCTGGTAAAAACGGATGCCGCCCACATATACCGTTACACAATACTGCCCGCTCCACTGTGCCGCACAGGTATAGCCCGCCTGGTCAATCCATTTCATTACAGCGCCGCCATGCACTTTGCCGCCAAAGTTCACATCGGAAGGCTCAGCCAGGAACCGCAGGGTAATAGCGTTAGAGATATTGGACATGAAGGATCTTAGATTTTAGATTTACGATTTTAGATTTGATGAGAACGCTCACAAAAACAGGGTCAAAGCTATAGTCAAAAATCGTAATTTAAAAATAATAGTCGCGGACTTCGTCCGCGGTACATGGTCGATGGTCCATAGTCCATGGCATCGAGCGGAGTAGCTGATGCATCCTGATCAATAGTCTTTAAAGTGAAGTTTTTCAACCGTGCACAAGGCCATGGACCATCGACCATGGACCATCGACTCTTCCTACAGCTCCTCCCGCGGCGGCTGCTCACCACCGTTCTCTCCGCCTTTCTCGCTCTTCTTCTTAAACAGGTTCATATCCATCTTACCAAAGCGCCAGGCTACGTTAATGCGGAACTCGCGGGAGGCGCGTTTGCGGTATCTTTCCTGCTCAGAAAAAGCAGTGGTGGTATAATTGAGGTCTCTGTCCGTATTAAAAATATCGTTCACAGCCATCGTCACAGAAAGGGCTTTGTTCTTCAGGAACTCCCTTTTCAGCGCAAGGTCCACCTGGTATTCGGCAGCAGCTTCGCCCTGCGGTAAGATCCGTTTGGATTCATAGTTGCCCGTTACCTGCAGCAGCATGCCCAGGGGCAGCTTGGTATTGCTGTTCACCTTTCCAAACCAGGTAAAGCCGCTGTTGTTCAGGTTAGTGCCAACATTGTCCGCATCAATTTTAGTTTGCGCCAGGTTCAGGTTGGTGGTAATATCCCAGCCGGGCAGCACCTGGTTGCGTACGGTGAACTCTGCCC
>NZ_DATCRF010000742.1:0-12903 GCF_036569125.1 Chitinophaga sp. | reverse complement strand
GTTATATCCCTTCTATGCTATGTACTTGTGGTGCAGGTGTAAGATGAGAGTTCTTGCCGCAATAATTTTGCAGTAAGCACAATATTTATTGTCTGTATTAGCTGCGTTTATTTACGTACTGATAGTATTTTCATGATCTTTTCAAAAAGCGCCGTATTCTCGTACACACCCCGGAAGTCGAGGGAATGCGGGCCATAGGCAAAAACCGGTACCATTACAGCCGTATGGTCATTGGTGCTGAAATGGCCGCTTACATATCCTTTTTGTATGTCGCCGCTTAACAGGCTTAGTCCGCCGGTTTCGTGATCCGCGGTTACAATCACCAGTGTTTCGCCATTGCTGTCTGCAAATTCCATAGCAGCGCCTATCGCTTTGTCAAAATCCATCATCTCTGTAACATTATAGGACACATTGTTGGCATGGCCGCCGGCATCTATCTGCGCGCCTTCTGCCATTACAAAAAAACCGTTTTTGTTATCCTGTAAAGTATGTATGGTTTTCTGTAAGGAACGGGTCAGGAAATCACCGCGGCCTTTTAATACGGGTACCACGGCGCTATCGTCCAGCAACAGCCATTTGCGGCCTGTTATGTTGTCCAGTTCTGCAAAGCGCGGGTAAATGGAAAACCCTTTTTGCTGCAGCTTCGGAGTAAGCGGCTGGCCTTTGAGCGGCTGTGTAAAATGCAGCCTGCCGCCGCCTATCATAATGCTCACGGGGCTGTTCAGGAAATCTGCAGCAATGTCATCTTCAAAAGAGCGGTCTGCCTGGTGGCCGTAGAACGCAGCAGGCGTAGCATCCGTAATATCGCCGGCGCTGATCAGCGCACTTTCCATACCATAACGCTGTATCAGCTGGGGTATAGGCGGATGGGCCATGCCGGTGGCATCTACCCCAATGTAACGGTTATTGGTTTTTTGCCCGCTGGCCATGGCAGTAGCGCCGGCAGCAGAATCGGTGATATAGCTATCCGCTGAGCTGGTTTTGGAAAAACCGATGTTGATCATCTGCAACAGGTTCAGTTGCCCGCGGTTACCGGTGTAGCCGGCATAAATTTCCGTAAGGCCCATGCCATCCCCGATCAGCAGTATCACGTTCTTTACTTTGGATAGCTTATCATTATTCACATAACGTGCTTTGTAGAGCGCATGCGTATTATCTGTAGACTGGTATTCGCCGGCAGGGCGGGTTTCCAGGTATTTTGAAAGCTCATCCAAATGGTCGGTGCCAATATAATCCACGCCCATGTGCGCCAGTGTGATCCAGGTATTTACGTTGTCCGGCGCGCCCCAGAAACGGATCTTTTTATGCAGCTGATGCACACTGTCTATCAGCGACTGTACGCGCTTTATATCTGCAGCTACCATTGTGCCCTTCCCGTTCCATTTCGTATACTCCTGGAAGTTATAGCTGAACAGGGGCATGCGTTGTAAGGCGCCTTCCGGGTAGCTCCCCGGTTTGCCGTCAAATAAAATATAAGCAGGGTATTGCGCCCACTTTGCCGGCAGGGGCTGGCTGCCGCTGATAACGATCTGCACATGTGCATTGCCGGTAATATCCGGGTATTGCTGTAATTGCTGCACCAGGGTTTGCATGGTGAGCACACTGTCTGTTTTAAAATCGATCAGCAGCTGTAAAGGTTTGCCATCTTTAAAAGCATTGCCGTTGTTTTTTTGGATCATGGCCCGTAGCGGCTGCAGGTATAAAGCGGCCAGTGTACGGCTGCTGTCAATATCTTTTTCGTTATGGGCTACATACAGCTGCCCGTTGCGGGCAAATACATCCGCTTCTATGGAGCCGAAATTCTTGTAATAAGCGGTATAAAAAGGCAGGGGATGTTCGTAGTCGTTATGTGCATGTGCATTGGCAGTAGTATGCTTAATGGTTTGCGCGTAGGCGGAGGGTAATATCAGGATGGCCAGTAAAATATTCCGGATGTGTTGTTGCATAAAGATGGTTAATTAATAATGTGCTAATATGCTGATGTGCCGGTTTTTGTTATGGATCAAATAAATATTCATGACCTGAACAGGTTAATAAATAAACCAGCACATCAGCATATTAGCACATCAGCACATTAAACTACGAATTTAATAATCGGTTTGATCATCTTTCATAGTTCGCAATTGATCATACTATTAAAAATTATGAGCGGTTTACCAGCCTGTGTTCTGGGTTACAACACCGCCACTGTTATCGATCTCACTTTGCGGCACAGGCCAAACGTTATGGATGGCCGGGTTAAAAGTGCGGGCAGGCCATACTTCGCGTCCACCGGTACCGTGCAGCGCTTTGCTGTAGGCTGCCTGCGCATCGCCCCAGCGTACCAGGTCATAATGGCGGTTGGCCCACTCACCGGCCAGCTCACAGCGGCGCTGTTTTTTCAGCTCATCCATGGTAGCATTGGTTACATTGGCTAAGCCGGCCCGGTGACGGATCTGGTTGATCTCTGCATCTGCATTTTTACCCTGCATCAGCTTGGCTTCTGCTTTTATTAGGATCACTTCTGCATAACGCAGCAGCGGCACGCACAGGTCCGTAGTAGGGTGGTCGCCGTTAGGGCTCAGGTGAATGCCGCCGGCATAGCTGAAAGGCTCCATGTATTTGCGGAACTGGTAGCCGGAAAGGCTGTTCAGCGATCCGTACACGGTATCTTTTCCCCAGAAGGTGAAATGGTCACCGGGTTTAAGAATGGTGGCTTCCCTGCGTTTGTCGCCGGTTTCATAGGCGTCATACAGCTCTTTGGTAGGCATATAATAACCCCAGCCGTTGTACTTGCCCCAACCTTTGTTTTCCAGCATTACACCGGGTAATATGCTGCCCCAGCCGCCGGTGCCTTTCATGGTGGAGTAAGCGCTCCAGATGTATTCTTTAGACCAGTTATTGGCAATGGTGAACACATCGCTGAAATTATCCAACAGCTGGTGTTTGCCGCTCAGGATCACAGAATCAGCATACTGTTCCGCATGCGCATAATCTTTTTTATACAGGAACATTTTGCTCAGGAACGCCAGGGCGGCTGTTTTGTGCGGGCGGCCGTAATCGGCCTGCGCCAGCTGGTCAAAATACGGTAGCAGGGCAGATGCCTGTTTCAATTCCTTCTCCGCGTATTCATATACTATATCCGCGCTGGCTGCACGGGGAATAGGTTTATCATTCAACAGGCTGTCGCGGTTAACGATGGGCACACCGCCATACGTATACGCCAGCTGGAAGTACATTAAACCGCTCAGGAAATAAGCTTCACCCAAAATGCGGTTCTTCAGCGCGGCGTCCATATTAATGGACGGCACTTTCAGGATAACATCATTGGCGCGTTTGATCACAATGTAGCGCAGCTTCCACTGTCCTTCCGTATAAGAGCCGCCTATAAAGTTGCGGTTAAAGTTCTTGATGTTATCGCCTTCCGCTTTTATACGGCCGGTAACCATATCATCGCTGGCATTAATGAACCACCAGTAACCGCGGCCGTAAAAGTTTTCATCGTCGAACTGCTCATACATGGCGTTAGCGCCGGCTATAGCATCTTTATCAGTGGTCCAGAAGTTGCCGGTAGTAGGCGCGCCTTCCGGCACAATGTCCAGCTTTTTGTTACAGGCGCCCAGCAGTACTATAGCCATAACTGCCGGCAGCATTTTATTTATAATCATTTTCATATTATCATTCAGTTTTTTAGCCATCAAATGTCTTCAGCTTTATGCTTTATGCCTTCAGCTTTATGCTTTCCGCTTTAAAAATTAACATTCAACCCAACCAGTATGCTGCGGGCCTGCGGGTAGCGGCCGGCGTCTATGCCGTATTGGTCCATACCTACTTCCGGATCAAAACCTTTGTACTTGGTAAAGGTGTACAGGTTATTAGCAGTAACGTATACACGCAGGCTGTTCAAACCTACCTGTTTAGTAAGGGCGCCTGGCAAGGTATAGCCCAGCGTTACGTTTTTAATGCGCAGGTAAGATCCGTTCTCAATATACCAGTCGGAGGTAGTGCCGTAGTTGCCGTTGGCATCGCTGGCATTAATGCGTGGTATATTGCTGTTGGGATTTTCCGGTGTCCATGCATTCAGAATGTCGCTGAGCATGTTGTAGTTAGTGCCTACGCTGGCGTTCATGTTAGTGTACTTCAGCGCGTTGAATAATTTATTGCCTTGTACACCCTGCATAAACAGGTTCAGGTCAAAGCCCTTGTAGCTGGCGTTAAAGCTGAATCCATAGCTGAAATCAGGATAGGGGCTGCCTGTAAACTGCCGGTCTTCATTCGTGATCATACCATCGCCGTTCTTGTCTACAAAACGAATATCGCCTGGTTTGGCATTAGGCTGTATCAGGTTACCGTCCTTGTTCTTATAATTATTTACCTCTTCCTGTGTTTTGAAAATGCCATCGGTCCTTACCACATAATATGAATACAGCGGGTGGCCGGTTTCAATACGGATGGGGGTAAGGCTGCTGCGCACATTAATGCTGTTGGGCAAAGTGGTTCTGCCTTCATCCAGCGACAGCAGCTTGTTATTCAGCTTGGTTAAGGTAATGCCTGCGCTGTATTGAAAGTCTTTACCGCTGCTGCCGTTATAGTTCAATCCCAGCTCAATACCATTGTCGCGGAACTTACCGGCATTTTTCCATGCGCCATTGCTTACACCAGCGGTGCTGGGCGGTGCGGTTTGCATCAGCATTTTTCCCGTGGTTTTCACAAAATAATCGGCCACTAATGAAAGGCTGTTGTTAAACAGGCCAATGTCGGTACCAATGTTCACCTGGCGTGAGTTAGCCCAGGTAAGGTAGGGGTTAGACAGGGCATCTTCCGCATAGCCGCCTATCTGTGTAGGATCAATGCCCATATAGATCTGCGTGGCTTTCATGGGAATGTTCAGCGCATTGCTGGGCAGGCTGGAGAGGTTGCCTAACAGGCCATAGCTGCCACGCAGCTTCAGGAAGTTGAGCCATTTAATGTCATGTAAAAAATCTTCTTCCGTAAGCACCCAGCCACCTGAAACAGAGTAATAATTTTCATAACGGTGATCGGCTGCTACGCGTGAAGTACCATCCCTGCGGCCTAACACTGTTAACAGGTACCTGTTCCGGTAATCATAGTTCACGCGGCCCAGGAACGATTCAATAGCCCATTTATCTTTTCCGCTGGAAGGTTTGTTAAGGATGGTGGCGTTATCGAAATAACGGTATTCCTTCCGTTCATCGTTAAAGCCATTGGCAAACACGGTCAGAAAATCGCCGTCATGCTGCTGAAAGGTATAACCGGCCAGTACGTTCAGGTGATGATCGCCCAGCTGTTTGTTATAGGTCAGTGTTTGTTCAGAGAGTATTTCAGAAAAGTTGTTGATCTGCTGGCGCAGCTCATTGCTGTTACTGATCTTACCGATCTCCGGCGCTTTGGTAGTAAAGCTCTTGGTGTTATCGAACGATTTGGTAACTGCAAAGTTGGAGCGGAACAGCAGGTCTTTGGTCAGCTGTATCTCTGCATAAGGGTTCAGGTTAATGTTGTTTACCGGCTCTTTATAATCCAGGCGTTGCAGGATGGCTACCGGGTTAGCCAGATCGCCATAGGCGCCGGCATATTGTTCAGGCATGCCGCTGAAAGCGCCGGTGGCGGTGTAAGGCGTTATATTACGCGGGTAACCCAGTGCAGTATAAATAACACCGGTATAAGGGCTGGTGGTGTTGGTGCCGTTACCGTTGGTGTAAGTGTAGGAAAGGTTTTCACCGATCTTTAACCAGGGCTTGATCTGCGCATCGGAATTCATGCGGAAGGAGTAGCGCTCACTGTAAGTGTTCAGCAAAATACCTTCGCCTTTGCGGTAGCCGAAACCCATGTAGTAGTGTGATTTGGCATTGCCGCCATTTACATTCACATTATAGTCCTGGATCTTACCGGTACGGAAAATTTCATCCAGCCAGTTGGTGCGGGTAATTTGTCCGTCGGGGTATTTGCTGGCGTCAAATGCATCCAGGCGCGGGTTACCGGCTGCATCAGCAGCCGTGTTCATTACGTCTGCAAACTGTTTGGCCGTAAGGGTGTTTAATTTTTTTGCCGCCATCTGGAAGCCTGCTTTGGCATCCAGCGTAACGGTGGCGGCGCCTTCTTTACCTTTTTTGGTGGTAATGATCACTACACCGCCGGATGCGCGTGCGCCGTAAATAGCGGCAGCAGCGTCTTTCAGCACGTTCATGGATGCAATGTCATTCGGGTTAATAGGGCCGCCGGTATAAATGGCGCCATCCACAACGTACAGCGGTTCTTCGCCGTTAATGCCACCCAGGCCGCGTATATATACTTTAGGTACGGAGGTAGGATCACCGCCCTGGTTTTGTACCACTACGCCCGGCGCCTTGCCCTGTAAGGCTTCTGCAAGGTCGTTCAGGGAGCGGGAGCTAAGCTTATCCAGCTGCACATCTGCTACTGCGCCGGAAAGCGTGGCTTTACGCTGGGTGCCATAACCCACTACTACCAGCTGGTCCAGGTTCAGCGCATTTTCCTCCAGCAAAATGGTGAAGCTGCGTTGAGCGCCCACCGGAACTTCTGCGGTTTTAAAACCCACCATGCTAACCTGTAATACCAGGTTGTCAGCAGCGGTTACCGACAGGGTAAAACGTCCGCCTGCATCCGTACCGGTACCAATGGTTGTGCCTTTTACTATCACCGTGGCGCCTATTAAGGGGCCGTTCTTATCTGCTACTGTACCGGCAAGAGTGATCTTTTCCGCCACCTGTTGCTGTGCAGAGCTGTGCTGCAACATTTCCTTATCATAAATAAGAATGGTGTTGTAGCGCTCTTCAAAAGTGAGCGATGTATTACGCAGCAGCGCCTGCAAAATATCTTCTACTGCGCTGGCTTTGTAAGTACCGGAAGTAACGGATACTTTTTGCAGGGCTGTTTCATCATAGGCCAGGCTGATACCCGCCGTGGTCTCTAATTTCTTTAATGCGCTGGAAAGGCTGCCGGCAGGCACCTGCAGCTGGCGTACTACTTTTTTAAGCACCTGTGCGGAGCCGGGTAAGGCCATGGCTACTGCGCTCACCAGCATCAGGGCCAGTGAGGCCGCAAAGGCCAAACGGTAAAAAGCGGAATGCAATAGTGGTCTGTTTTTTTCCATATGGGTAATTGTTAAGGTCATGACAAGGCCATTAGCTTTTAGCGTGCTTGTTTTTTACGCTAAGAGCTGCAGGTAGTTGTAGTTTTTTCTTAAATAATAGTCAGTGGTGCGTTATTGCCAGGCTTAATAGACAGTTAGTTGATGTTGCTGCATGCGGAAGCGGATTTTTGGTTTATAACTTATTTTTTCTACGATAGTTAATACCTGCTCCAAAGGCATAGCTGCCTGTAAGCGAAGGGTGTAATTCCCCTGCTGTGTATTCAGCCGTGTATGGGCCGTAATGCCATACTGCTCCTGTAACATATCTAACAGCTGCTGCAGGCTGGCATTACGCAGCACAATAGTGCCGCTGGCCCAGGCCATCGCATCCGGCAGCGCTACACTGTCGCGCAGCGCTGTTTTTTCTGCGGCTGGTATGGTAATGCGTTGTGCGGGTGTTAAAATGCCATAGTTATGTACCTGTACCTTGCCCGTTATTACGGTTACCCGGCAGGCATACAATTGTTTGTAAGCAGCTACAGAAAAGGAGGTGCCCAGCACGGTGGTATGTATGCCATTGCTTTCTACGGTAAAAGGTTGCTGCGGATTGCTGCGCACGTCAAAAAATGCTTTGCCCTGTAATAATTTAATAGTTCTGCCGCTGGGGGTGTATTGCAGGGTGGTATGTGCGCCCAGCATTACCAGTGAGCTATCCGGCAATAACAGGCGCTGCACGGCAGTGCTGTTGTTCTGCTGCGTAAGCCAGTGTGGCTGCCTGGGCGTAAGCTGCAGGCGTAATAAATAAGTGATGCCTGCCAGTACGGCAATGGCAGCTGCTACCTGCATCCAGCGTAAGCGCATTGGCAGCCTGCGGCGGGAGGGGGCCGTGGCCGAAAGAATGTGCTGCAGCATGCTGCGCTTTACCTGCTGCTTTTCCTCCGTGGTAAGTAAGGCCTGTTCCGGGGCTTCCTGCTCCAGCCGGTCCAGCCAGCGGTATAATAGCTGCTGCTCCTCCTCCGTGCAAAGGCCGTGTTTGAACTTATCCAGTAAATATAGCAGGGTAGCTTTGTCCACGATACAGCTGTCTTTTAGATAAAGACACGGCTGCGGAAGGGTTTAACTATTTTTTAAATCGGCTTAACAATTCGGTAACATTGGGCGTTATATAGGTAGGATGCTAAAAGTATGAGATAAACGCAAGGTCAGGTACATAAGTAATAAGCACAAGCAGTAGTTAACCGGAACACCCTATCTCCTCTTTATATCCTCACAAAAAGAACCAGGCAATTGAATTCCACCTGGTTTTTAAACGTTGTAAAGCAGTATTCAGCTGGTTACGGATGGTTTGTTCGGAGGAACCCGTACGGGCGGCTATTTCAGTCACAGACAGGTTTTCAATACGGTGCAGGTAAAATACATTTTTCATTTTCGCCGGCAAGGTATTGATAGACTGCAATAGTTGTTGTTCGGTTTCTTTTCCCTGCAGGGCTTCCAGCAGCGAATTATCGCTATCAAGGGCGGCTTGCCGGAACGCAGCTACATGGTGCTCATACACCTGCTGGTCCCGCAATACGTTCAGCAGGCGGTTGCGCAGCGCCTGGCGCAGGTAAGGGGCTACGGCTTTTACCTGTGGCAGCGTACTATGTTTTTCCCAGAGGTGAATGAATAAGCTTTGCAGGGTATCCTGGGCAAGGGCGGGATCTCTTAATATTTTACAGGCATAGGTAAAGAGGGGCTCCCAGTGTTCATCAAACAGCTGCTGAAATGCAGTAGCATCCCCTTGTTGAACCCTGTCCCATATCGTAGCCTCGTATTGCATATGGCTATTGCCCCTCAAAGATATTAACTGCGTGGAAAGTTTTACGCATGAACGAATTTATGAAATTGTTAAGGGTTAACAGAGTATAAAAAAAGAAAAATGTCCCGGCGTGAGCCGGGACATTTTTTCCAATAAGGTTAGCAGGGTTATGTTGCAGGGATAGGGAGGGCGCGCTTACATAGCGGCCAGTTGCACTTTTTGTTGTAATTCGATCACGCTGTCGCGGAAGGTAATATCAGTATCCATCAGGTCTTTTACCGTTTGGCAGGAGTGTATCACCGTAGTGTGGTCTCGGCCGCCAAAATGTTCGCCAATGGTCTTTAAAGAATTTTTCGTAAATGATTTGGCCAGGTACATGGTGATCTGGCGGGCCTGTACAATTTCGCGCTTGCGTGTTTTCTGCAGCAGCTTATCATAAGGCACATCAAAATATTCGCATACCATCTTCTGGATGCTTTCAATGGTGATCTCTTTGGAAGATGTTTTCACAAAAGATTTCAGCACGCGCTTAGCCAGCTCCAGGTCAATCTCTTTCCGGTTCAGGGAAGATTGTGCCAGCAGGGATATTAACGCGCCTTCCAGCTCGCGTACATTGCTTTGTATATTATAAGCCACATACTTGATCACTTCTTTCGGCATCTCCAGCCCATCGTTACGCATCTTCATTTCCAGGATCTCCATGCGCGTTTCAAAATCAGGCACCTGCATGTCAGCGCTCAGGCCCCAGCGGAAACGGCTCAGTAATCTTTCCTGTAAACCATCCAGGTCTTTGGGCGGTTTATCGGAAGTTAAGATCAGCTGCTTACCGGATTGGTGCAGGTGGTTGAAGATGGCAAAAAAAGCATCCTGCGATTTTTCAGCACGGGCAAAGAACTGGATATCATCTACGATCAATACATCTATCAATTGATAGAAATGTATGAAGTCATTAATAATACTGTTCTTGGAGTGATCAATAAACTGGTTAATGAATTTCTCCGCGCTTACATATAATACCGCCTTGTTGGGATGTACTCTTTTTACCTCGTTGCCAATGGCCTGTGCAAGGTGCGTTTTGCCTAAGCCTACGCCGCCATATACTACCAGGGGGTTAAACGAAGTACCACCGGGTTTCTCCGAAACCGTTTTACCCGCCCTGCGGGCTACACGGTTACAGTCGCCTTCTATAAAGGAATCAAAAGTGTAGTTGGGATTGAGCTGTGAGTCAATCTGTACACGTTTGATGCCCGGTATAACAAAGGGATTCTTAACCGGATTTTGTATGGTTAACGGGAAGTCCACTTCACTGTCTTTCTGGAGCTTCGTGAACTGCGTAGGCATATTCACCGTTTTGGGATGCTGGTGTGGTGTTCCATTTTCAACTACTATTCTGTACTCTAACCTTGCCTCTTTACCTAATTCCCTTTTGATGGTTTTTCCTAACAGTCCAACGTAATGCTCTTCCAGATATTCATAAAAAAACTGACTGGGGACTTGGATCGTTAAAACATTGTTTTCAAGTTTGATGGGCTTAATAGGTTCAAACCAGGTTTTAAATGGCTGCCATTCCACAATATCCCTAATTATATTAAGACACCTTTCCCAAACTTGTTCGCAAGTTTTATTCATTGAGATTAAAAAAATTATATTGTTGTTAATTAAGGATGTTCTCGAATTCAAAATTTTCCAACGGTGGATGCCGGAAAATTTTCAGACAGGACGACGAATATCTGTAGAAAATGTTGAAAAAAAAAATTTTCCTACCCTTGTTTATCTCCATCTGTTTACAGTCTTTGTCCTCCTGTTTGGTGTTGCTTTTTCCTTTGTTTATGCGTTGATTTTCATTGTGTATTACACTAATACAATAAAGGTAAAATACACTGGTCTGATATACAGTTGCTTCTAATTTTGATTAACCTGTTTACCATAGATATGCTATATGAAAGATAAAATAACATGGTACAAAAAAAATGATGTTTACAACTCGTTAACAAAGTTCAACGCGGGTGTAAAACTATGTTAGTATCTGCATTAAAAAAAATGTCGTTCCTATATCAAATACCGTGCAAATTTGTTATATGAACGCCGGGCCGTGCATAGCCTGTGTAAAATTTATTTTCCGGCGAATCCTTTCAAAAGCCTATCTTTGGCGCATCTGAACAGTTAAAAAATTATTTTTATGAGTTTTGAAATCATAGGAAAGCTGATCGTAAAATATAATACGGTTCAACGCAGTGAAACCTTTAAAACAAGGGAGTTCGTTATTGAGAAATCAGATGATATCAATGGCCGGGTTATTAATAACTATATTAAATTCCAGTGCGTACAGGACCGTACCGGTATTGTAGACCGTTATAATGAAGGCGAAACCGTAAAAGTATATTTTAATATAAAAGGCACCCGCTGGGAAAAAGATGGTAAAGTGAACTATATCACTAACCTGGATGCATGGCGTATGGAATCTGTAGTAGCCGGCGCAGCGCCTGGTGCAGACCGCATGCCTAACTATAATACCTCCCAGGAAGTACCGGCCTCCCAAAGCGGAGGAGATTCTGATGATCTTCCGTTCTAAGTATTGTTTGCGATTTGCTTTCAATTTAATTCTAAGTATAACTACTTAAATGAATAGTAAAAGGTGAGAGGTGATTCATTCACTTTTCACCTTTCACTTTTTCCCTGGTCATACATAATTGCCATACATAATGGCTGCATTGTTTTAGGATAAATACCTAACCTGCATGATACAACAGCTCTCTTTAAAATTATTGCCGCAGGAAGCGGCCTCAGATACAGCCATCACCCAACAGGCTGCAGCATCCCTGGGCATTCCCGTCAGGAATATTACCGGTTACAACATCTTAAAACGTTCTATTGATGCCCGCTCCCGGCAGCAGGTATATTATATATTAACGTTACAGGTATTTGTGGATGAGCCTTTCCATGCACGTGAAGTTTTCATACCATCATATGAGCCGCTTGGCCTGAATGCACCGCGCGTAGTAATTATAGGCGCAGGGCCGGCAGGATTATTTGCCGCATTACACCTCATCAGCGCAGGTTTTAAACCCATTGTGCTGGAACGCGGGCCCGATGTGCGCACCCGCCGCCGCGACCTGGCTGCATTAAATAAGAACGGTGAGGTAAACCCTGAATCCAACTACTGCTTTGGAGAAGGCGGCGCCGGCACCTATTCAGATGGTAAGCTGTATACGCGCGCTACAAAGCGTGGAAATGTAGATCGCGTGCTCAACGTTTTTGTCCATTTTGGTGCAGCAGAAAAAATATTGTATGAAGCGCATCCGCATATAGGCACTAACAAGCTGCCGCATATTATTACTGCTATGCGCCAGCAGATCATTGACAGCGGTGGTGAAGTACACTTTAATGAAAAGGTGACACAATTACAGTTGAAGAATGGCGCTATCACAGGTGTAAGTACCGCTGCCGGACATACCTTTGATGCAGCGCATGTCATACTGGCTACCGGCCACTCTGCTCGTGATATTTTTGAAATGCTGTATCAGCAAAAGATCCTGATTGAAGCCAAACCCTTTGCGTTAGGTGTACGCGTTGAACATCCGCAGGCATTAATAGATAGTGCGCAATATCATTGCGCGGTACGGGGCGAATACCTGCCGCCTGCCAGCTATAGTTTGGTTGAGCAGGTAGAAGGGCGCGGCGTATTTTCTTTTTGCATGTGTCCAGGTGGCATTATTGCACCCGCTGCTACTAATCCTGGTGAGCTGGTGGTGAATGGATGGTCGCCCTCCAAACGTAATAACCCCTTTGCCAACTCCGGTATGGTAGTAACGGTAGATGAAACAGACTTTGCTCCCTTTGCAGATAAAGGCCCTTTGGCTGCCATGTACTACCAGCAGCAGGTAGAGCAGCAGGCCTATAAAATGGGCGGCGGTAAATTCGTAGCGCCTGCACAACGTATGACGGATTTTGTGAACGGCAAAGTATCCGCCACCCTGCCGGATTGCTCTTATGTACCCGGCGTGCACAGCACCAACTT
>NZ_DATCRF010000741.1:0-5014 GCF_036569125.1 Chitinophaga sp. | reverse complement strand
GTATTTGTGCAGAAGGGTGACCCCTACGGCCACGCCGTTACAGTGATGGACATGGCCTATAACCCTGTAACGAAGGATACCATCTTCCTGCTTTCTCAAAGCTACATGCCCGCTCAAAGCATTCATGTTCTGAAGAATCCTGTAGATGGCAATTTATCTCCCTGGTATTCCCTGAAGGCTGCGGATCCCATAGAAACGCCGGAATGGACTTTTTACCGGAAAGATCTGAAGACATTTTAGCAGGCAGGTAAAACGCTCACCCTTTTTAATTTTTAATTTTTTCCTTTTGACTTTTCCGGTACTCCACCGGGCTTACACCGCTATATTTCCTGAACTGCCGGCTCAAATGGCTTTCGTCTGTAAAGCCCAGCTCACCGGCAATCTGGCTAATGGTAAGCGTGCTGTAAGCCAGGCGTTGCTGCACCAGCTTTATTTTATAATGGGTAATATAATGCTGCAGGCTTTCCCCGGCAAACTTCCTGAAATACTCGCCTACATAGTTTGCAGAGAGATTAAAATGTGACGCCAGGTGCTCGATCTTCAGCTTTTCCGGCAGGTTAATGTGCTGGTGAATATACAGCAGCATGCGGTTGATCAGCGGCTCTGATTCCAGTCCTGTAGCAGTGCTGCCTGCAGTACCGGCTACATTGCGGGCCAGGATGTTCAGGATCAGTGTTACAAAATGCTGCAGGTTCTCTTCATGGTAAGATTGTTTTTGCTCATACTCATCCACCATGCTGCTCATGAGAGTAGCGATCATATCACAGTCGCCCGGGTTTTTTACGAGCAGCTCCTGGAAACGGTTATGGTGCGAGAAGATATGTTCCAGCTGTTTAAGCCACTGCGTAATACGTTCCCGGTCCTGCTCATTTTTACACTGCTTCAGGAAAACCTCCGAGAAGCGGATGGAGCAGAAACGGGTAGGCGTTTCAATGTCAAACCCACGGCAGTCCAGCGGTGTAAAAAGGAAAATGCTTCCCTTGTGGTATGGGAATTTATTACGGTTCACCTCACGCATGCCCTTGCCTTCCAGGATGCGCACGATCTCAAAGAAATGGTAGATCAGCGGGCGCTCATTCCAGCATTCCATATCAGATACATACAGCTCAAAAGGCTGGTGTAAAACTTTGTGTTCCATAACCTGCCAATTTACAGGAAAAACCTTGTTTTATCACTGTTCTGCTGTAGCGGCTACCGGTAATTTTGATGCCAGAAAAATTAATGTATCATGAGCTTGAATGAAAAATTGCTGTCGCCATTAGTTACTCCTGGCCTTACGTTCCGCAACCGGGTAGTAATGGCGCCTATGAGCAGGCACCGGTCAGTAAATACCATCCCGGGGCCTTCTGTTGCCACTTATTACGCGCAAAGGGCCGGCGCAGGTTTGATCATAGCGGAGAACAGCGCAGTAGCGGCTAACGGTGTCGGCTATGTGGATGCGCCGGGCATTTATAATACAGCCCAGCAAGCCGGCTGGAAACAGGTAGTGGACCAGGTGCATGCCCGCAATGGAAAGATCTTTGTACAGCTGGTGCATACCGGCCGTATAGGCCACCCGCTGAACCATGAAGGGGAAGCGCCGCTGGTGGCCCCTTCTGCAGTAAGGGCAGCTGGTATGATGCGTATTTCCGGGGACCGGCATTTGCCCATGCCGGAACCACAGGCGCTGAGCATTGCCGGTGCACAAGCCATGATCGATGCACATATACAGGCTGCTGAAACTGCTATAGCCTTAGGTTTTGATGGTGTAGAGATCCATGGCGCGCATGGCTTTTTACCGGAGCAGTTCCTGCACCCGCACACCAACCGCAGAACCGACCGTTATGGCGGCAGTATTGAGCACCGCAGCCGCTTTTTACTGGAGATCGTGGAAGGCGTTACAGCAGCCATTGGCCGGGAACGTACGGGCATCAGGCTCTCCCCTTTTGCAGGGTTGAACGACCTGCCTCCGTATGCCGAAGAAGCAGCCACGCACCTGTACCTTACCGATGCCTTGCGGCAATTTGATCTGCTGTACATCCACCTCTCTGATCAATCCTCCAACGGACGCCCGCCCATACCGCAGGAATTTTTATGGGAGGTGCGCAAACGCTTTCCTAACCTGCTGATGCTGGCCGGCGGTTATACCGCCGCTTCTGCCGAAGCTATTTTACAATCCGGCCTGGCCGACCTTATAGCATTTGGCCGGCCTTTTATTGCCAACCCCGACCTGGTGGAGCGGTTCCGGTTGAATGCGCCGCTAACAGCCGGCGATGCGGATACTTTTTACCAGGGTGGCGATGAAGGATTTATTGATTACCCGGTTATGCACCAGGATCCGGCGCCCTGTGGCGTGTGACCACAGCCTTGTTTCTCCTGTGCACTCCCTATGACTTACCTGTACCCTGCCTGTTTGGGTAGGTACCTCTCTTTCCGCCTATCCCCACAAAAAAGCGGCTGGCCACCTTTACGGATGGTCAGCCGCCATTAGTTAACAATCAGCATATTAATACATCAGCGCATTCATTTGCACATCTGCATATCCGCACATCTGCACATTAATACGTGATCCCCGGGAAGGTTGCACGTGCCTGGTTAAACTGCGTTTCGTAGGTGGAGGTCCAGCCGAAAGCCGTAGTGGCTTGCGCTTTCAGGTTGCGGCCTACTGCGCCGCTCCAGAAATGTACAAACTCGCCCATGTTCATTGCCCGGGAATAATTCTGCCCGCTCTTTGGAAAATACTGCGCCAGCAGGGTGAAATATTTATTTAACCCTGCAGAGCCGCCCAGCTGGTAAATGGGATAGAACCAGTTCTTGAACCATTGCGTGCCGGCGCGGGGAAAGTTATCCGAACCATTGATCACCAGGTTATACCAGCGGGTAGCGTCAGCTGTTCTGCCCAAACCTTTATATACATCGTAAATAAAGATCTCAGCCCATTTACTATCGCCCCAGATGCCAAAGGCCGGGGAGTTATGATAACCTTTGGAAGCGCCTTCCACAATGTGCGCTACTTCGTGCGTGGTAATATCCAGGTCGTTGCCGGTGCCGGATAACCAGGCGCTGGTGCTGTTGGAGCCTACATCTATCACGTTGCGGTTATCATGGCTGGCATCAAAATAAGTGGAGGGGTGGCCGCCGCTGTACTTGCCGGTATGGAAAATGGCAAACAAACGCGGGTCTGAGCCAAAGGAGCCATATAAGCCTTTGGTGTAACGCCATACATCGCCCATATAAGTATTGGGCCAGGTAACGCTGCTGCTTACATCATTGTCAAAATACACGGCTACATCATCATCATAGAACTTGCGGTTTAAGAGCTGTACATGCTCAAACCAATGCTCCTGCCAGGTAGCCGGCGGCGCTGCCAGGGCAGCTATGGCAGAGGATTTTACAGCAGCATCCTTACCGGACGGTGAAGGAATATTATCTCCCTTGCCACAGGAGCTTAGTAAAGAAAATAACAGAACGGGAATACTTAACATAGTGCTGGTTCTGAACGATTGTAAGTTCATGCGGTTTAGTTTAAATAATGAAAAAAACGGGTGTTTGCGGCTGCCGGGTTACAACAGCCGTGGGTTACGGTTCGTGGAATAAATAGCGCTGCTTAAAGTGGACCGTCTGCTCATCGCTCCCTGATGAGAGAATAGAATCGCAACGCTAATGTGCTCAGCTCAAATTTTAATTACAGTTATAATGCAGGATTTTGTGAATAATCGGACCACAGCTGGTCAACGGATTTACCCGTTAGCTGGTTCCAGGTATTGCCGGTGTAAGTTCTGTTACGGCATGCGGTGTTCAGGTCATTCACAATGCTGCTGCGTACATGCAGCTCCAGCCAGGCCAGGAAGCGTGCAGTTACACGATAGGCATCCGTGTATTTTTGCGAAGCATTCCAGGCCGGTAATGACCAACCGGCAGGACCGTTATTTACACCAAATTTATAACGTGCATAATCGGCGATCCCTTCTGTTAGCCAGCCGGGTGTGCCGCCGGTGTAATGCTGCACGATGTGCATTACTTCATGGGTAACTACGTCAATGTCTTCCGGGTGGCTATGGAACCAGGCCGCACTGAAGGTAGTAACGTCGCCTGACGTGTAGGCTACGCCGGTGTAGTTCGGGTCTATAACAAACTTCACCTGTTTGGTAGCGCCGGTATAAAAACGATTTAGCAACTTTGGATAAACGGTGAAGAAAGTGTTGATCAACCGTTGATATTCCGCAGTATCAAAGGTACCGTCATTGTTGGTGAAGGTAAGCGTGTAACCGTTGCTGGTGTATACTACGGTTCCCACGGGCTGTACAGCCTGTGCCGTTACGCCTTTGTTTACAGACAGCTCATTAGTGACGGGTACATCAGGTGTGACAAGTGATGTTTTGCTACAGGCAGAAAGTAAAAGCATACCTACTGCACCGGAGATAATGGAGTTTTTAAGAGGAAATTTCATTTGATTTCGGGTTTTTCATTCGGGAGCTTGATGAGTACAGCGATCTTATGAAATATAAGCCAATCCTTTTTATTTTCATAAATTTTTTTCTGCTGAACCCCAGTGCCATATCGATTTTGCAAATGAATTGATCAATTTAGCTTTCTGATTTTAATATGATGAGGCAGCCTTTAACCGGAGGTGCAACGACGGATTTTACTCGCTTGTTTGAATAAATATTTAGTTGTGGTTATCGTATAAGCTACTTAGTTTTTTTTGTGGTAAATAGCTTTCCACCGGAGGTGCAGCGATGGACTGCGCCCGCTTGTTTGAATAAGTATTTAGTTGTGGTTATCGTATAAGCTAGTTTTTTTTTAGCTTTCCACCGGAGGTGCAACGACGGACTGCGCCCGCTTGTTTGAATAAATATTTGACGTTGGATAATCGTATCAGCGCTGTTAAGTTTATTAGGCTTTATCAAGCGTGTGACACCGGGCAAGGTCCTTTCGTTTGCACCTCCGGCAGCAGCTGAGCAAATAGATGAGTAGTGATCTTGCGAAGTACGCGTTCAGCGTTCAGCGTTCAGCGTTCAGCACTCAGCGTTCA